>NZ_LOWC01000159.1:0-297611 GCF_001522845.1 Burkholderia sp. BDU5 | reverse complement strand
GGATCGCGTTGAGCACTTGCAGGTTCGGCAGGCTCACATTGCCTCGCTGTCGCGGCAGGCAATGTTCGATCTGTTTGAATTGGGCTTCGGAGATTTCCATCCCCGAAGCATAACCTTAAATCAATGTAGTGTGAACACGCCATAGTGCGGCTCGAAGGTGGGGCGGGGACAAATTGCGCGCAGCGGCGCATCAAATCGCACCATCGCGCATCAAAACGCACGAATCCGCACTCATGCAAAACTGCCGGAAGCCCGCGCCAGTAGGCGCTCGCGCGCTGGGCGGCGAATGCATGAAAACTGCCCCATCAAGAAAGACCGCAGGCGAGGAGGGGGACCGCGCAAAGGCCACCGTCGGGGTCTGGCTGCGCGCCGAAGAGCCTGACCCCAAACACTCCGCCCCCGGACGCGCCTTGACCTCCTTGCGCCGCTCGTGGTGCGGTCCAGGGTTGGGGTTGCCTCGCGAATGCAAAGCCGTTGTAGGCCCGCTATTCGCGCCGTCGCCAGACACACAAGGATCGCACCCGGCACGCTCGGGACAGATCGCAGATATCATTTTTCGCTAGCATCGAGATAGCACTTTGTGCTATCATTCCAGCATGAAAACGAAACACGCCCGAACGCTCGCGGCGATCTTTACGAAGCCGACCTTGGGCGGCATCGTATTCGCTGACATCGAATCGCTGGTTGTCGCGTTGGGCGGCGACATCAATGAAGGCGCAGGGTCGCGCATCGCCTTCGAATTGAACGGGACGCGCCGCTACCTATATCGCCCTCATCCGGGTAAAGAGGCAAAGCGGTATCAGGTGGAAGATTTGCGCGACTGGTTCATCGAATTGGGGATCAAACCATGACCAACGCAATGACTTACAAGGGATATTTCGCCCGCGTAGATTTCGACGGGCGCGACAAGATTTTCGTCGGTCACGTGCTCGGCGTGGACGACAAAATCAGTTTTCACGGCGAAACCGTCGACGAGCTGACTGCGGATTTCCACGCAGCCATTGATCACTATCTGGAAGACTGCAAGCACACGAACCGGAAGCCTCAGAAGCCCGCATCGGGTAAGTTGATGTTGCGTATCAACCCGGAAGTGCATGCGGTTGTCGGCATCGCGGCGGCCGTGTCGGGGGAGAGTGTCAATCAGTGGTCGGAAGAGGTGTTAGGGCGCGCGGCCCGAGAAGTGCTCGATCGTGCCGCGCATGCGTGACGCCTGCCACCTATGATGCCGCGACCGGCGCCGGCGGAATCTCGTAATCGTCGAACGTCACGACCTGCTCGCCGAGCCAGTCGTTCAGCTCGGCGAAGCGGGCCTGCAGCGGCTTGATTTCGTTGCGCCCGAACACGCGCGCGGCGGTGTCCGGCGTGCCGAACCCGCCCGAGTTGCTCGGCACGATGCCGAGCAGTTGCGGCGGCACGCGATGCGCGGCGAGCAAGTCGTCGCGCGTTACGTTCTTGATGTTGAAGAACTCGTCCTTCGCGGCGACCTCGGACACGGGGATGAGCTGGATGCCGTCTTTCTTCCCGCCCGGCGCGTACATGAACACGTTGCGGTAGTTGCCCGGCCCCTTCGCGTTCTTCAGCGCCTCGCGCATGTTGTCGACGTCGTCCTGCTTCTGCGCGGCGTCCGTCATGTACAGGATGAAGCCGGCGTGGCTGCCGTTCTCGTAGTATTTCCGCCGGAACAGCGTCGACGATTCGTTCAGCCAGGCCGAGTGCAGCGAGCTGAGATATTCCGGCAAGCCGTACACCTCCTGGTTGATGTCCGGGCGCATGAGCTGGAACACGCTGTCGGACGCGAACTCGTGCCGGTCCTGCCAGCCGTTCACGTACACGAAGCCGCTGAAATCCGCCTTGCGTTGCGCGTACTTCGCGAGCCGCCGGCTCGAGCCGCAGCGTGCCGCCGAACACGTTCCGGCGACGCTCCAGGTAGCCGTTGCCGAACGTCAGGAAGTCGAGCGCCCAGCGCTCGAACGCCTGCCGCGACAGCCAGCGATGCGGGCGGAACGTCGACGCCAGCACATTCGCCTGGCGTCATCGAACACGATCCGCCGTCTCTTCGCTCAACACTCGATAACACGCCGGCCGCCGATCCCGAAACACGCCCCAGCTTCGCCGTCGATACGCGAGCGCGTCGAGATCGAATTCGGCAGTCACGATCGCCTGGCCTTCGCGGTCGCATTCGACGATCTTCTCGCCGTCCGCGCCCGCGATAAACGAACTGCCGTAAAACGTGATCTCGCCCGATTCGCCGCGCTCGACGCCGATCCGGTTGCTCGCGACGAGCGGCATCAAATTCGCGGCCGCATGTCCGCGTTGCGTGTTCTGCCAATGCGCGCGCGAATCGATCGACGAATCGTGCGGCTCGCTGCCGATCGCCGTCGGATAGAGCAACATCTCCGCTCCCGCCAGCGCCATCGCACGAGCACATTCCGGAAACCATTGGTCCCAGCAGATCCCGACGCCGATCCTGCCGTACGCGGTGTCCCATACCTTGAAGCCCGTATCGCCCGGCGTGAAATAGTATTTTTCCGTGTAGCCCGGGCCGTCCGGCACGTGCGTCTTCCGATAGACGCCGAGCGCGCGGCCGTCCGCGTCGAAGATCGCGACCGAATTGAATTGCGTCTGGCCGACGCGCTCGAAAAAGCTCACCGGCAGCACGACGCCGAGCTCGCGTGCGAGCGCCGCAAAGCGCGAAAGCCACGAATGACCGTCGTACGGCTTCGCGAGCGCGAAGTGGGCAGGATTCTGGTCGATACAGAAATACGGCGTCTCGAACAATTCCTGCAGCAGCACGACCTGTGCGCCGCGCGCGGCCGCGTCGCACACCATACGTTCGGCGCGCGACAGGTTCGCATCGACGTTCCAGTCGCATGCCATCTGCGTTGCAGCCACGCTCACCCTTCGCACCTCATCCTCCTTGCGCTTGACGCAGCGCCGACCAATACGGCGCCTGCGCGGCGCGAGCGGCCGCCACCGCACCGCGCTCGCCGTCGCCGAGCGGATGCTGGACGAACAGGTGCGGATCATCGAACGGCGCGTTCCAGCCGACGAGCCCTTCGAGCACGCCGAGCGTCGCGATCGGCAGATACGGCAAGCTGTAGCCGCCTTCCTGCAGCATCGCGATGCGTCCGTCGCACACGCTGCCCGCCGCTTGCCTGAGCGCCCGCGCCATGTGCCGGAACCCGTCGCGCTGGACGCGCATTCTGCCGAGCGGATCGAATGCGTTCGCGTCCTGCCCCGCCGACACGAGAATCAACTGCGGCGCGAATGCATCGATGAGCGGCAACACCAGTTCGTCGAATGCGTGCTGGTATCCGGCATCGCCCGTACCGGACGGCAACGGCACGTTCACGTTGTAGCCGGCGCCCGCGCCGCCGCCCGTCTCGCGCGCCTCGCCGCCGTCGACCGGAAAGTTCTCCGCCTCGTGCAACGAGACGAACATGACCGACGGATCGTCGTAGAACACCTGTTGCGTGCCGTTGCCGTGATGCACGTCCCAATCGACGATCGCGACGCGTTCGATCCCGTGCGCAGCCTGCGCATGCCGGGCAGCGATCGCGACGTTGTTGTAGTAGCAGTAGCCCATCGCGAAATCAGCGCCCGCATGATGGCCCGACGGCCGGATCAGCGCGTATGCCTGCCGCAGCGGCCCCGTCATGACCGTATCGACGGCAGCACACGCGGCCCCCGCCGCGAGCCGCGCGATGCGCTCGGTCGACGCGCTGCCCGCCGCGTCCTCGCCGAGCTGCACCACTTGCTCGCCCGCCACCGCGCAGGCTTCGGCGAGCTGCCTCAGATACTCGGGCCGATGCACACGCAGCAATTGCTCGTCGGCCGCGCTCGCGAACGCGATACGCGTCAGTTGCTCGGTCATGCCAACCGCATCGAGCAACTGCTTCGTGTACGCGAGCCGCAGCGGGCTGTCGAAATGCTCGCCGAAAATCAGCGCGCCGTTCGGGACGACGTACACGAGATCGCCTTGCCGATGCGTGAGAAATGCGGGATCGAACAGCAGTCCGGTGGGAATCACTTCGGTCTCCTCGTCAAAATGACACCGATCAATGGCCGGTCTTGAACTGGGTCCAGTAGCGCGTCTGCATGCGCATCGCGGCGGCATCGGCCGCTTTACCCATAGCGTACGCATCGCCGCCGCATCCGGATAGATCGCCGGATTCGACGTGAGTCGCTTGTCGACGAGCGGCGTCGCCGCGCGATTCGGATTCGGATACATCACCTTGTTGCTGATCTTCGCGACGACGTCGGGCCGCAGAATGTAATCGATGAAGCGTAGCGCGTTGTCCGCGTGCGCGGCGCCCTTTGGAATCGCCATGCTGTCGAACCAGAACGGCGCGCCGCCCGCGGGCAGGCTGTAGACGATTTGCTGGCCGTTCTTCGCATCGGCCGCGCGCAGCGCCGCGACGAGCACCGCGCCCGAGTAGCCGGTGACGACGCACACGTCGCCTGTCGCGAGATCGTTCATCACGGGCGTCGCGATGAACTGGCGGATCGTCGGCCGGATCTTCTTCATCATCTGGAGCGCCGCTTCGTAGTCGCGCGGATCGGTCGTATTCGGATCGCGACCGATGTAGCGCAGCGCAAGCGGAAACACTTCGCTGCCCGCATCGTTGAAGGCGATCCCGCAACCCTCGAGCTTCGTCGCATACGCGGGGTCGAAGATCAGATCGAGCGTGTTCGCGGGCAGCGGGCCGCCGAGCGCCTGCTTCACCTTCGCGACGTTCAGCCCAAGTCCGAACGTGCCCTGCATGTACGGCACGCTGTACTGGTTGCCGGGATCGACTTCGGCCGCGCGCGCGACGATCGCGGGATCGAGATTCTTCAGATTCGGCAGCTTCGATTTGTCGGGCTTTTGATAAAGGCCCGCCTGAATCTGGCGCGCGAGAAAGTCGTTCGACGGAAATACGAGATCGTAGCCGCTGTTGCCCGTCGTCAGCTTCGTTTGCAGTGCCTCGTTGCTGTCGTAGACGTCGAGCCGCACCTTGATGCCCGTCGCCTTCTCGAAGAAGGCCATCGTGTCGGGCGCGAAATACTCGGCCCAGTTGTAGATGTTGAGCACGTCGCCGTCCGCCGCATGCACGGCGGGACACGCGAGCGATACGAGCACGACGACGATCCACGCGATGCGCTTCATCGATCTCTCCTTTGACGACGTCGAACGGGATTCCTGCCGCTCGCCGGCCGCGCCGCCGAACGTTCCATTTGTGATCATAAGTAGAGGAAAAAATCGATTCGTGATCTTATTACGCACATCGCTTGTGCCTTTGAGGAAAGAATGCGGCGAATCGATCTGCTGTCCGCGCTCGAGACCTTCGTCTACGCAGTCGAGGAAGGCAGTCTCAGTCAAGCGGCGCGCAAGCTCGCGAAAACGCCGTCGGCGGTAACGAAAGCGATCGCCGGACTCGAAGCGACACTCGGCGTGCAACTGCTCGAGCGTACGACGCGCCGGCTCGTGTTACGGAAGGCGGGCGGCTCTATCTCGCGACCGCAACCGACGTGCTGCGCCGGCTCGCGGACGGTGCGCGGCAGTTGTCCGAGCACGACGACGAGCCGCGCGGCTTGCTGCGCATCACGGCCGCGCACTCGTTCGGCCACGCGATTCTCGCACCGCTCTGCACACCGTTTGCGCAGGCGTTTCCGCGCGTGCGGATCGAACTGTCGCTGTCCGATCATTACGTCGACATCGTCGGCGACGGCTTCGACCTCGCGCTCAGAATGGGCAATTACGATCTGCCGAGCCAGATCGTCAAAACGATCGGGTCGAACCGCAGCTTATTGTGCGCGAGTCCTAACTATCTCGCGCGACGCGGCCGGCCGGTCGTGCCCGCCGAACTCGCGCAGTACGATTGCGTGATCTACCGCCACCCGACGCTCGCCAGCACCTGGACGTTCGATCGCGACGGCACGCGCGAACGCATCGAGCCGAAAGGGCCGCTCGCCACCGACAACTACGCCCTCGCGCTCGCCGCGACGCTCGACGGCGCGGGTGTGCTGCCCTGTCCGCAGTGGAGCGTCGTCGACGCGCTCGAAGCGGGCCGGCTCGTGCCGCTTCTCACTGCATGGCGCTTCGAGAGCGCGTCGTTCGGCGAGGACCGCATCTGCGCCGCCTATCCGTCGAGCCGGCGCGGCTCGACGAAGCTCTGCCGGCTCATCGAGCGAGTCGAGGCGAAGCTCGCCGACAGCGAAGCGCGCGTCGCGCGCGTGCTGGGCGAAGCGATTTGCACCGATCTCGTGCTCCGTTGACGAGGGTCAAGGTCTTTTTCCCGTACTCCCCACAGTCGAAGAGCGCAGCGCGCCCGCACCCGCCTGTTGACGTGCGTCAATCCGCATCTGCAAGCCGCGTGCAAATTGGATACGCTTGTATGCATCGCATACCGCGAACGACGCGACGAGTGCGTCGACGCAGCAGCGTTTCGGACCCCATACGGCCCTCGCCGCACAACACCCGCTCGCCGTTGCTCGATCGCGAGCGGCCCGTCCGGCGTGCGCGGCGAGCCCATTCGTCCCGGAGACATCGTCATGGAAGAAGCTTACGCACGGCGCGCGCTGCTGCTCCATCTCGGCAGCGTACTGCAAATCCTGAGCCGCCTCGAACAGCAGAAGCCCGACAGCCTGTCGATCGAAGCGCTGCTCGCGACGAACGGCATGCTCGCCGACGTGCCGCTCGTCGAGTACGTCGTGCAGGACATGACCGTGCGCGAGTTCGAAGTCCGCGTATTGCGCTCGTTCTGCCTGTGGCCGCAACTGCTGCTCGAAGATCCGCTCGACTACGGCGCGCTCGCGCTGCCCGTTCGCAAGCACCTGTTCGCGGGCAACGACGCCGGCTGGAAAGCGTACGCGTCGACGCTGCGCGAAGCCGCGCCTGGCTTCGGCACCGCGCGTTCGTACACTGCCAAGCCGCGCGAGGCCGAGCCGAACTTCGCCGACGAACGCGACACCGAGGCCGGCGATATTCCCGTCGAGCCCGACGCCAACGACGAAGGCGACGGCCGCTTGCGCGAGCGTGCGGCGGCAAGCATCGAGAGTGCGGCGCCAGGCGCCGTGCGCATACGCCGCGAATCATACGAATAACGTCGCCATCCTTTCCTCGACGGCGCAGCCCGACGTGCAATCGATAAGGCTTCCGAACCTGTTTCGAGCGTGTCGGCACGTGTTTTGCGGCTACATGAGCGCGGCCCGCCATTGAAATTGCGCGGTCCGCCACCACATGCACGCCTGTAAGGCCCATCGGCGCGGACGGGCGTCCGCGGCAAGCCGACGAGCCTGGCTCGACGGACACGCTCCGTCACGACGTACCGCGGCCCGATCCGCGTTTGCCATGAAAGTCTCAGAGCGCGACGTGCGCTACGAACAGGGCATCGACCGATTGCTCGAACTTGCCGGCGCCCACGACGACGCGGCATACGCAGATATGAGCGATGGGCTCAGCGGCGCGTCGTCTGACGCGCTCGAGCACGACCTCGGCGATCTCGAACTCCTAGAACATCACTCGGCCGACGAAAGCGGCGGCCCTGCGTCGTTCGACGACAAGCCGGCGCGGTCCGCGTACGTCGATGCCGATTGGCGCGGCGACGCCGAATCGCATTCGTCCGAACGAAGCGACAACAACGCCGTCGACACCGCGATCTCGACGGATCCGCTTGCCCTCTTCGTGCGCCGGATGCACGCGGTGCCGCTGCTGAATCACGCGCAGGAAATCGCGCTCGCATCTGAAATCGAAGCCGGCCGTCAGTGCGTGCTGCAGGCGCTTGCCGATGCGCTCGATCTTCTCGATCTGGCGTCGCTGCCGGACGACCCGGCGCTCGCCCGTGCGCGCGCCGCGCTGCAGCGTGCGCGCGCCCGCGGTGACGAGGGCGCGCGCGCGTTCGCCCGTGCGCGCAAGCAGGCATACGCCGCCCTCGATGCCTACGGCTGGCCATCGACCGAGATCGACGCGGTGCGGCGCGCGATGCATCGCACGCCGGCGTCGCCGCCGAAGGGCAACGCGAGCGCGCTGCGCGCCGCCGCGCACGCGTTTGCCGAAGGCGAGGCGCGCATCTCGGCCGCGACCAGCAAGATGGCCGAAGCGAACCTGCGGCTCGTGCTGTCGATCGCGCGCAAGTACGCATCGCGCGGTCTCGATCTCGCCGATCTGCTGCAGGAAGGCAATCTCGGCCTGCTGCGCGCGATCCAGAAATTCGAATATCGGCGCGGCTTCAAGTTCTCGACATATGCGACGTGGTGGATTCGTCAGGCGATTTCGCGCGCGGTCGCGGACCGCGCACGCACGATCCGCCTGCCGGTTCACGTCGGCGACCAGGCGCGCCGCGTGCGCAAGATCGCCGATCGGATCAAGCAGCGCAGCGGCGCCCGAGCGTCGCTCGCGGAGCTCTCGGAGGCGACCGAGCTGTCGACCGAGCGTCTGCGCGCGGTGCTGCAGCTACCGCACGAGCCGCGTTCGCTGAACGCGCCGCTCGGCGACGACGATCAGGCCGAATTCGGCGACCTCGTCGAGGATGCGTCGACGCCGAGCCTGTTCGACGCGCTGGCCGGTGCGCAGATGCGCGAGGTCGTCGCGTCGCTGCTCAAAACGATGTCCGTGCAGGAAGCCGACATCCTGCGCCGGCGCTTCGGCATCGGCGGCGACGAGCCGTGGAGCTACGAGCAGATCGCCGCGCAATCGGGGGTATCGCGCGAGCAGATCCGCCGAATCGAGAAGCGCGCGCTGCAGACGCTGCGCGTGACCGCCGAAGCGTGCAACGCGCACGACTTCCTCGACGTGCAGCTGTAATCGCCGCTTGCCCTGCCTTTGGTCAGACGCTGAACCGATTCAACGTATATGCGCGATACGCGGCGACGAACGCGTCGAACGATCCGGCGTTCTTCCCTTCGAGCTCCGTCTGCTCCGCGAGCGAGCGCTCGGCGAGCGCCCGCGCGTCGCGCGTCGCGATTTCGTCGAGCGGACGGCTGCGGAAGTACGCCGCATGTGCTTCGCTTTGCGCGCGCGCAAACTCGATGAACGACTGCCCGTTCGCGCGCATCGCACGCAGCACGCGTGCGGACGGCGTGCGCTCCGGATCGTCGAGCTTGGCGCGCTGCGCGGCAATCGCGCGCATGTGCGCGTCGCCGCCGCGAATTTCGTCGAGCACGCGGCCTGCGGCTTCGATCTGCGCGAAGAGCTCGTCGGCCCACGCACGCATCGACACCGCCGCGCCGTCGCGCGTCAGCTCGAGCCCAGGCTTGCGCCCTTCCATCGTCACGCGGCCGAAGTTCGCGTTCGACTCGCGATACGCATCGCACGTGAGCGGCGCGCTATCGTCGAGCGCGCAGACGAGCAGATACGCATCGATGAAGCGCGCAGTGTCGAGCGAGATGCCCGTCGGCTCGAACGGATCGATGTCGAGGCAGCGCACCTCGATGTACTGGACGCCGCGCGACGCGAGCGCGTGCAGCGGCCGCTCGCCCGAATACGTGATGCGTTTCGGCCGGATCGTCGAGTAGAACTCGTTCTCGATCTGCAGCACGTTCGTGTTGATCTGAATCCACTCGCCGTCGCGGTGCGTGCCGATCGCCTCGTACGGCGGATACGGCTCGCTGACCGCCTTCGACAGCGCATCGAGATAGCCCTGCAGCGTGTTGTAGTCGGCCTCGAGCGCCGACTGCGCGGTCGTGTTCGAGTAGCCGAGGTCGCTCATCCGCAGGCTCGTCGCGTGCGGGCGATACAGCGTCGCGGCGTCGAACGTGTCGAGCTTGTGCGGGCGGCCGCGCAGGAAACCGAGATCGAGCGCCGGCGACGCGCCGAACAGATACATCAGCAGCCAGCTCGTGCGGCGGAAATTGCGGATCTGCGCGAGATAGCGCTCGGATTGGTAGTCGACCCTGTTCGCGGTCGAGCCTTCCGCCTCGTGCAGCCGCCGCCAGACTTCTTCGCTCAGCGAATAGTTGTAGTGGATGCCCGCGATGCACTGCATCGTGCGGCCGTAGCGATATGCGAGGCCGCGCCGGTAGACGGTCTTCAGGCGTCCGATGTTCGACGTGCCGTAGTCCGCGATCGGGATTTCGTCGTCGGCGGGCAGGAGGCCCGGCATCGAATGCGTCCACAGCATCTCGTCGCCGATCGACGCATAGACGTAGCGATGCAGCTCGTCGAGCCGCTCGAGCGTCGTCGCGGCGTCCCGCTCCGCAGGCGTGATCAGCTCGACCAGCGCTTCCGAATAGTCGGTCGTGAGCGACGGATGCGTGAGCGCCGATCCGAGCGCGCGCGGATGCGGCGTGAACGCGATCATGCCGTCGCGCGTCACGCGCAGGCTTTCCTTCTCGATGCCGCGCAGGCCGTCAGGCAGCTGCTCGCGCGTCGGGCTCGTGCTCAACACGGCAAGGCGTTGCTGCAGCAAGTCTGTCTGGCGGGAAGTCATGTTGTTCGGCATCGATGCAAGTGCGGGCTCGGCAACCCGCGACGCGCGCGGACCACCTGGCGGGATTTGACAGTAGCGGGCACTTTAACATCTCGCCGAAAGGCTCGCTTGACCCGCCCTCCGGCGTTGCCAGACGATCCGCGCCGGCCGCGCGCGGCCTGTCGCCTACCCGCCTCGCGCGGCACCGGCGCGGTCGGCGATCTCGTTCCACAGATGCATCGCCGCGTACGCACGCCACGGCCGCCACGCGTCGGTCCGGCGGCGCTGGCTCGCCGGACGGTCGAGCGCGGGATCGCGTGCGGCGATCGCCTGCATCAGCACGAGATCGGTCGCCGGCCACGCGTCGGCGTCGCGCCACGCACGCATCGCGACGTATTCGACGGTCCACGGACCGATTCCCGGCAGCGCGAGCAGTGCGGCGCGCACGCCGGTCGGGTCTGTCGCGTACGCGTCGAGCGGCACGTCGCCCGCAGCGACCGCGCGCGCGACGCCCTGCAGCGCGGCGACGCGCTTGCCCGGCATCCCGATGCGCGACAAATCGCATGCGGCGAGCGCGGCGGGTTCGGGGAAGCGCCAGCCGATCGGGCGCTGCGAATGGTGCGCGAGTTGCTCGCCTGCGCGCTCGACGAGCCGCCCGACGATCGTCGTCGCCGCTTTCACGCTCACCTGCTGACCGACGATCGCGCGCACGATCAGCTCGAAAGTCGACCACGCGCCCGGCACGCGCAGGCCCGGCGCGGCGCCAGCGAGTGGCGCGAGCCAGGCGTCGCGCGCGAAATGCGCGCCGATCGCCGCGGGATCGGCGTCTAGATCGAACATCGTCGCGAGCCGCGCGGCGAATGCGTCGTCCAGATGCCGCGCCGCATCGCCCTCGACGAGGGCGATGAGACAGCGCTTGCGCGGATGCTTGCGTACCGTCAGCGCACCCGCCGCGCCGCGATGATCGATCGTGCGCAGATACGCGCCGCCTTCGACCGCCTCGACGCCCGGAATCGCACGCCCCGCGAAGAAACGCAGCACGCGCGGCCAATCGTATGGCGGTTTGAACGGCAGTTCGAGCGCGACGCTGCCGGGCCGCGCGGCGGCCGACTCGAACGCGGCGCTCAAGCTGAGTCGTCCACGGCAAACACGACGGGCTCGCCCGCCGCGTGTTGCGCTTCGGCGTCGAGGAGCGCGGCCTTGCGCGGCAATCCCCATCGATAGCCCGCGAGCAAGCCGCCTTTCTGCACGACGCGGTGACACGGAATCGCGAGCGCGACCGGGTTCGACGCGCACGCACTCGCGACCGCTCGCACTGCGCGCGGCGCGCCGAGCGCCTCGGCGATCTGCGTGTAGCTACGCGTCTCGCCGTAAGGAATCCGACGCAATGCATCCCATACGCGCTGCTGGAACTCGGTGGCGGCAAGGTCGAGCGGCAGTTCGAAGCGTCGGCGCGTGCCGTTCAGATACGCGTCGACCTGCGCGACGAACGGCGCGATCCGCTCGGGCGACTCGACGAGCTCCGCGTTCGCGAACGCCGCCTTCAGCTCGTCGACGAGCGCTGCCGCAGCGTCGCCGAACGCAATCTTGCAGATGCCCTTGCGCGTCGCTGCGACGAGCACGACGCCGAGCCGCGTGTCGGCGGTCGCGTACTCGATCCTCAGCCCGGCGCCTTTGCGGCGGAACGCGGACGGCGACATGCCGAGCTCGCGCGGCGCCGATTCGTAGAGCCGCGACGGCGAATTGAAGCCCGCGTCGACGGCCGCACGCGTGACGGCGACGCCGCTTTGCAGCGCGTCGCGCAACGCGGCGCCGCGCTGCGCGGCCTGGTATTGGCGCGGCGACACGCCGACGACACGCTTGAAGAGGCGCTGCAGATGAAACGGGCTCACGTGGACGGCGTCGCTTAGCTGCGCGAGCGTGAAGCGGTCCTGACGATGTGCGTCGAGCACGGCGCACGCGCGATTGACGATTTCGAGCTCGCGCGGCAGCCCTTCGGGCTGGCAACGCTTGCACGGGCGATAGCCGGCCGCGCGCGCGGCGCCCGTGTCGGCGAAGAACGACACGTTTTCGCGCTTCGGCGGCCGTGACGCGCACGACGGCCGGCAGAACACGCCCGTCGTCCTGACCGCGTAGCAGAACGCGCCGTCGGCGTCGGCGTCCCGCGCGACGAGCGCGGCCCAGCGCGCGTCGTCGGTCGGATAGGCTGGCTTCTTCATCATGACCTCGCAAAAGCGGAACGGATGCCTGTCACTGTAGACGTCGACCCGGCCGCCTACGCGCTGATTCTTGCGCTCTCATTCGAACGGCTGACACACGAATGTCACACAATCGTCCGATCCATTGCCGCAACCGCGTGCGGGCGCCGCATCGGCCCTATTTTGTTGCGGTGCGAATGCGACAGATTGCCGTCCTGACGTTTTTTTACACAAAGAATATTGCGTCGCACCATCCGGATGTGTATAGTTGGAACTGTCTCCTCCATGTCTCCTCCTGATATGGATTAAGCCCGTTCGAACACGAACGGGCTTTTTTTCGTCCATCGATTTTGCACCGTCCGCCCGCGTGTCGCACGAACCGCCTACACTCGGTAAGACTTCCTGCCGAAGGAGACGCCCCCAATGAAATTCCATATCCACGAGATCGATCACGTGGTGCTGCGCGTCGCCGATCTGGCGACGATGACGCGTTTCTATTGCGACGTGCTTGGCTGCCACGTCGAGAAGGAGCAGCGGAATTTGGGGCTCGTCCAGCTGCGCGCCGGGCGTTCGCTGATCGACCTGCTCGCGGTCGGGGCGTCGATCGACCGGCCAGACAGCGGGGTGCCGGGAAAGGGCCGGAACATGGACCACCTGTGCCTGCGCGTCGAACCGTTCGACGCGGCCGCGCTGCACGCGCATCTCGCCGCGCACGGCGCGCGGCCGGGCGACGAAGCGCGGCGCTACGGCGCGGACGGCTACGGGCCGTCGATCTATCTGTTCGATCCGGAAGGGAACATGGTCGAGCTCAAGGGACCGCCGGAGGCCGTCGCGCCCTGAGCGCAGGGGCGCAACCTGGCGAACCGGGGGCAGAAACCGGAACCGAAAACCCTGGCTTCGCTCCGGCCGACGCGCGGCAACCCACCACCCACGCGCCGCTCGCCGCATCGCCGTCCGCTCAGGCGCCTTCACGCGCTTTCAACACAGTCCACTCGATCGCGACCGGATCGTGCGTCGCGCTCGACAGCCACGCAGCGCCGTCCTGGATCGTGCACTGCAGACGCATCGTACGCTCGGCGATGCCGCCCAGCGCGGCCGCGGCGCCGTCGGCCAGCGACGTTACCTGCACATTGTGCAGCCGCTCGACCTTGCCGCGCACACCCTGCCACCAGATGTCCGACGTGCGGCCGCCGTACGCGATCACGTTCACCCGGTCGGCGCGGCCGCTCGCTTTCGCGATGCGGCGCTCGTCGGGCTGGCCGATGTCGATCCAGGTCTCGATCGCGCCCGTCAGGTCCTTTTGCCAGAGATCCGGCTCGTCGGTGTCCGACAGCCCCTTGCAGAACTCGAGCCGCTCGTGCGCGAACAGCGCGAACGCGGCGATGCGCACCATCATCCGCTCGTCCGTCTCGGACGGATGACGGGCGACGGTGAGCGAGTGATCGGCATAATAGTGCCGGTCCATGTCGGCGATTTGCAGCTCCGCCTTGTAGATCGTCGATTTGAGCGCCATTCAGCATCGGGCCCCATGCGGGCCGTTGATTCGGGTCGGGGCGTGATGATACCGAATGCGCGATGACCGCGCGACGATGCGCGGACGACACCGAAGGCGGCGGAAGCAAACGCAGCACGGCCCGACACGCGCCGGGCCGTAAATCTTGCCGCACCCGGGCCGTGCCCGAGCGCGTGATCAGAAGCGAATGCGACCGCGTTACTGCTTGACGAAGCGCGAGTCGGCCCAGAGACCTTGCTGGTCGCTGTTCTCCGCGCTCACGAACTGCACGTCGCCGTTGTCGACGCTGACGATCCGGAAGCGCTGCCCCTCCGGTACCGACAGGCAGCGGTAGTCGTCGAAATACTGCTGCTTCGCCTGCGAGTGGCCGTCGCGCTCATGATTCAGTACGGAATCCAGATTGTCTTTCGACAAACATCCCCAAGCGTTCTTGGTAAGCTGGATTTCCTGTTGCGGCTTGAGCAACGCGTCGCCGCTCGCCTGCGCCACCGAAAATGCAACGATGCCGCTCGTCAACATCAGAAAAAGGCCGGTTCGCTTCATCATGTCGTGTCTCCCATTCGCTCGGGTCATGAGCTCGGGTTAGCTATGTATTTAAAGGCTTGCGTCGACCCACGTTTTCTCATGCTAGAAGATGCGAAGGCGATCTCAAGCACATTCGTTGTGCGACCGCAATAGCGACGAATTGCCGCACCCACCGCACCGCTCCGTTTGCTGAGTACGCTGCCGCGCCCGGTCACGGCACGAATGCACTTTCCGGACGATTCGGATGCCCAAAAGTCTTGCCCCACAAGCCTTTCAGTGGTGCATGGTTTCCCACGATGAACGAGTTGGATAATTTAAAAGGAGTCGGTTAGCGATTTGATGCATCGCACATAAAGTCGTCGAAAAATATCGCGCGCCGCATGGAAATTTTTCTGACCTGCGGAATACAAGAAAAATGCCAGGTGCTTTTGCACCCGGCATTCGTTCCATTGCCATAAGCGCCATACCCCGACCGGTGTGGCGCTTACGGTGTATACGCCAGCCGGCGTTATTCGCGGCCGTGCAATTCCGCGTTCGGCTGGGCGACGAAATAATCGCGCTGGAAAATGCACATTCTCAAAGCGTTGTGATATTGGCCATTGCCGAAAAATTCTTCGATCAATTCGGCCTCGTGCTGGAAACCGCATTTCTCGTAAACCCGGATCGCCGCAGCATTCGATTTGTCGACGATCAAATACAGCTTGCGCAGGTTCAGTACCTTGAACGCATATTCGACGGCGAGCCGGGTCGCGCGCGTCGCGTACCCGCGTCCCTGCCGGTTCGGCGCGATGATGATCTGGAACTCGCCGCGACGATGGATGTAGTCGAGCTCGATCAGTTCGACGAGACCGACGAGTTCGCCGTCCGGACCGGCCGCGACGAAGCGGCGCTCGCGCTGGTCGTGCACGTGCTGGTCGTATAGCTGCGACAGCTCCGTGAACGTTTCGTACGGCTCTTCGAACCAGTAACGCATGATCTTCGCGTCGTTGTTCAGTTCGTGGACGAAACGGAGGTCTTGACGTTCGAGCGGTCTCAGCGCAAGCGTATGTTGTTCGTTCTGGATTTGCATGGTGGTTGTCCTTGAGTCATTCGGGAGACGGCGTGCGAGCGGTATGGACACCCGGGCAAGCGCGGAGTGCGTCGAAGGATGCATCGACGGAAAATGACTGCGGGCACTTGTACAGAGCCTAAAATGAATCGAGGGTTCCCGCCCCGCGATGGAGGCTATCGTGATCGAGCAAGTGATACTGGGCGTTTTTCTCGTACTGCCGCTTCTCATCGTCGCGGTGCTGTACTCCGACGAACTCTGGCAGGAGCACCGCCTGCAGCATCCGCGCGACGAGCACGCGCCGCATATCGACTGGCGCCATCCGTGGCGCATCCTGCGGCGAGGGCATTGACGGTGTCGAGTCGTCCGCGCCGGCCGCGCGGATTTGCCGCATACGAGAAGACATCCGCCGCGCATCGGCACGGCGGCGACGGAGAACATACGGCGCGCAGTTCCGCATGCCGTGCACGCATGATTTCGTTCGATACGCCGAATCCGGTGGCAAGCCAGGTTCGGCGTTTGCTTGGACCGTGTCACACGTCGCGCGCGAACCGACATGCGAATCGCAGCAGATCGTCCGGCCGCTGCGGCCCGGATCGGGATAGGGGCGGTCAGGTGGTCTGACCGATCCCCTCCATACCACCCGGCATGCGGGTCCACACCGGGCGGTTCGAGCAGTTGATGTCATGAGAGCCGGGGTACCCAAGGCGGTCGAAGTAGGCGATCGGCATGACGCGGTTCATCAGCAGGCGGCTGTTGCGCCACCATCGCCGACTGTTCGCGGCCACCCGGCGGGCATCCTCGATGCGATGCGCAGCACTAGAATCAAAAAGCAATTGCGCTGTCGGCTGTACGAGAACTAGCACAATGTGACGGGGTGAACGATGAGGACTCTGATGCTGTCGTGCCTATTGGTGGCAACGCTTGGCGCTTGCAATAGCTCCAGCAAACAGGAGGTGCCTACTACCTCGGCGAGTCCGCAGCAGCCAACGTCTGCGCGCAGTTCCAACAACGCCTCCCCACCGCCCACTGCGCCCGAGCCTCCGCCGCCCTCTCATCAGTACGCGATGGAACAAGACGGTACATATGGCTACGAGCCGGCCTTGAGTGAAGATGACGTTCGAAGCGGCAAAGCAGCGAAGCCCCTCGTCATGATGCGTTATGTCGGTCTTCGGGATGGAACGTACGTATTGCTGATGCTTGATCCGGACAACGAAAATTATGCGACGCGCTTGACATGCCAAGCACCGTGCAATTTTGCGAAAGTGCAGATCATGTCCGGCACGTCGGTGCTAAAGACCGAGACTATTCGTGTCGTGCCGAATTCGCTGGTAGGCGCAATGCTGGAAGACGCATTATCGGGCCAACTGAGACCGTATGGTCAGACTGCACCGATGCCTCGGCCAGTTGCAGTTCCATCCATCGATACCCCGGCCACGGCTTCGGCTCAGTCGACACCGCAAGACTCGACGACGGAATCAATTCCACAACAAACAAGTTTCGATTGCTCAAAGGCCAGATCAATTCCCGAATATCTGATCTGCCATGACCCGGAACTCGCGGCGTCCGATCGCGAACTCGCAACCATCTATCAGCAAGCAAAAGAAGCGGTTCCCGACAAGGCTGCATTCGCCGAGCGCACACGCAAGCAATGGAACTACCGTGAGAAGAATTGCCGTGACAAGCCCTGTCTTGTTTCGTGGTACGCCTATCAAAAAGAGGTCTTAACCAAGATCGCTCAGACGGGGGACGTGAACGCGCAGTCGCAGTGAGACTCGGCATCGCCTACGCCATGTGTCAGCTTGGGAACGAGACACCTGGGACCGCTCGGCCCCATCCGCCGCTCTGCATGCCGCAGCAAGAATCCGATTCCGGATAACGCCGCTGGTGATCCGATCCTGCGTCGGTGTTGCTGCGCAATCGTCGGTCGACGGGCTACTTCCCGATACAAAACCGACTAAAGATCACCCCCAACAAATCATCAGAAGTAAACTCCCCTGTGATCGAATTGAGCTGCTCCTGTGCGAGCCGCAGTTCCTCGGCGAAGAGATCCAGCGCTTGAGCATTCTGATCCGCATGCTCGGTCGCCCGCGCGAGATGCGCCCGCGCCGCGCGCAGCGCGATCAGATGCCGCTCGCGCGCGAGGTACACGCTTTCCGCGCCTGCCTGCCATCCGGCGATCCGCAGCAGCTCGCCGCGCAGCAAATCGATCCCGTCGCCGCGCTTCGCCGACAGCCGCACTTCGCACACCTCCGCGCCGTCCTCTCCGCCGCCCACCCGCACCACCGACGCCGGCGTGCCCGTCAGATCCGTCTTGTTCAGCACGCACACGACCGGCACCCCGGCCGGAAAACGCGCGGCAATCGCTCGGTCGTCGGCGCCGAGCCCACTGCGCGCATCGAGCAAATGCAGCACGACGTCCGCCCGCTCGATTTCGCCCCACGTACGCGCGATGCCGATCTTCTCGACCTCGTCCTCCGTCTCGCGCAGCCCCGCCGTGTCGATGATGTGCAGCGGAATGCCCTCGACCTGGATCGTCTGCGCGACTTTGTCGCGCGTCGTGCCGGCGATCGACGTGACGATCGCGAGCTCCGCGCCCGCAAGCGCGTTCAATAGCGACGACTTGCCGACGTTCGGCTGCCCCGCGAGCACGATCGACAGCCCCTCGCGCAGCAGCGCCCCCCGCCGGGCGTCGCCGAGCACGTGCGCGAGCCGCTCGTGAATGCGCGCGAGCTTGCCGCGCGCATCCGCAGCCTCCAGAAAGTCGATTTCCTCTTCCGGAAAATCGAGCGTCGCCTCGACGAGCATCCGGAGCGCGATCACGTCGTCGACGAGTGCGTGGATGTCACGCGAGAACGCACCGTCGAGCGACCGGCCGGCTGAGCGCGCGGCGGCCTCGGTGCTCGCCTCGATCAGATCGGCGACGGCCTCGGCCTGCGCGAGGTCGAGCTTGTCGTTCAAGAATGCGCGGCGCGTGAATTCGCCCGGCTCGGCGAGCCGCAAGCCGTACGCGCGCCCCGCGTCGAGGCAGCGCTGCAGCACGAGCTGCAGCACGATCGGGCCACCGTGGCCTTGCAACTCGAGCACGTGCTCGCCGGTATACGAGTGCGGCGCCGGGAAATAGAGCGCGATGCCGCGATCGAGCGGCTCACCGGCGTCGTCGAGAAACGGCACGTAGGCCGCATGACGCGGCGCGAGCCGCGTGCCGCACAGCGCGTCGCTCAGCGCGAGCGCCGCCGCTTCTCCGGCGCGTCCGAGCGAAATGCGCACGACGCCGATTCCGCCCCGGCCTGACGCGGTGGCAATGGCGACGATCGGATCGGAATCAGTGGCAAGCATGGCGATAAATCTGAAATAAATGAAATGGCAATCAAAAAAACCGGAGATATCTTTGAATGCCGAATTGTAGCCCGACTGCGCAATACTATTGCGCAGACCACGTTCCAACCCGCCATTTTCCGCAATTTTCTGTTTATCTTAGTTGCGCTAATCAATTCATACGACGAATTTCCGGCGTGTCGCCGACGAAACGACCTCGACCGCCAATCAGCAAGCATGAGCGCACTCGCACGCAGTCGCAACCTCTGGCATCCACCAGTTAAACAATCACTCAGTTGGGCTAAACATAACCCGATTGGTTGTCTTCCTGGCAGCGGTCGAACTGCACAATCTGGCCATGCCGACACTCGAAGAAAAAGCGGCGTTCACCGAACGTCTCAAATTCGCCTTGTTGCGCAGCCCAGAAAAAGTGACCGGCGCGACGGAACTCGCTTTGCATTTCAATTTGCGTCATCACGGCGAGCATCCGGTTTCTCCGCAAACTGCGCACAAATGGCTGACGGGCCGCACGATTCCGACTCCTGACAAGCTTCGCACGCTTGCCGAGTGGCTGCGGGTCGACCTGCATTGGCTGCATTACGGTCCGCCGCCGAGCGCGGCGCGCACGACGCCGCAGCCGTTGCCGCGCGACGAAAAATATCCGCCGACGCCGGAGACGATCGAGCTCGCGTCGAAGATCGAGGCGCTGTCACCGCATCACCGCTATCTGGTGCAGGAACTGATCGAACAGTTCTACGGCGACACCTCGAAGCGCTGATCGCGCGCCGCCGGCCTCAATAAAAAAAAGCCGCCTGACCAACAGGCGGCTTTTTCGCATCCTCGGTCGAAACGACGCACGACCGCACGATCACTCGGCGCGGCTCGAAAAAAAGGGGCGAACTGCGTCGCCCCTTTTTCGACCAGCCGAGTGTCAGCTCGCCTTTTTCTTCGCCGCGGCGCCGCCGAGCGTGCGCGTGATGTAGTACTGCTGCGCGATCGACAGCACGTTGTTCACCACGTAGTACAGCACGAGACCGGCCGGGAAGAAGAAGAACATCACCGAGAACGCGATCGGCATGAACATCATCATCTTCGCCTGGACCGGATCCGGCGGGGTCGGATTCAGCTTCGTCTGCACGAACATCGAGACGGCCATCAGCACCGGCAGGATGAAGTACGGATCGCGCTGCGACAGATCGTGAATCCAAAGAACCCACGGCGCGCCGCGCATTTCCACCGACGCGAGCAGCACCCAATACAGCGAGATGAATACCGGGATCTGGATCACCACCGGCAGGCAGCCGCCGAACGGATTCACCTTCTCAGTCTTGTAGAGCTCCATCAGCGCCGCGTTCATCTTCTGCGGATCGCTCTTGAAGCGCTCGCGCAGCGCCTGCATCCGCGGCGTGATTTCCTTCATCCGCGCCATCGACTTGTAGCTCGCCGCCGACAGCGGGAAGAACACCGCCTTGATCAGCAGCGTGAGCAGAACGATCGCCCAGCCCCAGTTGCCGACGAAGCCGTGGATCTTCTCGAGCAGCCAGAACAGTGGCTTCGCGATGATCGTCACCCAGCCGTAGTCTTTCACGAGCTCGAGGCCCGGCGCGATGCCTTCGAGCATCCGCTCTTCTTCCGGACCGGCGAAGAGGCGCGCGGACACGTCGGCCGACTGGCCCGGCGCGATCGCCGCGACCGGCTGCTTCACGCCGACGCGGTACAGCGACGGATCGATCTTTTCGACGTAGATGTCGCGCTTCGCGCCTTGCTGCGGAATCCACGCGGACGCGAAGTAGTGCTGCACCATCGCGATCCAGCCGTTGTCGGCAGACGTCACGTAATCGGCCTTGTTCTTGTCGACGTCGCTGAAGTTGATCTTCTGGAAGTGCTTCTGGTCGGTGTAGACCGCCGGCCCGAGAAACGTGTGCGAGAAGAGCGGCGTCTCGACGGGCGTGTTGTCGCGCACGAGCTCCATGTAGACGGTCGGCGTCACGGGCGCCGTGCCGACATTGTCGATCTTCGTGTCGACGCCGATCACGTAGCTGCCGCGCGTGAACGTGTACGTCTTCACCACCTTCACGCCGCCCTTCACCGGCGATTCGAACGACAGCTTCAGCGTGTTCTGGTCGCCCGACAGCGACGTCGGCCCCGCGACCTGCGAGTAGACGTCGTTGTGGTTCGGGAAATCTCCGCCGAGGAGGCCCGTGCGCGCGAGATACGTGTGGTTCGCGGCGTGGTCGAACAGCGTGACGAACAGGTCGGGCTGCTTGCCGTCGCCCTCTTTCTTCAGCGTCAGCTTCGCGAGCGTGCCGCCGCGCGTGTCGATCTCGCCGTCGTAGACGTCGGTCGAGAAGCGCACGAGCTGCGCCTGCGCCGCAGGCGCGGTCGTCGCGGGGGCCGCGCCCGTCGCGGCCGCCGGCAGCGCGTTCGCCGCCGATGCCGCGCTTGCGCCAGACGCGCCGTTAGTCGCGTTCGACGCGGTGCTCGTCTGCGTGACGTTCGGGAAGAACATCGACGGGCGTCCGTGGGATCGCTGCCAGTTGTCGAACAGCATGACCGCTGACATGAAGAAGATCACCCATAGGACGGTGCGTTTGATATCCATGCGTTGTCTCAGAGTCGATGGGACGACGCCTCAGCTTTGTGAGGAGCGTTGCGTGCGTCGGAGTTGGGCGGCGGGACGAGGTCGATGCCGCCCGCGGAGAACGGATGGCATCGGCACAGGCGCCTGGCGGCAAGGTAAGTGCCGCGCGCGGCGCCATGATACTGGATTGCCTCGCGCGCGTAATCCGAACAGGAAGGATAAAAACGGCAACGGCTGCCGAGCAGCGGGCTCACGGCAACCTTGTAGAAGCGCAGCAACGCGATCAAAACCGTTTGCATAGCAGTGGCGGCGCCGATGCGCCGCGTTCGAGCCAATCGGGCGGACGGCTGGCCGCCGTCCGCGACGGGCGTCGGCGCGTCACTCGGACGCGGGCTTCGCCCCGTTGCGACGGACGATCTCCCGGGCTGCCCGGTCGAGCAGCTCGCGAATCTCGCCCGCGCACAGCGCCGCGAGCGGCGCGGATGCCGCGCTCGGCATCGCCTTCTTGTCGAAGCGCGTATGCAGGCGCAGCAGGATGTCCCAGCCGGCGAACTCGGCGCGACGCGTGCGAAACGCTTCGCGGGCGAGCCGCTTGACCAGATTCCGCGTCACCGCACGCGGAGCGTACTTCTTGCCGATGACGAGTCCAAGACGCGCATCGCGCCCCGTCGGCTTGCCGTAGACCACGAAGTGCGCGGTGCGCCGCCACGGGCGCAAACGAAAAACGGATGAAAATTCATCCGTTTTCAGAAGTCGCGCAGCTTTGGGAAAGGCGGCGGACGCTTGCAACGGAATCGAACCCGGGACAACGGCTGCCTCGCCCGCATCGCTGCGGACGGCGGACACGGCGCGCGGCCCGCCCTTAGATGGCGAGACGCTTGCGGCCCTTCGCGCGGCGGGCGTTGATGACCTTGCGGCCGCCAGCCGTCTTCATGCGCACGCGGAAGCCATGGGTGCGCTTGCGGCGCGTCACGGAAGGTTGGTAGGTACGTTTCATGTCGCTCTCACTTGTTCGAGAATATCGGGAATCAGGGACCGCGCGCCCCCTCTTTCGAGGCAACCGGGCGAACGCAATCGCCGAAAATAGCAGGATTGGTTTTCGCGGAACCCGCTATTTAAACCGTTTTTCTCTTGGCGGTCAATACGTTAGAGGCATGCCGGGACCGCATCGGCGGCGCCGATCCCCGGCTCCACGCCCTGTGGCGATCGCTCCCCGCCGACGACTCGGCCCTGTGGATAACTCCCGCGCGCACCGCGTTTGGCGGTAGAATCTCGCCTTATCTCCAAGAATCCCGCACGCCGCCTCGGCCCGCGCTCGCGCTCAAACCTTTGTCGCGCAAGCGTCCGAGGCACGTCCGCACGGCCGCACCGGGCCTTGTTGCGCATCCGCGACAAGGGTGGCCGCGTGCCGTACGTGCAACCGAAACAACGACAGCTCTTCGATGAACGATTTCTGGCAACACTGTTCCGCGCTATTGGAGCGTGAATTGACGCCCCAACAGTACGTGACGTGGATCAAACCCTTGGCCCCGATCGCCTTCGATGCCGCTGCGAACACGCTGTCGATCGCCGCACCGAACCGCTTCAAGCTCGACTGGGTCAAGAGCCAGTTCTCGGGCCGGATCTCCGATCTGGCCCGCGATTTCTGGAACGCGCCGATCGAAGTGCAATTCGTGCTCGATCCGAAAGCGGGCCAGCGCGCCGCCGCAGGCGCGACGCCGCTCGCACCCCGCGCGCCGCTGCCGTCCGCAGGCCCCGCGGCGGCGGCCGCGACGGCGAGCGCCGCCGACACCGGCACCACAGCCGCCCCCGGCATCCATGCGGCAGTCGCCGCGGCGCAGGCCGCGCAGGCGAACGCCGCCGCGCTGAACGCCGACGAAGCCGCCGACCTCGACCTGCCGAGCCTCACCGCTCACGAAGCGGCGGCCGGCCGCCGCACGTGGCGCCCGGGCGCGGCGAACGCGAACGGCGAAACCGATTCGATGTACGAGCGCTCGAAGCTCAATCCCGTGCTCACGTTCGACAACTTCGTGACCGGCAAGGCGAACCAGCTCGCTCGCGCGGCGGCGATCCAGGTCGCCGACAACCCGGGCATCTCGTACAACCCGCTGTTCCTGTACGGCGGCGTCGGCCTCGGCAAGACCCACCTGATCCACGCGATCGGCAACCAACTGTTGCTCGACAAGCCCGGCGCGCGCATCCGCTACATCCACGCGGAGCAGTACGTGTCCGACGTCGTGAAGGCCTACCAGCGCAAGGCGTTCGACGACTTCAAACGCTACTATCATTCGCTCGACCTGCTCCTCATCGACGATATCCAGTTCTTCTCGGGCAAGTCGCGCACGCAGGAGGAGTTCTTCTACGCGTTCGAGGCGCTCGTCGCGAACAAGGCGCAGGTGATCATCACGAGCGACACGTATCCGAAGGAGATCTCCGGCATCGACGATCGCCTGATCTCGCGCTTCGACTCGGGCTTGACCGTCGCGATCGAGCCGCCCGAGCTCGAGATGCGCGTCGCGATCCTGATGCGCAAGGCGCAGTCGGAGGGCGTGAGCCTGTCGGAGGACGTCGCGTTCTTCGTCGCGAAGCATCTGCGCTCGAACGTGCGCGAGCTCGAGGGCGCGCTGCGCAAGATCCTCGCTTACTCGAAGTTCCACGGCCGCGAGATCACGATCGAGCTGACGAAGGAGGCGCTGAAGGATCTGCTCACCGTGCAGAACCGGCAGATCTCGGTCGAGAACATCCAGAAGACGGTCGCCGACTTCTACAACATCAAGGTCGCCGACATGTACTCGAAGAAGCGCCCCGCGAACATCGCGCGGCCGCGGCAGATCGCGATGTACCTCGCGAAGGAGCTCACGCAGAAGAGCCTGCCCGAAATCGGCGAGCTGTTCGGCGGGCGCGATCACACGACCGTGCTGCACGCGGTGCGCAAGATCGCCGACGAGCGAGGCAAGGACGCGCAGCTCAACCACGAGTTGCACGTGCTCGAGCAGACGCTCAAGGGCTGATGCGCGCGAGGGCTTGTGAATGGCGGAAGCGCCCCAATTTAAAAGGGGCGGTTTGGTTTTGAGGCACAATACAGGTTTGACCGCCTCGCCGGCGGCGGGCCGACGGCCCCCCGGCGTGGCGCTGCGAGGCTTGCAGGCCGTTATTTGAACGAAGGAACTCTATGCAACTGGTCAAGACCGAACGAGACACCCTCCTTAGGCCGCTGCAAACCGTGAGCGGTATCGTCGAACGCCGCCACACGTTGCCGATCCTCGCCAATCTGTTGATCACGAAGAACGGCCCGGACGTGTCGTTCCTGTCGACCGACCTCGAGCTCCAGATCACGACGCGCGCCGACTTCGGCGTCGGCGGCGACCAGGTCGCGACGACCGTCGCGGCCCGCAAGCTGCTCGACATCCTGCGCGCGATGCCGGACGGCCAGGTCACGCTGACGCTCGCCGACAAGCGCCTGACAGTCCAATCCGGCAAGAGCCGCTTCGCACTGCAAACGCTCGCGGCCGACGAGTTCCCGACCGTCGCGCAGGCGAAGGATTTCGGCGCGAGCCTCTCCGTCCCGCAGAAGGCGTTCCGCCAGCTCCTCGGCATGGTGTACTTCGCGATGGCGCAGCAGGACATCCGCTACTACCTGAACGGGATGCTGCTCGTCGTCGACGGCGACCGCCTGATGGCCGTCGCGACGGACGGCCACCGCCTCGCGTTCTCGTCGATGAAGATCGAAGGCTCGTTCGGCCGCCAGGAAGTGATCGTCCCGCGCAAGACGATTCTCGAGCTGCAGCGCCTGCTCGAGGACATCGACGACACGGTCAAGATCGACATCGCGCAGACCCAGGCAAAGTTCACGTTCGGTCAGGTCGAGCTGGTGTCGAAACTCGTCGAGGGCAAGTTCCCCGACTTCCAGCGCGTGATCCCGAAGGCGCACAAGAACTCGTTCGAAATCGGCCGCGAAGAGCTGCAGCGCTCGCTGCAGCGCGCAGCAATCCTCACGTCCGACAAGTTCAAGGGCGTGCGCTGCATCATCGCGCCCGGCCAGTTGAAAATCATGTCGACCAACGCCGACCAGGAAGAGGCGCAGGAAGAACTGGAAATCGCCTACCAGGGCGACACGGTCGACATCGGCTTCAACGTCACGTATCTGCTCGACGTGCTCGCGAACCTGAAGGTCGACACCGTTCAGGTGAGCCTCGGCGACGCCAGCTCGAGCGCCCTCATCACCGTGCCCGAGAACGACGAATTCAAGTACGTGGTGATGCCGATGCGCATCTGACGCGCACGACTCGCCGGACACACCAAGGGGCGCCACGCCCCTTTGGCGTTTTTATGGCGATTCGGATGCTCGAGCGCCGGCGCACGACGCCGGTCCCCGCAAGGGGCGAAAAACCCGAGGCGGCCCGGGTTTTCTCGGCAGAAGCACCCCGCCGCCAACTGAGCAGCCCAGCAGAACCGGAAGAAACCCATGACTGAACAGCACAATTCGCAGCCCGAAAACAGCTACGGCGCGTCGTCGATCCAGATCCTCGAGGGGCTGGAAGCGGTGCGCAAGCGTCCCGGGATGTACATCGGCGACACGTCGGACGGCACCGGTCTGCATCACCTCGTGTTCGAGGTGCTCGACAACTCCATCGACGAAGCGCTCGCCGGCTACTGCAACGACATCCACGTGACCATTCACGCGGACAACTCGATCTCCGTGACCGACAACGGCCGCGGCATCCCGACCGACGTCAAGCTCAACGACAAGCACGAGCCGAAGCGCAGCGCCGCCGAAATCGTGATGACCGAACTGCACGCGGGCGGCAAGTTCGACCAGAACAGCTACAAGGTGTCGGGCGGCCTGCACGGCGTCGGCGTGTCGTGCGTGAACGCGCTGTCGAGCTGGCTGCGTCTCACCGTGCGCCGCAACGGCAAAAAGCACTTCATGGAGTTCCATCGCGGCATCGCCCAGAATCGCGCGATCGAAACGCGCGACGGCGTCGACGTCTCGCCGATGCAGGTCGTCGGCGAAACCGAGAACCGCGGCACCGAAGTGCATTTCATGGCCGATCCGACGATCTTCGGCACCGTCGAATACCACTACGACATCCTCGCGAAACGCATCCGCGAGCTGTCGTTCCTGAACAACGGCGTGCGCATCCGCCTCACCGACCTGCGCTCGGGCAAGGAAGACGATTTCGCGTTCGTCGGCGGCGTGAAGGGCTTCGTCGAGTACATCAACAAGACGAAGACCGTGCTGCACCCGACGATCTTCCACATCAACGGCGAGAAGGACGGCGTCGGCGTCGAAGTGGCGATGCAGTGGAACGACAGCTACAACGAAAACGTGCTGTGCTTCACGAACAACATCCCGCAGCGCGACGGCGGCACGCACTTGACAGGCCTGCGCGCGGCGATGACGCGCGTGATCAACAAGTACATCGTCGACAACGAGATCGCGAAGAAGGCGAAGGTCGAAACCTCCGGCGACGACATGCGCGAAGGCCTGTCGTGCGTGCTGTCGGTGAAGGTGCCCGAGCCGAAGTTCAGCTCGCAGACGAAGGACAAACTGGTGTCGTCGGAAGTGCGCGCGCCGGTCGAGGAAGTCGTCGCGAAGGCGCTCGAGGAATTCCTGCTCGAGACGCCGAGCGACGCGAAGATCATCTGCGGCAAGATCGTCGAAGCGGCGCGCGCGCGCGACGCCGCGCGCAAGGCGCGCGAGATGACGCGCCGCAAGGGCGTGCTCGACGGCGTCGGCCTGCCGGGCAAGCTTGCGGACTGCCAGGAGAAGGACCCGGCGAAGTCGGAAATCTACATCGTCGAGGGCGACTCGGCGGGCGGCTCGGCGAAGCAGGGCCGCGACCGCAAGTTCCAGGCGATCCTGCCGCTGCGCGGCAAGGTGCTGAACGTCGAGAAGGCGCGCTACGACAAGCTGCTGTCGTCCGAGCAGATCGTCACGCTCGTGACCGCGCTCGGCTGCGGGATCGGCAAGGACGACTACAACCTCGACAAGCTCCGCTACCACCGGATCATCATCATGACCGACGCGGACGTCGACGGCGCGCACATCCGCACGCTGCTGCTCACGTTCTTCTACCGGCAGATGCCGGAGATGATCGAGCGCGGCTACGTGTACATCGCGCAGCCGCCGCTCTACAAGGTGAAGGCGGGACGCGACGAGCGCTACCTGAAGGACGACACCGAGCTGGACGCGCACATGCTGCGCCTCGCGCTGCAGGGTTCGGAGCTCGTGCCGACCGAGAACGGCACGCCGATCTCGGGCGACGCGCTCGGCGAGCTCGCGCGCTCGTATCTGCTCGCGCAGGGCGTCGTCAAGCGGCTGAGCCGCCTGTACGATCCGGCCGGGCTCGAAGCGATCATGGACGGCGTCGCGATCGACCTGTCGAACGAGGCGTCGACGGAGGCGTCGGCGAAGTCGCTGGCCGCGGCGCTCAGCGATGATGCGACGAAGACGGAAGTGCGCGTCGTGCCGACCTACGATCCGGTGCGCGAGGTGCGTTCGCTGCGTATCGAGCGCACGCATCACGGCAACGTGCGCGTGTCGGTCCTCGACGAGGAGTTCCAGCTCACGGCCGATTATCAGCAGCTCGTGAATACCGCGCATACGTTCAAGGGGCTGATCGGCGCAGGCGCGATGATCAAGCGCGGGGAGCGCAGCTCGAACGTGTCCGACTTCAAGAACGCGATGAAGTGGCTGATGACCGACGCCGAGCGGAATATGTCGAAGCAACGGTATAAGGGCTTGGGTGAGATGAATCCTGAGCAGCTGTGGGAAACGACGATGGATCCGGCCGTGCGGCGGTTGCTGCGCGTGCAGATCGAGGATGCGATTGCTGCCGACGGGATCTTTACCACGCTGATGGGGGATGAGGTCGAGCCGCGTCGGGCGTTTATCGAGAATAATGCGTTAAGGGCGGGGAATATTGATGTTTGAGGTTACCTTCGTGCCGAATGGCACTATTAGTGAAAAATGTCCCACAAATAGTGACAACCGAAGTCGCATTTAGTGAAAATTCTCGGGGGTTATTTGGCGCATCACACCTCTTTCTGGACACGAGCTATTTAGAGGTGTGAGCAACAGCCATTACATCAGAATGGCAGAGCGAAGGTTGGCAGTTCGATCCTCCTCCTCCGCTCCACCGAGAACATGTCTAAGGTTGTATAAGCAAGTCAGCAAACCCCGCAGCCAGTGAGGCTCGCGGGGTTTTTTGTTTCTACGTTCGGCTGATGTTGTCATTGACATCTCGGGGCGACGACGAAGCGCACTTCGGCCTCTTCGATGCACCAATCCACGCCGGCGGTGCGGGCCCAAACTTTGAGCGGCTGCGTCGGGGCGAACTAGTTGCCGAGGCCGTGCCAGGGTTGTTCTCCTACGCATGCCACTGTCTGAACGAGATGCACTGTGAACGCGAGCGCGAAGGCAGCGGGATTTCGAGAAGAGAAATGGGCGCATCACCGAACTCCAAAGATGGATGGCGTCGACACACGAGAGTGCTGACGGAGCGGCAGCGATTGCCAGCTCACGGCAGTGATATAGGTCTGAAATTCGTTCGAATCCGAGCCATGTGCGGTGGCTGTATCTCCGTGGGTTCGAAGACGCGTGATGGGTCGCGGTCCACTTCCTGTACCGCTCGCTAGAGGCTTATGCTGTCTCGATGCGAGTTATCCTGTTGCAAGAGGGAAATCGGCGGTGCTATTCGCTCGTGGTGATGGCAGGCCCTTCGCCAACGGTCTCCATATTGAGAGTTAAGGACATGAGCTCGACAACGACCAGGGAAATTCCAGCACGGCACCTCGATGCAGATATCGGAAAGGTCGTTGCAAGGGACGTATATTTTCATGTGTCACTTCTGGAGTGCATCCCAGAGACTGTGCGACGCATCGTCGAGGAAGGTATCGCGCTGACGAGGCTTACGGCGGGGAGCGACTTCAACGTTATCAGGCTAAGTCGTTCTATGTCGGATATGTCGCTCCTCGACTACCCAAGCTTCTTCGGCGAGGCGTTTCCCGCACTGTACCGCAGCTGGTCTATTGACCTCGATCAGAAGACGTACCGATATCGGAGCTACGAGTCGTCAATTAACCCCCCGATACTGCATCGAAAAGAGCTACTCATTGCGGCCGATCATCCGCAGCGGTTGGTTTTTGAGCATCTGACTCGGGCGGCCGAGCAGATCGGACTATTTGACGATCCGGCTCGCATCGGCTTCCGAAAAACATTCGAAGCTCTCATAAAGCAACGAGGCTATTGTCTCGCCGATCACACGCTCGTTCCCATAGCCAACGAGGAGCCCGATGAATCGGAGGGCGAGAGCAGACTTGGCACTATAGAACGTCATCGCACTGCATTGTCTCGCTACAGCTTTTCGGCACCGATACAAATGCTCTCTCGCTTTGGATTTCTCGATGGAACTCGTTCGCTGTTTGACTATGGGTGTGGGCGCGGAGATGATGTACGAGGACTCAAGGGGCTAGGCATTGAGGCTGCGGGTTGGGACCCACACTACGCGAATGATCAGCCGCTCGCTCGGGCCTCAATTGTTAATCTCGGATTTGTCATAAACGTGATAGAAAACGTAGATGAACGTGAACACGCCCTGAAGACATCATATTCACTTTCGAAAGATATCCTCGTCGTCTCTGCGATGCTCGCAAATCAGGATTCCGCTCACGGTATTCCGTATGGGGATGGTTTTCTAACCTCGAGAAATACGTTCCAGAAATATTACTCTCAATCGGAGCTGAAGGAATTCATTGATCGCGTCACCGAGAATGATGCAATCGCGGCAGGGCCCGGCGTATTTTTTGTCTTCAAGGACAAAGATCAGGAGCAGCGTTTCCGGTTTAATCGAGTCAAGAGTAGCAGACGGATTGTGCCTCCCGTCCGACCGACACGCTTCGTGGCTGAGGGACATGCGGACCGTACCACTGTCGCGAAGCCTCGCCCCGATCGCTCAGCGCTGCTGTACGACCGTCATCGGAGCGCCCTTGATGAACTCTGGCAACTTTGCTTGGCGCTTGGTCGCGATCCCGTTAGACGGGAAATGCAGGCGCTACAGCAAGAGCTTCGCGAGTTTGGATCGAGCGCAGCCGCCCTACGGTTTCTGAAAGAAAGGAAAGATGATGCGGCGAGTATGCTTGAGCGTGCAGCGGCCTCGCGAGCGGACGATCTCCGCGTATATTTCGCGTTACTGCAATTCGACAAGCGACCTCCATACAGTAGACTCGAGTCGCAGCTTCAGGTTGACGCGAAGGTATTCTTCGGCGGGTACTCTGCGGCGCTGTCTGCGGGCCGAGAACTGCTGTTCAGCTTGGCCGACATAGAGCAAATTTCGGATGCATGCCGCCAGTCGGCAGAGCAAGGTATGGGATGGCTGGAGGACGGAGAGTCGCTGCAGGTTCATACAGACCTCGTGGAGCGTCTTCCCCCGATTCTGCGCGCATATATTGGTTGCGGCACGCTACTTTACGGTGATGTCACTAGTGCAGATTTATTGAAAATCCACGTTCGGTCCGGGAAGTTGACCATGATGAAATTCGACGATTTTTCCGGATCGCCTTTGCCACGCATGACACAACGAGTGAAAATAAACTTGCGTAAGCAAGGGCTGGTGATTTTCGACTATGGCGAGGCGTATCCCCCGCCATACCTCTACAAGAAGTCGCGCTTCCTCAATGAAGAGTCACCGTCTTACTCTGAACAAGTACTGTTTGAAGAAGCATTGGAAGAGCTTGGCGTCTTTGATCTCAACGGCTACGGCCCTGACGTTGCGACCTTCGATGCTAAGCTGGATGAAATGCGATTGGCTGTGGACGGGTACAAATTGATTCGATCAAAATCAATTCCGCCGCTAGATCAAAAGTGCGGACGCTACTTTACGTATCGCGATCTGGTTGAATGTGGGGAAACACAAGCTGCACATGACATCGGTAATATGCCAGTTGAGCCGGAAAGCTTTAATGCGCTTTTTGATCTTGCCCATCATGTAATCGATCCGGTAATCGACTATTTCGGCATGGTCAAGCTGACGTTTGGCTTTTGCTCGCCAACACTGGCCGCTCAGATCAAAGGGCGCATCTCGCCAAAATTGGACCAGCATGCTGCGCACGAGAGAACGCGTCGGGGCGGATACATTTGCGAACGCCTCGGAGCAGCGTGCGATTTCGTCGTGGAAGATGAGGATATGGCGATGGTCGTTGAATGGATCATTGATAACGTCGAGTTTGACCGCCTGTATTTCTACGGTCGCCATCGTCCGATTCACATCAGCTACAGTTCGACGCCTGCACGGCAAGTAATCGACATGATAGAGACTCCGGCAGGAAACGTCGTGCCGAGGCGGCGTCGCATTGACTAACCCATAACAATAGACAGCCCCGCCGAACTTATTGGGAGGCCGGCAAGTGATGAAGTATGATGATTCGCGGTGACTGCTAGCAAGACGTTGCATCCGCGTGATCGTTAGCGCAATGGAGGGCTCGAGTGCCGCGGCTGAGGCCCGACCACTACGGCAGGCAGAGACACGGCGGTATTGCGCACACCGGCTGCGAACGGGGTGATATAGCAGTCACGGGATGAGCCGGTAGGCGAATTTGGTTAGCTAGGCGACGAAAGATTAATGAAAGAAGTGTTACTTGGACGTCGACAAAATTCGCCGAGCTGCCGGATTGATTCGAACTGCATGCGGAGGATTCGCGCCTCACATTTCCATGCGCCGTGTACCCGCGCGGCGCGAGCTTCCGCTTGTCCAAGTTCGCTCCTGCTACTAAACCACATACACCAGTCATAATTCACCACTAGCGAAGCTAGAGACTCCGTTGCGTTCGTGGCTCTGCGGTAGCAGAGGGACATCGAACTGGCATCGCACGGAGATGCGATCGAGACCGATACCGAGGGGGACCAACTTGACAGATTCTTCGCAACAGCCGGAGGGAACCTCCGTCGCATTGCCGGCGGCAGCCTGGGTTAGATTTCTCCGGAGTTATGGCCCCACCCCTAACAACCTAACGATGTTCGATGAATACGTAGCGGGGGCGCTGGCAAGGGCGAAAATTCAACCTATTGGGTTATCGACGCCGCTGCTTGAGTCAATGGTAGGGCATATCGAATCCAAGGCACCCGGCTCTATGCTGATCGCCGGTACTGCTGGTGACGGAAAGACTTATCACTGCCGTGCCTTGTGGATGAGGATGGGGGGAGATACGAAGGCCTGGTCAGCTAAAGGCAACAGCAAGGAGCTTCCGCTCGCCGACGGCCGATTGGCTGTTTTCATTAAAGACCTATCCGAGTTCAATGGCGAGGAGAGCGACCTCCCCTTGGAGCGGTTAGAGCGCTCTGTACTCGGAGGGGATGACTCGGAGATTGTCATTCTTGCGGCCAACCATGGCCAACTACTGGACCGGCTGCGCCAATTAGGCAAAAGGCAAGGCCGAGTTCATCCGTTACGAAAACCTCTGCAAGAGCGATTTTTACAAGCCGGTCCTGCGCCTGACAGGCTCGCAGTCTTCGACCTGAGTCGAACAACTAGTCGTAAGACGCTCGACGAGGTCGCTAGGGCCATTGCGGGACATCCGGAATGGGAAAACTGTAGGCACTGCTCTTTGGTAAAGGATGGCAAGGTCTGCCCTATCGACGAAAACCGCAAACGGCTGCTGGGCACATCCGACGGCGCTAAGCTGGCCCGTCGACTCGGTGACTTGATCGAGGTCGCTCGACTGAACGGATCGCATCTTCCGGTGCGGGACCTTCTTGCCTTGTGCGCGAATATGATTCTCGGCTATTCCGACGCCAAGGATGCGAAGGAAAACCTGATGACCTGCGCGGACGTCGGGCGTATTCAGGAGAGTGGCAGTATCGGAAAGGCGAGCATCTATGCAAACGCGTTCGGAACCAATTTGCCCAAACGAAGGATTTCCGACCGCCCAGTCTTCAAAGCTATGGCCAGCTTCGGGGTGGGCGACGAGACCACAAACGCCATCGACGGACTTTTAGTTTACGGGAAAGACGACGGTCGCCTCAAAGATGACTTTGACCGTTTGGTGGCATCCGATCCGATCTATGGAGCGACTGCCTCATTCTTAGCAGCACAAGGCACATATCTGGAGGGGCATGAAAGTGCAAGACTGGAAGGCGGAGCTGCGGAATTTCTAGACATGTTGGACGCGCAACGTCGTAGGCTGTTTTTCGCACTGCCTGACGACGAACCGGGTTATCCGCATTGGTCGATGACGGCATTCCGGTTCGCCGGAGACTACTTGCAACTTATTGATGCATTGCGAAACAAGATGCCGGCGAGTGAGACCGTTCGGGCGCATCTCGCCAAGGGATTAAACCGTGTTATGACGGGCTTGCTGCTAGAAAATACCGATCGCATTTTCATTGCGAGCTCTGGTGGTTTCACTCAGTCGCGCGTCAGCGTGCTTTGTGATTATGAGACTCCGTCTCGAAGGCAAGGCGGTGTTGGTTTGTCCATAAAGTACAACGAGGAGACTGGCCGGCCACTGCTCGACGTATCTCTGGTTCCTATTCCAGCCAATTCAGTAGCTTTCGATCTGACGCCGATTCGCTACGAGTTCCTGTGCCGGGTTGCCGAAGGTGCGCTGCCGGCGAGCTTCTCGAACGAATGTCTGGAAGACCTTATGGCTTTCAAGGCCAAGCTGCTGCGAAAAGCTGAGTTGGTCCGCAGATCGGCGGGGGCCATGGATGACGAAGACGTCGCCGGTGAGGCATCGGCATTGACGTTAAACTTTATCGATATCGAGCCTGGAGGTCGAGGATTCGCTCGTCCTGTGACCGTGAAGGTGCCCGCATGAGTTCGATCATTAAAAGGCCAGAGATCGAGAGGGTCTCGTTCTGTGTCGATGAGAACATATGGGGCCATCGTCTCTATGACGAGCAGCTGCCTCATCTGACGGTACTAGAGTTCCTCGGCGTATTGGGCTCGAACTTGCATCGCCCTCTCCTTCCTCAAGATGAGCCGGGATGCACCGTTCGCTTTCGACCGCAGCGGCAAATTCGTTTGCGCGGCCTTCTCTTCAACAATCCGTACATCGAAGCTATTTCAGAGAGCCCGCTTCCTGATGAGGAAAAGTGGAAGCAGTGGTTTGCCAAGTTCGCTGAGGGGGCAACCGGCAAGGGCGACGACGATATGTCTTTTCTTAGGCGGGCGTTTTCTAGCTTTGACGACTTTGCCAAGGCCATCGAGCTGCTGCGTTCGTCGTCGTTCGAGTCTCGGAGCAATAAGCGATGGAGTTCCAAGTTCGCCTTTCCCTTTGGCCCCGACGCACTCTATGAGGACATGGAAATCGACGCTCGTGGGAACATGAGCAACGATCGACGGTTCTTCGCTCGCACTGGTGAGCTGCTTTACCTAATGCTCACCCGCTCGAAACGAGGCTCTGAACTCGGTCAAATCCTCACGAGCCGACTTTTTGATCACGATGCCCCGATGAACCGGCTGGCTAGAACCTTGCAAGGGGAACCGCAACTTGCTGATGAGCCGCGTCTAGCGGGCTATTTGCCGGAACTCGAGAATCCGCGCTTCGATCGGATGTGTGAGGACTGGTTGTCGATCCTGAGTATGGATATGCCGATCTACGATGCTCTAGAACATCTGATCGTCATTACCGGGCTGAACATGCTCCTCTATTTTTTGGAAAGAGCGAAAAGGCAAGTTGGTGACGACGAACCGGTCGAGATCGTCTGTGAGATCGTTGCTAAAGAGCGCAATAAAGTACGAGCTTTGTCGGGCGACAGTTACCAGTTCAACCAAGGGTTGTCGCCAAAAGCAGTTCGAGCACACATTGAGTCGATTCGACAAGACGAGCGGTGGAGTCGGGCTGACGCTGCCGAATTCCCCGACGCTGAGCGTATAAAGCTAATGCGTGAGTGGTTTCAATGGCCGCGTTTTGATGGAAATGAGGATGCAGACGTTTCCGATAGAAGTCCGGACGAGCTCGTACTTGAACTGTCCGAGCTCGCAATCGCACGCCACGGGCTGCATGTGGAAAAGATTCACGCATCGTGGTCCCGGGCCATTGGTCTCAGCTCCCGACGGCTTTCTCGGCGCACCCGCTACGCGCCAAACGACCGGCTCATCAAATCGATGGTCTTGACAATTGCGCAAGACCGCATGCAGTTAGATGAATTCTTGGCCGAGGCTAAGCGTCGATATGGCGTAGTCATCGGCGATATCGAGGGCGCGCATTTGGTGGAAGGCAAGTTTGTCGATCAAGAAGAGCTTAGCGAGAATCGAAACAATCTCGAGGCTCGACTCGTTAGCTTAGGCCTAGTGAGCAGGCTCTCGGATTCCTGCTCGTTTGTTGAAAATCCATTTGTCTTGCGAGGAGCCGTGTCATGCTGACCGATCGCATCATCGGGCGCGTCGGCGCGGACATACTTGGCAAACGCATTTCCAACTCTAGGCTGCCAGGGGAGACCGCTGCTCTATTCCGACTGGATAAGCTTTCCGCTAGTCAAATCGCCGCGGTTGCGCGCGCGATTCTTGCTAATTCGGAGATGTCCGCCAGTGTCGACCTAAGGATTCCGGAAGCGTTGGTAGAGGGCCAAGGGCTACCACCAGAGACCCTGATCTCCCACAATGCAGGTTTCGTTCGCAACAATGCCGAGACCGAAAAATCGGCAATTCTCACGGCGAACGGTAACGAACATAACTTAGCCGACACCTTGGGTCACGTGATGGCCATCGGCGCGAAGGAAATGCGTGCTGACGCGGAGCCGTGGGTCGACGCGGCCCTCCATGCGGGCGGGTTATCGCCCGTTGCCGATGATCGAACTTTGTTCCAGGCAGCGATTGGCGGCCTCCTTGCATCGTCAGACCTTTCACTGGTACAGCTTGGGGATTTCTGCGCTGAGATTGTAGTCGCAATCTCGACACACGGCCTCGCGATACGAAACGCGGTCGGCTACGCCTTACCCAAAGTTGGCTTGCCTCGTGACGGATCATTTTTCGACAACGCGAGGACCTACGCGACGTCGCGTAAGCCTTGGCAAAAGGCATTCACCAAACTATTTGCCCAGCGTGCGCCTCTCCTGAAAAAGCTCCGCCAAAACGGTCAGCCGTTGGATGGCGATGAGCTACGAGAGCGGCTTCTTGAGCATGCCTCACAAATCACCGACGGCGCCCGACAGGCGTTGGATGCGTTCATCGAAGCACCCGCGGGCGACTTGGAATCCGGTACCAAACTATCTGAGTATGAGTGGGAAGCCGACGGAGTCTACTTGGTATTTGATAAGCCGAAAGAAAAACTGCTCGGTTTAGCGGATGCGACCATCAGATTCTTCGACCACGACTGTGAGCCAGAAAATGCCTTGGGCGAGGATGGTCGCAAACTTCTTGAGGATTTGAAGACTCGGGAGCGCCGCGCTGACTTCAATGACGAAGACGAGGAGTTCTTCGTCAAGCATCGGCGGCTGCTGGAACAAGAGAGCAGACTTTGCGCGCGATGGGAAAAGGCGCTCTATGGTAAGCCTATCGAGTGCAACGACTTCTTCGACGGATTTGCACGTGTCGTTCACAGCCTACATGCGGGTCTCCGAGAAGGGCAATGTGAGCGAGTTCTTCGTTTTACAGTGACGAAGGGCCGCAAGGAATGGCGCGAGCGCTTCAATTACGACGCTGGCAGCTTCTTCTCTGCGATGTACCGCGGGCTGAAGGAACTGATGGGTTCCAAGGCCGAATGGAAGGTTGAGCGAATGGGGAATGCAAACTTGCCCGATCCGTTGTTCGACTACGAGGCGTTTTTCGGCAAGGAGCGGGAGCTTCGCAGTGACAAAAAGGATAGGATCAAACCGAACACCTCGCTCTCGAGGACGGCGCTGCAAATCAAGTTCGACGTAGCGCTGATCGAACGAAACGAAGTCAGAGAATCAGTGCTAGCTAAGACCCAGTTGCTATGGAGTTACCGTCCAGCCTGCATCGGGCTTTCGATGGCTGCAGACATGCGTCGACTCTTGGAGAAGGGGGCCGTTGGCTGTACCGAAGTTCCCCGTAAATTCGTCAGCAAGAAGGGGGGGGTCCAAAGCGCCTCCCTTTTCGATACGAGCACGCTCGAAGCCACGTTCGCCCGAGATGCGGGTTCGCTCGTGCCCCCTCCTAACAAGCTGCGCAGTCAGCGCGCAGATATAAAAAAGCGTATAGACGATCTAGCAGCTGACCGTCGTCTGACGCAACAGCAGCGAGATGAAATCCGTTTTGCCTGGGACAAGTTTGAGGAGGACTACGTCAAGGCAATGACCGACTTCCTTGGATCGGGCTTGCACGGAGAAGCGGTTATCCAACAGGCGGAGTCGTTCGCTGCGTTGCTCGCTACTTTAATGACGCACGCTAGGGGCGATGTGTGCCGCTCCAGGCTTGTTTCGGAAGTCCTGTCTATCGGGACTGTAAAGGTAGCGGGCGACAACCCGGCGGTGATTGTCCCGCCTTGGCACCCAGAACGGATGAAGGCCTTGGCGGTTAAGTCGCGCAGGGTCGCAGCTTTCGCGACGCACTTGCTTGCAAGTTCGAGCATCCTTTTTGGGGACCGCGAGATTTTCATGCGTGAGCTCGCCGACGAGATTGCACATCCTTTTTACCCGGAGATTGCTGTACTTAATCGTGCTGGGGCACCAACGCTCGTCTCAGAGACGAACACCGTGAACGGCTATAGCCTGATGGAGTCGCCCACGCGCGATTCGCGCGAGTCCATGAGTGACGTGGAACCCGCGGCGGCCGCGAGGCAAGCTCGTGACTTGTTGGAGCGCTACGTCGGTTTGCAGCCTCACGAGGCTGCAAACCTGAGTGTTGTACTGTACAACGCCGATGCGGCGGAATTGCCGCTGGCGACTGTGCGTGAACTTTCCTCGCTTCAAGACGGCGACAGGCTCCAATGTAGCGTATCGGTGCGACACTCCGATCAGGTCAAACTTCGAAGTATCTATGGCGAGCTGGTCAATAAAGCGGGAGATGATCCGGACTTCCCTGTGGTCAGCGAAACTAGCGATAACTTTATTTCCAAACTGCGGATCTCCGTTACACCGATCTCAGCCACGCCGGCTGAGAGCACCCGTGGCTTCAAGGCCTTCGATATAGCGCTGCTGCATGACGTTGTTGCCCGTGCAGCTCGAACCGAATGGTTGCTCGTCGACTGGACAAACGATCGGCCTTCCCTGGAACACGCACCATCGAGATTGTCCTATCGGAGCGTCTCAGGTGAAAACGAGCTGAAGTCCACCACGTTCTTGACCTGCCCTTGGCAGACCGCTTCCGGCTGGGCCTATGTCTCGGCCGTCGCGGCAGTATGTCGACAGACCGACGCTTTAGCTAACGAGCGATTCCTTCCCGCGCGCCGCATTTCCTTGCAAGACCCGAAACTAGCCATGATGATCAAAGATGCTCATGATCTCGCGGAGTGGGTGGCGACCTATGATGAGCTGTTAGACAAGCGGCAGTTGCAACACAACAATATCACCGTAGTGCGCTATCGACGCGGCTCCACTAATGGTCGCAATATGATCGTCAGTTCGACTTCGGAGCTACGCTTGTTGGGTGTATTAGTTCGTAGACGGTTGAGCGAACTGAACTTGCAGGTGACCGCCGATGAGCTCCAAGCCGCGGCCGACAAGGGAACTAAAGACGCATTGTCGATCTCAGGCGACATCGTTCTTAGGGCCGCGAAACGAGGAGTCTCGGCCGGTGAAATGATCGGCCTTGTACTTAGTCGCTACATGCTCGCGGAGGAGTTTAGGCATACCGCCGGCACAGGCCAAACTTTGACCGCATATTTCTTGCTTGATGACTATGCGAGCTGGTTGTCGCAACCCGAAAGCCGCATTGCGGACATTTTGGGCTTGAACGTCGAGGAACGGGACGAAGGCATTCGGGTCACCGTAGCAATCGTGGAGTCAAAATACGTGGGGGCCGACGCACTTGCCAAGGCCCAAAGGGATTCCAGGGATCAGCTCCTGGCAACGCTTGGGTTGTTCCGTGAGGCGCTTTTTGGTGATCCCGGTCGTCTCGATCGCGATGTCTGGCTATCTAGGCTAGCCGACATGCTCATTGACGCAGAAGTGCCCCCAGGCATGACGGGGCTCATGGAACGTGCGAGGACGAAGCTTCGCGAAGGCGATGTTGACATCTCGCTTCGAGGCTACTCGCATGTTTACGTTCACACATCCGATGCAGGCTCCAGTTCGCAGTCCAGCCAAGAAATATTAGAGGACTCCGACGGTGTAAAAGCTTGGCAAGAGGTCTTCGACCGCCAGGGCTTGCGAAAGTTGGCAGAGGCTTATGCGAAAGGAGCGGAGACGGTCGAAGCAAGAGCAGCTATTGGGGTGTATCAGCCTTGGGCTGGACATACCTTCAAGAGGCCGGCCCCCAGGGTTGCGTGGCTGGCAACAATGGGGCAACTGGTGGCCACTGCCGCACCGGAAGAGGAGATCGCCTCTGCCGCCGATGGCGATTCCGGTGCCCCCTCGAATGAAGACGCTCCTGCAGTAACACCTAGCCCGGTAGAACCTTTACCATCGATTTCCAACGTAGGTGCCGTCGCAGTTCGGACCACCACATCCACGTTCGGTGGGGCCGCGTTCCGTGCTTTGGTTGAGTCCAAGCACGCATCCGCTTCTGTGGCTGATGCCGAGCGAGATGCGTGGGCCAACGAGGTTACGAGGAAGCTAAAAGGCGCGCTTAATAGTTACGGACTGCAAGCCTCCGTTTTAGGCACGCGCCTCACACCGAATGGGTGTCTTGTACGGCTGGCGGGCTCCGACCGCCTGCGTGTCGAGGACGTCGAAAACAAGCGCGTGCAGCTGCTTACAACGCACGCAATCAACCTTGTTACTGTGCAGCCCAAGCCGGGTGAAATCGTGGTGACTATTGCCGGTGAAAAGCGACAGGCAGTCTCATTGTGGGAGCTGTGGGCGCGTCGCGAGCTAAACCGAAACGTGGGTGGCATTAACACCTCGTTCCTGCTTGGTCTTCAGGAAATCAACGGAGCATTGCTGTATCTAAACCTCGGAGCGGAGTTTGGCGGGCTGTCTTCACACGAGCCGCATTCGCTGGTGGCCGGCGCTACTGGCAGCGGTAAGTCTGTCTTGATTCAGGCGCTACTGCTTGATATCGCTGCAACCAATCCCAAGGAACTCGCGCAGATCGTACTGATAGATCCCAAGATGGGCGTCGATTACGCCCCATTGGCCGATCTACCACACATGCGCGAGGCGATCGTCATCGATAAGGAACGAGCTCGCGACGTCCTCGGAGCACTCGTCGAGGAGATGGAGAATCGCTATCGTATGTTTGCAAAGGCACGTGTGCGGGACCTTCCGACATACAACGCGAAAGCTGCGCCGGAGGACCGCTTGCCGATGGTTTTTTTGGTCCATGACGAGTTTGCGGATTGGATGCTAGACGATGGATATAAATCGGCAGTTGGAGCTGCCGTGCAGCGGCTAGGTGTGAAGGCGCGGGCAGCAGGTATTCATTTGATTTTTGCCGCTCAGCGTCCGGATAAAGACGTGATGCCTATGCAATTACGCGAGAATCTAGGCAATCGGCTGATTTTAAAGGTCTCTAGCGAGGCGACGTCCAAAATTGCGCTGGATAGGCCTGGGGCAGAACTGTTGCTTGGACGTGGCCATCTCGCCGCCAAACTGAATGGCGAGCAGGGGCTTGTGTTCGCTCAAGCTCCGTTTCTAAGCGACGACGACATCGATAGTGTTGTCTTGGCAATCAAGGACGACTGCGCATGACCAACTGGTGCCGACTACGGCAGAGAGGAGCACACTGCTTTGCTAGGGATTTCAGCATATGAGCCAAAACAATAAGGCGGGCGCACAGCCGTTTCGAATCGCCGCTCGGGCGATGCGCCAACTCGGCGCTGAGTTGATCACTTCTGACGAGATGGCTCTTTACGAACTAATCAAGAATTCGTTCGACGCGGGATCGGCACGGGCGACCGTGTCCATTTCTGCCCCGGCGGATTCGGGAGCCGTAACTCTCGTCCGCGAGCAGCTCGAGCAGAATGGGCTCTCTAAGAAGGTCGCACTTGAGCGGTTGGAGAAGGCTTTGTCCAATGAGCTCACTTTGGATCAGCGTGCTGACATCTTGGCGAAGTTCGAAAACGCGTCGTCGAGTGCGAAGTCCCTTGCCGCTCGCCTTGCAACCTTTGTTGAGAACGACTTTTGGATTGAGGTTCGCGATACGGGCATCGGCATGACTGAGGACGAGTTGCGCGAGAGATTTATGGTCGTCGGAACACCGTACAAAATGCTCGAGAAGCGTGCTCACCCTACGGGTAGCCGCACCCTTCTGGGAGAGAAGGGCATTGGCAGGTTGTCCATGATGAAGTTGGGGGCTGTTGCAGAGGTTCGATCGAAGGTGGAAGGCGAATCTAACTGGAACTCTGTTACCTTTGATTGGACGAAATTCGACGACCCCGAAGCGTTTCTTGGTGAGATCACATTTGAGGTTTTGCCCGACAATGTGGATAAACCAGAAGTTCGTGGCACGGTCATTACGATTCGAAGGCTTGGGGCACACTGGTCAACGGCCAAGGTCCGAGATTTCTTGAACAAATATGTTCGCCGCCTGCAAAATCCGTTTGACAAGTCGCGCAAAACGTATCCTATCGACGTCTTGCTGAACGGTCACCGATTACCAATCGTGCCGCTTCCGCGATGGTTGTCGGACGCTTCTCAATTCCGTGCCGAAATTCGATATAACCCTGACGGCCCCGTTGGGGCCGTTGCTCTGAGGCGAGAGTTGACTTGGAAAGGAACCGATACCGCGGAGAGCCGGACGTGGACGCTGGAGGAGCTCGCGCGGATCGTTGATCTGCCCGTAGAGACATGCAGGAGCTTAGGGCCTTTCACCGCGTCGTGCCTTTGGTTTAATCGTGGCCTGTTAAGCGGGACCGTGGATAAAACGAAAAAGCAGCTATTGGAGGAGCTCAACGTTTGGTGCGGCGGGTTCGCGGTCTATCGCGACGGATTCCGGGTGGGACAGACCGGCGGAATGGACGATGACTGGCTCGAGTGGGATAGCAAAGCACTGAGAACTAAGGGATTCACCCTCAATCGCTACCAAACAGTGGGGAGCATTGCGATTTCGTCGCAAGCTAATCCACGGCTAGTCGATGCCGCTAATAGAGAGCGGCTCGTGTCGTGTCCTGAGCAGAACCTTCTTGTGGCGATCTTCAGCGGGATTCTTGTGCTCGACCTTCGTGCACATATCGACGCAATTAAGCAGGTCGAAGTCAAGCGCGCGATAGAAGAAGAGTCCACGGAAGAGAGTCTCCGAAGATCGGAAGATTCATTGGTCCAGACGCTCAAAACGGTTGAAGACATCGGACGTGCTCTGCCCTCCAGCGTTCGCCCCAAGATCGACGAGATTCGGCAGGTTCTCCGAGGCCAAGTCGAATATGTTGAGACGATTCGAAATGCGCTTAAACTTTCAAGAGAGACTCGCGTTGAGTTGCTCGAACTAGCCAATATTGGGCTCGTCGTCGAAATCGTTGTACACGAGCTTACGCGTCTGACACAGAAGACAGGTGATCTTCTCATCGATTTAAAGAAATCGAATAGTACGGACCCGCGGCTGGTGATTCTGGTAGATAATCTTCAAGCGCAAATTAAAGCGACGAACAAGCGCATTAGCACAGTCGATGTAATGAGTCCTTCGGGACGCAATCGCCGTGAACAGTATGATGTCGTCGCGCAGGTAAAGACAGTTGTCGCGGGCTTCGAGGCGAGATTTGAACGACACAAAATTGCGTGGGAGATCCTTGTGGACGGTGTCGAAGCCCGTGACCAGCGCTTGCTCGTCTACCTCGTCCGAGGGCTTATCGCGCAAGTCTTAGAAAATCTTCTCACTAACTCCGTTTATTGGGTTCAGCAGAGCCTCAAAGACGATCAGGACCAAAGACGAATCGTGATTGAAATCGACACGCGCGCCAACTCCGTTACCGTTACGGACAACGGACCAGGTATCGACCCTGCTTCCGCAGAAGCCGTCTTCAAGCCTTACTACACCACCCGAAAACGAGGCAAGGGGTTGGGCCTCTATATTGCCCGCGAATTGGTCGAGTATCACGGAGGGAAGCTCTACCTAGATGCGAGCGGCGAGAGAGATGGGCGGCTTCGGACGTTCGTGCTGGAGCTTCCTATGGAGGGTCGCTAATGCAACGGTGTATCCTGGTCGTTGATGATGAGCTCGCGGGACTGCGCAAGGTACATGTTGAAGGGACGGTGCCAGACTTCTACGAGACAATCGCAGACACAACCGACCCGAAGTTTGAAAGCTTATGTGAGGTGGCAAAGGCGGTAGCGGCTGCACAACAGTTTGTGGGGGACGAGGACAGCGCCGGAGCTTACTTCCAAACCGACGACGCAGTACGCGACGTGCTGCTGAGCGTGCAATTTGACAACATCGCCAGTGAAGAACTCAAAGACCTGTTGGAGCCATTCTTGGCTCGCTCTCGCCGCGTGTCACAACTTAAAAACGATTTTCTAACGGCATTTCCAGCGTCTGAGTTTATCGTGAAGTTCGTAGGGGCTCCGCGGCCGATACTTACGCAAATTGCCGAGTGTGATACTGTCTTCTTAGATTTGTTCTTGGAGGACGGCGACGATGCACCGGTTGACGGCGTCCAGAAATACCTTCGGGAATTGTCCGCCAATGCTTCAAATTTGACGTTGCCGCCTATTGTGCTTATGTCTACTCACAATGAGCTCAATGAGCATAAACGGAATTTCAGCGCAGGCTCGCAGATCAGTGCCGCTGGCCTGATGGTGCTCCCCAAAGCGAAGATCGCTGAGCCGCAATTCAGGGCCGCCGGATTGCGACTTAGTTTTGACCAGCTTTCCCGTCAATCGTCCGTAGCGCATTCGATGCGAGCTTTTATTCAATCATGGATGAATGCGTTAATGCGGGCTACTGAAGAGACATCGAAGACACTTTGGAACCTAGACGCGTCTGCGATGCAGCAGATCCATCTGACGTCTATCAGGGACGATGACCCTTACGATGAGCACCTGAACGAGCTGCTCAGTCGTGAGTATTTATTTCGTGTCGAGTCAGATTCTGATGTCGGAGCCAAGATCAAGGATTTGGACGCCCAGTTCAGAAGTCATTTCGCAGCGGATGGCAAGGAGCTCGCGAACCGTCTTATTGCTCCGATGACCGACGTCGACACTTCGCGCTCGTTAATGTCGCATTTCACGTGGTTGGGCGTCCGTCCTACGCTGCCTTTCATGTGTTATTTCGATGAAGAGAGCGCGGAGAGGGTCAGCCGATCGCTGCCATTTGGCAGCGTGCTCTGCGGACCGACGCTCGCTCATGACACTCAATGCTGGGTACACATTACGCAACAATGCGATCTCAACGGAATTTCCCGGGCGAGAGATGCTAATGGAACATTGATTTTTGCAGTTGCAGAGGCGCGTGAGCTCCAGCCGTCAGACAACCCGACCGCCTCGACAACAGATTTGGTAGCACGCAGCCTCCAGATCGATGAAGGCGGGATGCGACGGGAATTCGACCTTCGAGTGCGGGTGGGGGAGCTGCGCGCGATGCCCTTGCGCTCGTTCATAGCACAGGCACGCCACGAGCGTCTACGTATCATTGGCCGGCTGCGCAGCGACATAGCACACCAAATTGTCGCCGCTACTACCAACCACATGTCACGGCCAGCTTCGCAACTTATGTTGCGACCGGCGCTGCTCCGCTCAAAGGTATTCCTTCAATCGAACAGTCTGAGAAATGGCCGAACCCCACTCCTAGAGACGGCGAAGAAAGCACGGGTGTTTTCGCTTACGCAGGAGAGGGACCTCTATAGCTTCCAAGATGATGCGTGCGTGGAAATCTCTCTCTGGTTGGCGCGAGAGTTGTCACAGCTGAACATCAATGTCGCGGCCGACCCACTTTGCACTGCGCTGCGCAAGGGATGGAGATCGGATAAGCAGCTTCCCGGTGGCATTTTAGCGAAAGTGCGTGAGTGGGTCGGGTTAGACGAGGCCTACAAAGCTCTAGAGAACAACGATGTAGCAAACGGCCAGGTGCAGCTTACCGTTGTCTTTGAAAGATAAGCACCCTTGCGCGATCATTTGTGGCAGATCGCGCAAGCGCCGTTGCCTTCGTCTTCTCCGTATATGTCATCGATGTCTTCAACAGAGGTCCTCGCGGGCCGCAAGGGGTTGATGGGGATGCTTTTGCGCAACCGCGCGCGACGTATCTCATACTCAGCTCTGATTTCCGCCATGCGATCTGGCTGCTCGAGCTCACTCAACGATTCGCCTTGCGACCACGTGAAGGGGGAACCATGTTCTAGGGCATCTTTTTCCAAGCCCTTTGCAGCCTCAAAGTCGTCAGGGTGACGCTCTTTCAGCCTTACCCATTCGATTTTCTGTTGGAAGAAGCAGAACGTGCAGCCACTGCGCGACCGCCATTCGTAATATTTCGGATACCCGACGCCAGAAGACTCAAGAATGTCTACCACACCTGCTTTATCGATCCCCGCCTCACGGAACGGGAGCTTCACAAACAGGTTGTCGGCCTTGGCCGTATAGCCCTCTCGGTAATCTTCGTCGGCTCGAATGGCAACATAGGAAGTCACTCGATCGCCGGCAGCAAGCCAAGGTCGAACCCATTGCTCAAAGGGAGCGAGTTTGAGCTTCCGAGTACACCAGCGTGTCTGAGGGCTCGGCAAGAAGTGGTTGTACTCACGCAGCCAGAACCTGAAATCTCGCCGAGGGTTCAACCTCTCGATTGGTTTGCCTAAATAACCCTCAAGACGACCGAGGAACTCATAGACCTCAGGTAGCTCTTCGCCTGTATCGGTGAAAAAGTAATCGATGTCCAGGTCGGGGTGTGATTGGCGCATATAAACCGCCAGTGCGGCGCTGTCTTTCCCGCCAGAAAGTCCTAGAACGTGCCGCTCAGTCACTTACAGCCTCCTTGTTAGCAGATGTCAGCTTCAATCCAGCCTTTGCCAGGATGGCTAGCAAGACATCAGTCCCCAAGCCTTGGGATTTGAGCATTGCGGCAACCTCATCGGCTTTTGCTTCCACGGTTTCTCGATGGCGATCTGCGACGGAGAACGATCGTGAGATTGTTTTCGTGTCGGAGCCTGCCCCTATGACCACCGCGATTGCCTCGCTGTGGGCCTTCCGACCTTGGACAGCTACGAAGGCTTCTGCCTCGCGAAAGCGACGGGCGAATTTGGTCAACTCGAGCATCGCTAAATCAATGTGTCGGTCTATCCACTCACGAGGCGGCTTGTCTGCCGCTAGGCTCAAAATGCCCTCCACGGATTCTCTGCTTCCGTCCAAGCTAGCCACCCGCGTGGCAAACGCGTCAAGACGTAGGTCACCCGTCGCACCCGCTACAGAGATCGCGCGCTCGCGCAAAGGGACCAGTTCGTCCCGGCTCGCGTCGAGCGCCTCGAGCATTTTATCTTCGACAGAAGAGAGCATTTTGCTGTACGCACCAGCGAGCTCTTGCAACGGTGCACGCAATGCGTCGACGTAAGACTTTCCATCGGCAGCATTCAGTAGAGATGCAAGATCCACGAAAAGCACTTTGTGCGGGTCGCTCGCTTTGAGCAGCATGTCTCGTACCGCTTTCGCGTCAGGACCAAGCCGCTGTGTACGGCGGGTCCACTCCGGCAGATTGAAGACCATAGCCACCAAACCCCGGGCTGCTTCCAACGGGTCGGCGGCTCCCGTGCGTTCTCCGATTTCTGCTAAAAGCTTGGCGATACCATTGAGAATTCTGTTTTTATCCTCGTCGATCGCCACCCATCGTAGTGAAAAGCGCTTTGGATCTTGTAGGCACTCGTCTATATCGGCGTCGGTCAGATGCGGCACGAACATCGCATCCTTGTAGACAGCGATGTTTGCCTTATGGGCGAGCAGGAAAGCAGTCAAGACGACTGGCTGAATGCCTTGCTTCATGCCAAATGGCGGCGCTCCCCAAAGGGCATAGACGTCGGCAACGCTCACTTTCGAGTTGACATCTGAAAAGAGTTCGCGCGTCGTCCTCCAGAGGTGTTCGAACCCTTCGGCTTGCTGTGCTGTCGGCTCAAGAAAGCGCCAGACGGCTGACCTGTCCTGTCGATGCAATCCCGTACTCCTGAGTAACGTCTCATACAGCCCGCGCTCAGCCGGAAATCCTTCGAAACCCAGTGCCTCTTGTGCCTCAGCATTCACCATCGCGTGAAGAAGGTCCCTGCGCGCTTTCACGCTGTTGCTCGACAGGTTGTCCCGATTGACTAGCTCGCTCCAAACCGGAGGTGAAAACCCGAATAGGTCGTCGGCGAGCTCGGAGGCTATAGGCGACAACTTGCAGCCAGCTTGTATGGCCTGATCGGTCCCGTGGTACCAGCTAGTCAGAGACGCTGCGGCTTGAAGTTGATCTTCCAAATCAGCACGTGTGGACGCCAAGCGAGCGTAGACTTCACGTCGCGCGACAGCGTCACCCGACAGCTCATGTCGTTCTTTGACCTGCTCAAGCGCCATCAGCTCGCCGGAAAGTTCAACGATACGGGTATGGTTATTTGGAACCCCTACCATCACCGGCCATGGCCGCAGTTTCGAGCACGCTTGAGCGCGTTTTCGAGCTTCGCGTAGGCTCATCCCGCGATTCGGCAGGGCCAGGATGAATGTTCCGAATTGACCCTCGCTTGGATGATAGCTGGCAGCGGTAGCTTCAGCCTGCTCGACGCTGCAAAGCGTAAGCTCCATCCAGCGCATAGATCCTGTCTCGTGGTAGTGGCGCTTGGCTACCACCGGATGCACCCCCATCAACTGACAAAGCCGGCGATAGTCGATGCCGGGCGAACTGCCGAGAGCCTGGGCAATGGCGGCATCGATGTCAAAGTCGCTGCCTTCAAAGACCGACCAAGCTCCGATGTAACTCTTAAACAGCGCTACTCGCAGTGAGGTGAGCTGCTGAAGCGCAGCGTCGAGCTCTTCGCGCGGCGTCGCATAGAAGAGGGTGGCCAGGACGGTCGCATCCGCAGCGAGTCCTGACCCGTTACGGAAAAGATCGATAACGGCGATGTTCTTTATCAGCTCGACGTGAAGCGGCGTACCTACCTTGGATTCGGTGCGCTCAACAGCTTCGACCGCTTGCGACCACCTATGTCCGTCAGGAGAGGCCAAGATAGCCGGCTCTAAATTGGACCGGAGGTAGTCCCAGTAATCGCCCGGGCGATACCAGGTGGCCTCGCTCAACGGCGTCGAATTCAGATACGAACGAAAGCCGTAGGGCTCGACCGATGAGAGAAAACCGAACGTGCTGCGCTCGTTTTGTCCGAATTGTCGCTTCGAAATAGGGCCGAGCAAGGCAGCCATCGCTGGATGCAAAGGCCAGCACGAGACCAATGCGTCGGCGAACCCCTTGCCCACGGATGGGCGGCGCGACCGAATTGCATCGGCTATAGCGTTTGAGGCATGGTGCATCCATTCCGGGCGGCGTTTTACTTCGATTGCACGACCGATGAGCTCGACTACTTCGTCGCTTGCGGCCACGAAAGGCATGTCCAAATAACGACCTTGGACCTTCATCCAGTCGTCTCGCGTATCGATTCCAAGGCGAGCGGAGTACTGTGCAAACGATTGATGAAGAATACCGACGACTACCAGTCGGCCTTCTGATCGAGCTGCGGCTTCAGCAAGCTCCTGAAAAAAGTACACGTCGTCGCCAGAACCTAGGGCCGACGCCTCTAGGAACTTACCCATTTCATCGATGAGGACGAGAACCCCATCGTGTGGTCGATTTGCGGCCGCCAGTAGAAGATCTGCGATGATGGTCGACGCACTCGGCTTATGGCGGCCATCCACATTTTTGCCCAAGGCCTTTTTCAGGGAGTTGCCGAGTTCTGATATGACACTTCCGCGCCGACCAACAACGGGCACAAGCAGCCAGCCCTTGCGAACGGGAAATGCTTTATCGAACGAAGGCTTCGATTCGACCTTGAGAGCTTGACGTGCATGGCTCCGCAGACGCTTATCGGCATGAAGCGCGCTAGCCAATGCCACGGCAAGTGAAGATTTGCCTCCGCCAAAGGGCCCAGTCCACGTAAAGCAGCGCTGATTGGTGCTCGACAGCTGCTTGCACATGCCCTCGACAACCGAAGAGGCCGTCGCATGGCAGATGTAGCCGGAGAGTGCATCGGCGCGTCCAATATCTGCGTCAACTCGGATCGAGCGTTGATATTGGCGCGATATCTGAACGATGTCCGACAATGTTTGTTCCGATCTTTCATTCATAGGCGCGCCTGATCAGGTTTCTGTAGTCTTCTTTTGAGAGTGGCTTTCGGTGGACTTGGCGAAGGCCTGCCGAATCGGTCCAAGCGAGCTTGCCGCCGGTGAAGTCGGACAGCGCTAATAGCCGTTGCGCGATCGACTCCTCGTCGAGCTTGAAGACTCGACCCGGTGCCCCCTCACCATATGCCACCGTCTCGAAGGCGAGAGAGCTCTGGCCATCAGCCGCACGGTCCCAAAAGTCGACCAATGCATACGCGAAGACCCCGTCATGCAGAGATGCTTTGGGGCCGCGTCGGAACGCATACTGCCCCTTGTGCACCTCTTGCAAAAGGCTCAACTCCCCTAAAAGCGGTTCGGCGAAGTCTTCTGGTGATCCGCCGGCCGCGCGGGGAGCGTAGCTTCGCAAGCAGGTTTCCAAGTCGCGCGAGATTGTCGAGGCAGACAGTCGGTGCTTCGCGTCGAGTTCGCGTGCATAGCGGGTCAATGGCTCCTCAAGTTCTTGGCGTGTGAAGGTGGGTGCAGTTACATGGTTGAACAGCCAATGCCAAGTAGTGGAGCGAAAGCATCTACCCGCTAGTTGCCAATGAGCTAGCCACGCCGTTGAAGGGCTTTCGGCGTAGGGATCGAGACCTCCATCCTGTAGTATCTCCCTCGCGAGGCCTCCCACGCGGAACTCATCAGCCCCGGCGTCATACATAACGCCGCAAGCAAGGGCCCAATGTCGGATGGACGCAACCATATTCTTGCCGACTCCGAAAGCGGCGATTGCTGTCCCGTCGGCGAAGGTGGATTTGTGGATTATGCTGCCGTCTATAGTCTGATCGAAGGCCTTCTTAAGCCACATTTGGCGAAGCGGAAACGTCTCATGCCCGGAAAAGTGCGCGGGCGTTCCCTTGCTGATTTTGGACGTGGTTTTCATGCGACGATTCTAGCATCCGACGGGTCTCGGACTGGAGGATTCCACCAGTCCAACGGAGGATAACGATACTGTATATATTTACAGTATGCCTTGGTGTGCGCGATTCGCATAGTGCCTATGGCGCTCGGCAGCGCGTCACGGCGGGGAGACGACGATACCGCTGGAGCTTTATAGGTGACCGCCGTGATCTTCGGTTGATCCTGACTGAGCGTTGCGACCTATGGCGCTGCCCGGCTGGCGCTTTGCATCGACCGGAAGCAAGCGTGTGTTCTACGCAACAGTTCGCGAGTCGCGGATGATCATGGTCGCGAGCTTCGAAGGCGTTTTTAGCCGACGTAGCAGCGCGTCAATGGTGAGGCACATTTGCGGGCACCTTCCCCCTTTCGGTGATAGATTGCACTGATGCGTATGGGTTGTAAGCGCTCGACACGTACCGTCTGTTCATGAGGGCACGGCACCGGCAATCTGATTCCCACCAGATCTAATGGGAATCAGATTGATGAAGCCAGTGGTGCATGGAAGACGACCGGGATCGAGGAACTACACGAAGGAGTTTCGGGAAGCGGTTGCTGCCGAAGCGAACGATCCGAATCGCTCGATTGCCGAGGTAGCGCGTGCGCACGGCTTGAACGCCAATATGGTCGCGCAGTGGCGAAGAAGCTTACTCGATACGCAACCTGCATCGTCGGTACCAAACATCGCGCTGCTACCGGTTGATGTGGTCGATCTGCCTGCGAAGGACATCCCACATCACGCTCTGCCGCAAACGCCGGTCGTGTCGGCGAGCCCGGCGATGACGCCAGGCTGTGAAATCGAGATCGAGGTCGGCAAACGACGTATTCGTATCCGCGGTGTGTCGCAGGAGTTCGCCGAACAGTATTTGCGAGACTGTCTAAAGTGATCCCGCCGAACACGCGAATCTGGATCGCGGCGGGCGTCACGGACATGCGTTCCGGCTTCAACTCATTGGCCGCGAAGGTACAAACCGTGCTGGAGAAGGATCCCTACAGCGGGCACGTGTTCGTGTTCCGGGGTAAGCGCGGCGACTTGCTGAAGTGCTTGTGGTGGTGCGACGGTGGCCTGTGCCTGCTCTCGAAGCGCCTCGAGAAAGGACGTTTCGCGTGGCCGCGCGCCGATGCCGGTGTTGTTGCGCTGACGACCGCTCAGCTCGCGCTCTTGCTCGAAGGTTTCGATTGGCGGCAGCCGATCGATGCGGTACGCCCGCGAAGCGCATTGTAAACGTTCATTACGCGTGGAGAGCTTGTGGGTGGCGTCGTGTAAGCTCACCGCATGTCCGCTGCTCCCACCGATCTCCCCGACGACATTGAAGCGCTGAAGGCGATGGTCGCCAGCTTGCGCGAGCAGCTCTCGTCGCGCGCGATCGAGATCGAACATCTGAAGCTGACGATTGCCAAGCTGCGCCGGATGCAGTTCGGCCGAAAATCGGAGAAGCTGGATCGCCAGATCGAACAGCTTGAATTGCGGCTGGAAGACCTGCAGGCCGATGAAGGCTCGGCCGATATGGCCGCGGCTGCTGCAGTGAAACGGCCGAGTCGCGAAGGTGTCGGCCGCAAGCCGTTGCCCGATCACCTTGAGCGCGAAGAGCGCATCCATCTGCCCGCCGATGATGACTGCCCCGATTGCGGCGGCCAACTCAAGCCACTGGGCGAAGACGTCGCGGAACAGCTCGAATACGTCCGGGCGCACTTCCGCGTGATCCGCCACCGCCGTCCGAAGCTGGCCTGCGCATGCTGCGATCGCATCGTGCAGGCCGCGGCACCGAGTCGACCGATCGATCGTGGCATCCCGGGTCCGGCGCTGCTCGCGCACATCGCCGTGTCGAAGTTCGCGTACCACATCCCGCTGCATCGCCAGGCAGCCATGTACGCGCGCGACGGCGTCGAGATCGATCCGGGTGCGATGGGGTATTGGATGGGGAGCATCACGGCGCTGCTTGCACCGCTGGTCGACACCGTCCGCCAATACACGTTAGCCGGCGGCAAGGTTCACGGGGACGACACGCCGCTGCCAGTGCTGGCGCCCGGCAACGGTCGCACAAAGACAGGACGCCTGTGGGTCTACGTGCGTGATGATCGGCCGAGCGCTGCCGACGAGCCGGCAGCAGTCTGGTTCGCCTACACGCCCGATCGACGGGGCGAGCACCCCCAGCAGCATCTTGCAAACTTCACCGGCGTGCTGCAGGCCGATGCGTTTGCCGGCTATGCCGAGCTGTATCGCGGCGGCACCATCCAGGAAGCTGCCTGCATGGCCCACGCTCGCCGAAAGATCCACGATCTACATGCCGTCCGTCCCAATTCGGTAACGGAGGAAGCGCTGCACCGGATCGGCGCGCTCTACACGATCGAGGAGCAGATCCGTGGCAAACCACCTGATGAGCGACACAGTGTGCGCCAGGCGCGAGCGATACCGCTGCTCGACGACATGAAGCGCTGGTTCGAAGCAACGCTCGCCACGCTCTCTGCAAAATCCGACACGACCAAGGCGATTCAGTACGCGCTGAATCGCTGGCCGGCGCTCATCTACTACTGCAGCGACGGGCGTGCGGAAATCGACAACCTGATCGCCGAGCGAGCACTGCGCGGCGTCGCCCTCGGCAGACGGAATTACTTGTTCGCCGGCGCCGACTCTGGTGGCGAACGTGCCGCCGCAATGTATAGCCTGATCGGCACGGCACGCCTGAATGGCCTCGATCCCGAGGCGTACCTCGCCTACGTGCTCGAGCGCATTGCTGACCATCCGATCAACCGCATCGACGAACTGCTGCCGTGGAACGTGGCTCTGTCGCTGCCGTCTACTGCTCACGTCGCGCCCATCCGATAGCATCGCGACTCCCCGTCGTCGTCGACCTACGCTACGGTGCTGATTGAGTGCTTACTATGGGTTGCAGGCTTTGGTTTTATCGTCCTCCGCTCGCACAGGGCCGATCACTCATGTTGCTCAAGGTCGGTGAATTCGTCGCCTGCTATACGAACGTATCGATGCGCACGAGACTGGCCCGAGTTTGAAAATTCATTTTCTAGAGCGACTATCGTGCCGGTCGACCAATCATTCCTGCAGTAGCCATGGACGGGCCTCCTCCGTATCACGTGGAGTGTGATCGAGGTTGCAAGATGACGACGAAACCAACATCTTTCCCCCGACAGCCTCGCAACGTCCTGTTGCGTCTGCGCGCAAGCGCGGCAAAGAGGCAGGACAGGTCACCACAAAGCCCGCGCACGTAGCTACCGGCGCCAAATCTGCCATCGCCTTCGCGGATTCTAGCGAAGTCAAATCGGTGATCGCAAACGCCGTGCAACGAGAGGTCACCCACCAACATCGGGTAATTGGTGCCACACCAGCCAAGGCTCGACGTGAGGGTGATACGCTGCGCGCGGTGCGCGCATATGCTCGCGAAGTGTTCGGCGGCTCGGCTAAAGCGAAGCGCTGGCTTGAGCGGCCGTCGGTCCGCCTCGGCGGCAAAAGCCCCATTACCTAGCTGCAAAACCACGACGATCCCGCTGACGTCTACGGCGCGCTGGAGGCGATTGCTTGGGGGGACTCCGATCTAAGCGGTAGCGGAATACCCAATTGTGCTTCGCGGCGTGCAGCCCCGACAACTCGCGTTGAATGGTGAAGGGGCGGCCCGACACAGCCAACGCTGGAATCCCGCGATGAACGGGCGACATACTTCGACTGGCCGCGGGCGTTGAATTCCTAGTACATGCGGGAGGCTTCGAAGAAGTTCCTGAGCATCTCAAACTTCCCATTCCAGCGGGTATTGGGTCAAGGGATCGCCCCTCTCTCATCAAGCATAAAATTTAGTATACGCACTCTAAATCACCCTGTCTCAATGCACCACCGAATCTCGCCGGTCATCCTCTAAAACGAAGCTGCTCCCCAAGCCCGGCCTGCGATTTAGGCGACGCCACTTCGTCTAAAATTATCGTATAGACACATATATACGATAATTTCACTCAAAAATTGCACTCCCTTCACTTTTTTTACTACTCCACTATCATCCTTGGGTGATTCCAACGATCTCACCCGAGGAAAGCATTGAGTCCCTTTTCCGAACGACTTCGTGCGCTTCGACTCCGCTACGGAGTGCGCCAAAAGGACCTAGCCGAAGCTATGGGCTTCGAGCAGAGCTACGTATCTGCCTTGGAACTTGGGATAAAAGGGCCGCCTTCCCGTGACTTCGTCGACCGCCTCGCGAGATGCCTTCGGCTCTCCACCGATGAGCTCGCTGGCCTATTGAGCGAGCTGGAGGCATCTCGACGTCACTACACGATTCCCCAAACCGCCTCGTCGGACGCGTATCGGCTATGCGGTGAGCTTTGGAGAGAACTGGATCTACTGAGCGATGCTCAGATCCGTGTCATGAGGGAGTTGATTGATACGTGGCGCCGGGGCACCGCCAAGCTCGGCGATCGGCCAGTGCTCGGCCGCGTCGTCAGAAAGGACAAGGAGGGCGCAGAAATGTAAAAAAGCGGAACAAACCCGAAGGTCTGCCCCGCTTGGTGGAGAGCTGAACGCTGCTCCGTGGTCACGCTTGTGAGTGTCTTCTCCTCTCCCCTCGTCGTCAAGCCGTCCTTCCGGTTCGTCGCACCAGTTTGCTGCGGATAACGCCCACGGCAGGATGTAGCTACGCCCTCAAATTGGTGCTCTCTTCGAATCCGCTGTCCGAGCGGACAGCCTTTCTTTTGTCCTGAACCATGAGAAAGACGACGACATCTCGAAGGCCAGACGCCAGCAAGAGGCGTGGCAAGTTATTCCATCTTGAAATATCGCGTAACAAGCTTCGAGAGGTACACCGCTCTCGTTCAGTCAGACCGAAGCAACCGGTTGCTCCCACAGCTGGGCCGGTTCGAGACGTAGCGACAAGATCAGGCCCGTTCGTCCGAGGACTTTTTCCCTCGCTCAAGAACGGCCGCCAGGTTGCGCACGAGGAGACACTTGAAGGCGATGCCGTTTTACTGTTCGAGATGTCTCCGTTGATCAGGTCTTACAGGGAACAGCCCGAACACGTCTATTACCCTGACGGCGAACTGACCCGAAGATATACGCCAGACTATGAGATCGAAACCACTTCCGGCCAACGCATCCTTGTCGAGATCAAGCCGGCAAACCGGCTGAACGCGCCACAAATACGTAGAAAATTTGATCTCATCGAAGCGCATCTCGATCGCACCGGCCGGGCATTCGTGATCCTTACGGATAAGTCAATCCGGCAAAAACCTCGTCTCGGCAACCTTCGTCGACTCTGGCGTAGCGCTCCGCTAACTCCTATGAGCTACGACGAGATTCGTCGCGCTCTCCGTCTCATCCATGTCAACGACGTTCGATCTTTCGACGATGCGGTAAGTGTCATCGGTCGCGGCGCTGTATCCGGCCTTCTGATGCTTGGATACCTAACATGTTCACTTGATACTGAAATCAATAGTACTACCGAGATTTTCACTCATGTGGAGAATCAAGATGCGTGGTTTTTCATTGAAGCTGAACGCCGCTTTTAAACTTGATGGCGCCCCGGTCTGTATCGCTCGGATTCTCAACGATGGCAAGGTCTTCCTAGATGCGATGGTCACTGGTGAGCTGCTCAAAACATCAAAGCAAGAGTTACTCGACGCTTACGTAGCAAATCGAATCGTCGTCGAAGACGAAATCAAAAATAATCATGCTGCGACCAGCGAGCAGGACGCGCTCCTTCCATACGGGCGGCCTTTTTCCCAGCTCAGCCCCAAGTTGCAGGAAGACGCACTACGTCGGAAACACTATGTTGATCAATTCCTGGAGTGTGGCCGGCCAGCTCTGACTCCGAAGACACTTGCCCCGTTGATAAAAGAATTCGCTAAGTTATACACAAGCGCCAACTGCGACGGTGATCCGGCACCGCCAAGCCCATCGTCTGTTTATCGCTGGTACCGTGCTTACCACCGCTCAAAAGATACAAGGTCGCTCGTTCCACGCACAGACTTACGTGGACCGCAACATCCGCGCACCGACGCACGTGTCGTCGACCTGTTCATGGAAAGCCTCGTCGAAGCCGCCGACAAGGTACCCGCGTGGTCGATCGGTGACGTGGAGACACGGTTAGTAAAAAAGCTCGAACTCGAAAACTTCTCCCGACCTCTATGCGACCATCTGCGGTGCCCAAGCAAGTCCACGCTGTATCGATTGTTCGACAGGGTCGATGAATACGACGTCGCCATTCTCAAGGAGGGGAAAGCAAGCGCCGACAGGCGCTTCAAGATTACGAAGACTGGGATACCCGTTACTCACATTCTCGAGCGCGTTGAGATCGACCACACGCCGGTCGATGTCTTCCTTGTCGACGATAGGACGGGACTTCCCTGCGGCCGGCCCACCGTGACGATGCTGCTGGACAAGTTTAGCCGAATGCCATTGGGATACTCGATTGGTTATGACGATGCGTCGACACTGGCCGTTATGCGCGCCCTAAAAAACGCGATCCTGCCGAAAAAACCTTGCACGTCAGTGATGCCCGGCCTTACCGTCAATCACCACTGGCGACCCTACGGCAGAATAGGCTGTCTTGTATGCGACAACGGCTCGGAGTTTCACAGCGACTCGCTCAAGGCGGCATGCTTCGATTTAGGAATAAGAATTCTGTACTGCCCGCCTCGGCAACCTAGATTTAAAGGTTCAATCGAGCGCTTCCTCAAGACGTTCAATTACGGGTTCGCGCACAAGCTACCAGGCACAAGTTTCGCCAAGTTCTATCAGCGCGGAGACTACGATCCTCTGAAGCATGCAGTGTTCACGGTCGGTGAATTTACTCATGCTCTCGAGAAATGGATCCTAGATATATACGCGCAGTCGCCGCATCGCATGATAGGTACGACTCCGTGGCAGAAATGGTGTGAAGGTGAATTGAACGTAGAACTGCAGCTTCCACCGCGAGCAGAAGATATCGCCGTCAACCTTGGCTTAGAAACTGAACGGCGCTTAGGAAAAAGCGGCATCCATCTACACTATCTTTACTACTCCAGTGACGATCTGCAACCGATCATCGATACGTATGGTCCTGGAATATCGGTCAGAGTGACATACGACCCAGATGATATTGGAACAATCTGGGTTTGGACTCCGGATTCCTCGGATCGCATACTCGTACGTGCGAACCTCTACGAGTATGCCAACGGCCTCAGACTCTCACAACACAAGCTGATTCGGGTCGCCCTACTTGAACAGCAGAAGAATGATTGTGTGCTTGAGAACCTCATGCAAGGTCGTATTGAACTCATGGAGTCCATCGATAAGCTATTGTCCTCCCGCAGCGTGCGGACACGTCGCAAGGCCGCCAAAACGCTGGGAGTTAACGGCGATCGACCAACCGGAAATCTACATCAGCTCGTGAGCGAGCAACCTTCGCAACCCAAAGTCCAACGCGAAACGGTCATGCCGCAAGCGCCCAAACGTTTTGAGAGCCGCCCACGTAGCTCACTATGACAAGGAGGTTTTATGTCCGCCAATCGTAAAAAATCAACTTCGCACTACGATTTAATTGCGAAATTCGAATCCCAAACAATCATGTTTCCAGAATTCGATCATGCATACAATCGTATCAAAAATCTTCTAGATTGTTATCGAGAAACCGGTAGTCAAAAATCCCTAGTCATTCTAGGAGACACTGGAACTGGAAAGTCGACACTGTGCAAACTCATTGGAGAAGAATATCCGTCCCTTACGCGCGACGATCGGGACATCGTCCCAGTGCTCTACATCAGCCTACCGGAAAATCCAACTCCGTCCGCCGTGGTGTCGACCGGACTTCAAGTTCTGCATGATCCAGCGCCGTTCCATGGAACTACTCCAGCCCGAACCCACCGCCTCCTGACGCTGATGAAGCAATGCGGCGTCGAGTTTACGCTTGTTGACGAAATTCAACAGACGCTGGATAGGAGCAGAGCCCCCGGCCTGTATAAAGTTGGCGACTGGATCAAGAATTTGTTCGATGCGTCAGGTAAGCCGATGGCACTATTTGGGGCTCCGAGATCGAAGTTGTTGCTTCAGACCAACGAGCAGTTACGTCGGCGTTTCAGCTCGACGTTCACTCTCAAGAACATGGGCATCACGACGGCCTCTGAGATTGAAGATTTTGTCGGGCTTGTGGCAACGTTGAATGACAATCTTCCGGTCAAATGTTCGCTATATCTTCAGTCATACGAAGTTCTTGAACGACTACATTATGCAACAGACGGCCGTATCAGCTACCTGATCAAGCTTTTTAGCGGCGGACTCGAGCGCGCTCTACGAGGAGCGATGACAACGATTGACGTCTGCATTCTCGAGCAGACGTTTTCGGAAGAGATTTGGGACGAGGGAATCGGCGCCCTGAATCCGTTCAATCCGAATTTCTGCTTCCGTCGCTTGGACAAGGCGGGTGAACCATTTTTTAGCGGACTCGCAGGAGAGAAGGGGCCTGTCAAGAATCGTTCGAAACGGAGGGACGCATGAATCAATTTCGGTTACCCGTTCGCGGTCGCCCTTATCCAGACGAGAGCGCAAGCGACTATCTCAGGCGAATAGCGTCCCTCAATGGATACGTGGGCAGCCGCCAACTTTTTTGCGGTGCCTTGTCTCATATAGAGTGCACGATTGAGAATCTGGCGATGCTTTGTGGGTGCACGCGGGACGAATTGTCGCAAGCTGACGCACCATGGCCGAAGTGGATCGGCGGCAGTGCGATATTCCAGCGGTCTCATATTCGCACCTGGATCAACTACCAACGGCAGCGGTGGTGCCCAGAGTGCCTACGTGACGCGCCGTACATGCGTTCCGCGTGGTCCTTCAAACTGGTCATAGCCTGCCCTCATCACCAAGTAATTCTCCGCGAAACGTGTGACCGCTGCGGGCAAACCCAACCACCTTCGTCAGCGAAATTCCTCGCGTGCGACTGTGGAAGGGCGTTCACCGATATGTCGAGCGAAATCACAGACGATTCCGTGGTGAATATCATGAGATTTTGCTACCGGAGAGTTCCTGGAAGGAGCACGTTGGATGGTCCGCTCGCGCGTCTATCGCCGTTGAATACGTTGCAACTGATGTATGCGCTCTCGGCAGTCATTCCTGGCTTTGCAAAATCAACGCCTGGCATTCTCGCCGGGCAGCATGACCTTCGAGTTGCAACCAAATACGTGCAGCAATGCGCAATAGTATTGAATGACTGGCCCAATGGATTCCGTGCGCTTCTTCGGAGCTATCTGGATAGAGAGTCTGAGACCAGTATCCGACGTCGGTTCAGTCCACTCTATCACGTGCTGTACCGCGTCCTTGACGACAGGCGGTACGATTTCCTCAGAAGGGAGTTCGAATCTCATCTCAACGGACATTGGTACGGGTCCATCGATGGCAGGCATCGGTGCTTTGATCGAGCACTCGAGGCACACAACGTGGCAGCAGGGAATGAAATCCGCTCGACATTAAGACGTTCTCGCCAGAAGCTACGACATCTGATTGAAACCGGCTTCCTCGATGGCCGGGTCCTTAAGAGTCCATCTGGCCGATCATTTCTGGTGGCTCAGCGAAGCAATGTGCTTAGCGCCGCATCAAGGTTAAATAGTTCACTCTCGTTGAGATCGGCAAGCCAGCAGCTCTGTATCAGTAAGAGGAGACTGCGCCTTCTTCTAGACGTGAATTTGATACGCCACGAGCCGCGTTGTCGGGTCAACCGAGGAAACTGGATGATTCCTCGAGACGAAATAGATAGATTGTCAAATCTGCCTATAGATCAGGATTGCATAATAAACGAGAGTGAAACTTGGACGATGGCACATGTGCTACGTCACCTATGTCGCGCTAACGATACCTTTCTTGTGGTGATGAGGGCCGTACTTAGCGGACAGCTACGCTGTGTCGGGCGGGCTGTCGGCATGCGGGGAATTTGTGCTTTCCTTGTCGATAAGGCTGAGACGAAATGGGTAATCGCCAACGCCGGTCAACTTCCCAGTGATGGACTAACCGCGCAAACCGTTGCACGGCGGCTAGCCATCAAAGAAGAGGTGGCCTACCACTTGATCCGATCCGGCATTCTGGAAAGCGCCAAATATAGGCAGAATGGGCGCATGCTCCAACTTGTGTCCGAAGCGAATTTGCACGAGTTCGAGGAGCGCTATGTCTCGCTCGTGTCGATAGCCATGCGGCATGCGACCTCCACCCAGGCCGCCCTATCGTGGCTCGGCAAAAGTGGAACACGTCCTATCACCGGCCCCTCAATTGATGGCAGCAGGCAGTATTTCTTTCTCCGCTCCGACATTTCTGCTGGTCTCTCTACAACATCTACGTGCCTTCAAGGTCATCTGTTCGATGTTGATTCGGATGCCGTAGGACCATTGGGAATGGCGACCGAACATGTGAAATGATATGAACTTCTGGCATCCGGAATGGATGCCATTATTTCGCCACATCAAGCCGGCGACGTGCCGTAGCACGACGCGCTGCGAACTTGGCGTCGACTTGGGAAGCCGACTCCAAATTGCCAGTGTCGGCGGAGGCACGCGACCGTTCGACCTTGGCGCTCAGCCATGCGTCGTATTCCTCTGTTTTTTGTTGCTGCTCGACATAGTTCCGCATGAAGTCGCGCAAGAGCTGAGCGCCCGTTCTATCATTGGCCTTCGCCGCGGTGGAGAACGCCATTTTCAGGGCATCATCGACCCGAAACGTAAAAGTTGTTTCGCTCATAGTGATACCCTCTTTTGTTACAGAATACGTGCATGGTAGCACCTTCGTCGGTAGCCTCAGGCGGCCCAATTTGTGTATTGCCGACAGGTCATGCTGCCTACCCAACCGTAATTCTTGAGGCACCGACGTGCGCGCAAATGTCTCTATCAAGTCCGATGGTACGGTCAGTCATAGAAGTCGAGAGGAGATCTAAGACCCCAATTTATTGATCAGGATGGTATATAGGATATTTTTCGACCAGAAAACACGAGCTTATCGTTGTTCTGTGATTTATCGCGAGATTCAGGTGCCATGTCGCACGGCGACTCAAGTCAAAATTCAGCTTGGCACTTTCGAAATGCCGGCCTATATTCTCCCTGGAACGTGAAGAACAGGGGAGCCTCAGCAAGGTTTTATTTGTAAAGCAATCAATGGCCGGGTCGACAACCGGCATAGGATGAAAACCGCAACAATGACGTTCAGGCTCAGAAATTGCGAGAATGATGCGTCGTTCATCACATGCGAGGCATTGAAAAGGTCGATCGGGCCATTCACCGAGAAACAACTTGCGCAACTCCGCGATGCGCGCGCAAGCAGAAGTCACGATAGCTAGCCAAGCTTGGGCCCATAGGTACCACGCACCCGAGCAACACGGGCGGCGAAGCTGGAAAGGGATCACGGCTGAGCGTCAGCGTTTTTCGGTAACCGGCCTCATATCGTAGTTATCTTAAGCATTCCGTATGTGAGCGAAATGGAATGAGCACTATAAATTCTGAGGTCTACGAATGCTTTCACTGCGGATGCGCGTTCCGAACGACCATTTTTGAGGTGATTCGGGAGATGGACCGCGTGCACTTTGAGACGGATCCACCCATGGTCGAAGTACGAGAGGCCGAAGGACTGGAGTGCTATTGCTCACGTACATGCCTAGATGCCCACGCACCCATTATCATGGCTCGCGAAAGAACACCAATCTCACACCCCGGTATTGGTCCTGTAGAGGTTTGCGCGCGATGCCAAGGCCCTGTCGACATGACCCGATTCCATCTGACCTATCTTGCTAGCGCTGCTATGAACGAAGGCTTCTCAATGCGGGTCCTTGAAATCGACTACCTAGCTGTTGTCTGTGACCAGTGCTCGGGCATCGCCTCGTCACAAGCAAAGAGTTTTTTCGAGGCCACTACAAGTTCGTGATTTGGATGTAGTGGATAGTGGACAGACCACACCGAAGACTTGTAGGTGCCGGTGAAACTCGCGCTGTACCACGCGATGAGAGAGTTCGACGCTTTACCAGTATGCACCGGTTTGGGCACTCGCCAGCATCCGAGAAACTAGATCAATACCTTCAGCGTTGCCCAGATACTCTATGGGTAATCGATTATCGAGAGCCGGTACCGGAGTGCGTAGCCAGTCGCTTAGCCACGATCGAGCGTCGAACCCTGCAGGATTGCCCGATTCGTCAACCATCCTTTGAACCTGAGCGGTAAGCATGTCCATTACATCCGGTGAGATGTCTTGCTGATGGTTGTCGGGAAATTGATCCTTCCCTTCGCTCATGTCCTTAACAGCCATTTCAATGCCTTTTCCATGAGTTCGCATTGGTTGAGTTCAATGCTGTCACACGACCTAGCCCGAATTTTGACCTGGTGTCACACGTCCACACGAGGGGTACACGGATTGGATACTCCCAGCATAGACACACAGGTCCGTGTAAGCAAGGATCGCGACCATCGAGTTCATCGATCTGTCGAGATACCCACTAGCATCGTTGGCCAACCCGGCAAACTATTTATGAACCAAATTTCGACGGCGGCCGGCATAACACTCGACCCCAAAACCGGATTTGAGAATTGAGACGTACCCGCAATTCAATATGGAATCCGAAGCTTATCCTTCTACTCCTTGATCCGCTGGCTCGAGTCTATTTTGATCCAAAGTGACCGTATCAACGATCGCCTCAAGCTCTGATACCAGATCAGCCTGATTCTGTTGCAGATACATCCGCACGGACTCATTTTCCAGCAATCGAGCCAGATAGCCCTTTGCCAGCACAAGATTGAGCACGTCCTGTCCATAAGTCTCCTCGACCACCTTGTACTGTCCCTGCAGATTGCTCATCTCCCACTCCATCTTCGCCATCTGCTCAGGACTTACGCCCGCAAGCTTCTTGGGCTTCTTCCCTTCGATCAACCTTGAGGCCGGCGTTGCAACGAGCAACGCTTCAGCGTACGAGACAGACAGGTTGTTCGCTGCCACCATCAGTTCGACGCACTCGACCTGTCGCGTCGGTTTCATCTTGCGTAGCGCTCGTGCGAGCTCCGGCGAAAACTGCCGGTCCTTCAGCAGCTCAGTCGCTTCAGCACAGATTCCATCCAGCAATGCCATCCTCTTGATGATCTGCGACACGTCGACGGACAGCGCCTTCGCGAGTCGCTCCGGGGACACACCCCGTTCGACGGCCCGACGAATCATGAAGTGCTCCTGGATAGTCGAGAGTCGATTGACGCGGTTGTTGTACGTGTAGCTTTCATCGTCCGTGGCAACGAGGCACGACACGGTGTTGAACTGGAGCTCCTGCAACGCGATCAGTCGCAGATGCCCATCGAGCAGGACGTGGTTGCCCGATGCTTGGTCGACCGGCGTCACCGAAAGCGGCTCGATCAAACCCACCTCTTCGATGGAGCTTCTGATCTGCTTGAACTTGCGCGAAATCATCATCCCGGCAGGTGTGCGCCGTGACGGCAGGATGCTCGTGATCGGAACGGACAGTGGTTCCGGAATGAATCCAAGTGCTACACCGGTCATGCTGGACTCCCACTCGGCCATACACGTTCCGCCAGATACTTCGGCAACGTCGCCAGCTCCTCAGCGCGCAGCAGGTTGACGAAGTTCTCGTCGGCAAATAGCTGCCTGAGGGCGCCGACAACGAACAGCAACCGCTGCTGCGTAAACTCTGCCTTGCGCACCATCGCTTTCTGCCGCTCAACTTCATGCTGATACGTTCGGACAAGGCTCGATGTGGTCACGTCCATCACCTTGCGCGTCATGTTTCGATTCGCCGTCCGGCCGAGCGCTTTCCTCCGCTCGATGACGCGCCGAGCATCCATCAGCTGACGCCCGCGCAATCTCCCCGATTCATATGCCTCCTGCAGTGCCGCTTGGATCGCCTCATCGTCGTCGCCGGCACCAACAATCGATAACGCTGCATTCAGTGGAATTCGGCCTTTCTCCACTGCGATCACGAGTCGCTCCTCACCCTGATGCAGAAGTGTCAAGATCCCCTGCACATAGTGCTGCGTGAGGCCCGTCTTCTCGGCGATCGCCTTCGGTGCGTATCCGCGCTCCTGCAGTTCGCGAATTCCGGCGAGCAACTCGAGCGGTCGGCATTGCCGTCTCGCGATGTTCTCCGTCAGGCTCATGATGAACGCGTCTTCGTCGCTCACGCTCACCACCAGCGCGGGTATCGTCGTTTCACCGAGCGATCGGAACGCCTTCAGTCGTCCCTCCCCACACACGAGCAGATACTTCTCCACGCCACTTGCCGTTGCCCGTGGCGTGACCAGAATCGGTTTCTTCAGGCCAATCGTCTTGATGTTGCTGACGATTTCATCGAAGACGCGACCATTGCGCTCGCGAGGATTGATCACCTCGATCTGGCTGATGGGGATCATCCGAACCTCACCGGGCTGCTGCTCGCGCTGAGTCATGCTCTTCTCCTCAGCCGAGCACGCTGTGCCATACCGTATAAGTAGTCCAGCGTGTCAAAGCGATAGCTCTCGAACTCGATCGGATTCCAGTCCGCGAGGCTGATACGAGGCTGCCAAAAGTCGATGTGCGGCAGCAGGTAGTAGTCGAGCGCAGTCGCGTTGCTCTGGTCCAGCCTGACTGCCACGGTGATATCCGGCAGCAGGCTCGTGTCGAACCGTACCTTCCAGCGGTTACGGCCGCTGCCGCGCACCTGACACCGTGACAGCACTATGCAGGCAGTGAACTCTCTATTCACGGTCAGCAGGTCCGTCGCCGGATCACGCGACACGGTCCCGCCGAGATCCGCGATCTTTTTTTCCGTCTCGGCGACGATCTCTGGATGCAGTTGCCGAATGAAGCGATTCGTTTCGATATAACGATAGTCACGGCCCGGCGTGAAGCCAACCGTCTGGTACGCACGAATCAAGCTGCCGAAGCGATATACATAAACCGAGGTGGACGGCATGCCCTCCGTTTCGTCGATCACGACGCCCGATAGAAATCCTCGGATTCGGTACAGATTTCGCAGACGCTCGATAAGCTCCTCACTCGAGTAGCGCCGGGCGCGCGCGCGCATGATGCCCTGCGCTGTATAGAACGTTTCGCTCGGCACGATGGGTTCGAACGCACCCTCCTTGCGTATCCACATCTCCGACGGATTGGTGACGCGAGATTTCTTCAGCTTGAACGACACACGGTTGTAGACGTTGTTGCCGATGTACTTTTCGTTGGTCAGCACCTCCCGAATAGTTGCTCGTGTCCAGGGACGCCCAAGGTCCGTCTGAACGTTCATGCCGTTCAAGCGTGCGGCGATCTCGTGCTCGTTGAGTGACTCATTGATGAACCAACTGTAGATGAGGTTGACGATACGCACCTCGCTGTCCGGGCCCGGCATCAGAATGACGCGGTCCGTCTGCAGACACTTGTGTTGGCCGCGTTGCAATTCCCCCTTCATGAGGCCATGCTCGTCCACCAGGATCCGGCGTAACGCGTAGCCTGCCGGGCCGCCTTGCCGAAAACCGAGCTCGATCAACCGGCACTGACCAGCGAAGACTTTCGCTGACAACTCGCGGCTGTACTCACCGGCCATCGCACGCTTCACACCTTTAACGATCGTCGAAACTGGCGAGCCGTCGTTCTCGAACTGTTCGGCGCAATAGGCAACCTGGATGCCTGCGCGCCGGCAGATGTACTCGTAATAGGCACTTTCGTCTGCATCCTGGAATCGTCCCCAGCGGCTTACGTCGTAGACGAGGATCACCTGGAAATCGGCCATGCCGGTTTCCACGTCCCGGATCAGCTGCTGCAGCGCTTGGCGCCCATCGATACGCAAACCGCTTTTACCCTCGTCGGCGTAGGTCCGCACGATCTCGAGATCGCGACGAGCAGCGTAGTCGCGAATGCGATCACGCTGATTCTCCGTCGAGTATTGCTGATGCTCCGTCGACATCCGGACGTATTCAGCAGCCCGCATTCTGCAGGTCTGCTCGTCAATGGATTCGCATGTGCAATCGAGGTCCACGATCCAGCTCCCACTGGCAACCGCCCCTCGCTGCGCCATCCCCGACATCAACTGGGGATTTGTATCGGCGAACGCGTCGCGCCTTGCAATGACGTCGAATGCGAGCGAGTACACAGCCAAGGTAGCAGGCCATAGACCCTTGTCGTACACGTCATCTCTTTGCAATCACGCCGGAACAGGCCTCGGCTCAGACAGCACGGCGATGTGCACCGTCCACGCGTTCATCTTTGCAACGCCCGCCTCAACCGCGTTGCGCAGGATGTAAAACCCAGATGCCAGCGGGCGATGGGCCGGCCACACGTCCATGTTTGCAACAGCACTAGCAGTGCGCTGCGCATTTCGTCGTCGCTGCATCGCGCAATTGCGATCGCGATAGGCCGGGTGCGTCTCGCGGTAGTGCCGCCAGTAGTCAGGATGTCGGGCCCGCCAGCTGGCCTGGGCGCGGATCTGATTCTCGCGATAATCGGGATCGACTCGCATGCGCTGGTGCTGCCATGCACGCCGGCGAGCACGCTGGCACGCCTTGGCCGAGCAGAAGCGTTGATGCGGGATGTGTAAGAGCGGAGTGAAGGGTGCGCCGCAGCCAGCGCAGATCCGATCCGATTTCATGGTCGTGCTCCACAGAGGAATCGAAGTGGGGCCGGCCGTGTTCGGGGCCAGGGTCATTTGAAGCCAGCTCACGGGACGCGGCGTCCCACCCTCGCAGATTTTCCGCCGCTCGCGGTGCTTGTGCGATCCATGCCTATCAGGTCGACGCTCCGTCGGCGCGACGCACCGGGTGTAGCATGCAATTGCGCTCCCAGCGGCTTCCCGCTGCATCGTAGTATTTAGGGCGCGACAGCCGCGCCGTATCCCGGTCAATCGCGCTAATCATATGGAGATATGAAGTGACTTCCGCGAAGCGCTCGATCATCGAGATCCAGGCCCCCTGTTGGAAGTGGCGACGGGATTCTCCAGATACCTGATGGTGGCCCGGGTGGCGAGCTGAAGACGTGCTTGAACTTGATCTGGTCGCCGACCATCGTTATGCAGATTGTCGCCAAATTTCCAGACCGGATAAGTCATAACGCGACAGCCGAAGGACTAGATTTCAACAACGCTGGCTCATCCTCGAGCCTTGCCCCACGGGCCTCGCCGGCCCACCCTCGAGAGTTTTCACGTTTTATGACACATCCGCCCAATTTTTTCACTTTTTGCGAGACAAGGACTTGATGTTCGCGTTAGATTTAGTGAAAAAATCCAATAAAATCAATGGCGCACTTTTCACCAATTACCACCTTCTGCACTTCGCATTCGCCATACGAATACACAGAGCCACGACGGACAACTTCATCCGAAGCTAGGCCACAAGCATCGCCATTAGCAAAACGCCCTCTGTTCAGAGGGCGTTTTTTTAACCAAACCTCCAAAGCTATCGGCAGCTTCACTTCATCACCAGCGTATCCGTCTCAGCAGTGATGATGCCTCGGTCTACTTGCGAGTGGTTTGAATAAGTCGGCCACGTCGGGTAATACTCGTCGGCCTGGCTACCCCATACCTGCCAGCCTTCGCGAGGCCCGCGCGCGAACAGTTCTAAATACGGGCCCGGACTACACGATTCCACGATGTCGTAAAACTCGTCGGGTTTTCGGGAATGCTCACGCTTCTGCGTCGCCAAGAAGTTAACTTGTCGACGCCCAGGAGCCAGAGTTCGCGCGTTCTTGCCACGGACACCAAAAAGCACCAGCTCCGTGACATTACGAAAATAAAAACCGACACCGCGACCATCTGGGCCACCGTCCTTCCGATGCTTGCCCATGACGGCACCTCCTCTCCAAAAAGAATAGGTGTCCGTTTTTGCGGGTCAACTTCAATCGCCGTTCCCGGCTTCTACTTCCAGCTCCTCCACCCCGCTTTCTGTGTTCGCCATACGCCCCATCCGCATCCGTTGGCCAATGTAAATAAGGCGCGATATATCAACAGAGTAGATGCTGGCCGCGTCTAAGGAGCCCTCCAGGCTCCTCAGCGGGCCTCCAGTAGTTGTTCGGCCCACTCCCGAGCCATGCAAGACCTTCACTCCTGTTACCGAACCGCCCAAAGCGCTCGATAACGTAGAAGCGGTAACGATGTCTCCTTGCAACGGTACTTGCGATCCCGGACGCATCCGCGGATGAGGATGTCCGTCAGCGTCGTTCCGACAGCAACCGATCGTATTTCGAGCGATTGATTAATTTTCGCAACAACGGTGTTCATTGCTGAACCAACGCATCCTCAAGCTCCTTCAGAGTCTTCCCATCCCGCGTTTTCCAACTTTGAGGGCCGCTCCTGGAAGTTCCGGCCACGATAGCCGCCGCATACGTCGACGAGGTCAAAAGGATATCGGTTATAGCGACGAGCCTGTCGCCGTCAGCAGCAACCAGTCCGTCTTTGAGTAAACGCTCTTTAATGATTGCCACCCGACCGGGAACGCTCAAAGTGTTGGTCGATGACAATTGAGAGCCCTTCTTCAAGACGAATCCTTCGTCCGTCATCGCTCCGAATGCCAGCAAGCCGTTCACACTAAACGTCAAGTCCGTGACTCGAGGTACCTCAGGTGCCACCATGAGAGCGGTATCGCCCACCGGAACTGCAGTACGTACAGGCAGAATCGGTTCGAGAATCTGGTACCCCAATATGCCGAGCACCATGCGAATGTTCTCGACGAATTCGGCCATTGCGTCTCTATCTGCTCTCGGCAAACTCGATTCTGGTGGCATATTACCGTTCTCGAGCTGATATCGATCGGCATTCTTTGATAGAACCACCAAAGATGACTCGAGGTACTTGATGTGCGCCTTCGTCAGATTCTCGTCTTTGCTAGTGAAAATCACCGCTTCATTCCAGAAATCCTTGCTCCGATCATGATTTGTGAGACGTTGCAAGACATTTTCTGACTCGCCGATATACGCAAGAGGTTTGCTATCTCCAAATCGCCCTTCAAAAATAAAGTAGACTCCGGGCTTGGATGCTTCTTGCCAATTAGACAATTCGCTCAGGCGATTTCTCGGACACGCGATCGCGTGTCCCGTCCAATTCACCAGTTCGGCGTATCGAATTCCGGTAACAGTAGCGTCAGCAAGATAGACACGTATGGATTTCCCGACTGGCACAGCCGCACTCCATTGATCAGTTGTTTAGAATTGGTCCAGCAGGTGTGAAGTTTAGCTGATCCACTAGTCAAAGATAGCGAGTTTCGCGTACCTCGACCCTAGCTCGAACTCTGTGCCATTCCATCGCAAACGAAGCGCCACCGCGTAGAAATTTCGTATGCCCTTTGGCTAATCCTTCGTCGAATCCCGTTTGGGCGATCACAGAATCGATAAACTGATTATGTGCTTCCGGAAAAAATCAACAGTGTTCATTTCTCGAATTCCACTTTCTTCGCCATGGATTTCTCGGACCGCCTCGCCATGCTGCGCAAGCAGAGAGGTTTAACCCAGCAACAACTCGCCGATCGTGCCAACGTCCACTTGGTACAAGTCAACCGCTACGAAGCGGGAGCGAGCCGCCCAGCCGTTGACGTGGTCAAGCGGCTCGCCGTCGCGCTGTCTGTTAGCGCCGACGCGTTGCTGTTTGACGAGGACGAATATGGGTCAGATGAAGATTTTCGCTTGCTGTTCGATGGACTACGCATCTTGACGGATCAGGAAAAAAACGTCGTCAAATCGGTCCTTGAAGCAATGCTTCTCAAGCATCGGATATCGGCGTGCAAACCAGCTATCTCGGCGAACGAGAAAATTGCGTCGATCGATATAACAGCATCAGGGAAGGGTAACCAGTAATAGCGCGGGCCGCATGGGCTGCCACCCAACCACCGGCATCGCGATCATCAGCGCATACAACGCGAGATGCGACCCATGCGCAGCAAATTTCTGCCACCCCGGCATATCCGAAGGCAGCGCCGGCGGCCGCGAGCTCAACCGCACCACAACCCGCACGCAAGCCAACACCAGCACCGCCACCCCAAGCGGCTTATGAATCGCAATCAACACCGCATGCCGCTCCGACACCGACGCGACCATCCCCGCGCCGATAAAAAACTTCGAAACGATCATCGCCGTCATCAGCCAATGCAGCAGCCGCGCGAGGGAACTGAACGTGGTCTTCATCATCGTTTATATGAACGAACGCGCAGCGCCAGGAATGCCCGCCTCTTCGCTCGTGCGGCGCAGATACGAATCCGCATACGCCACCGAGCGCGCGGCGAGCAGCGGGTCGCCCGACGCCAGGATGCCGTCGGGCAGGATCGTCTGGTCGTAATTGACGTCGCGGCACGGTCCGCTGCCCTGCGACTCCACGCGGTCGAGCACGATCGTGCCCGCATCGATCGTCGTGCGATTCGCGGGCCACGCGCGCGTCGCGTCGTCGAGCGGATCGCCCGGCTCCGCGAGCGTGATCAGCAAATGCCAGCGCTGCGACCCCAACGCCATGCGCCGCGTCAGATCCTCTTGCAGCACGTTCGGATCGCCGGCCTTCGCAACATCGCCCGCGCCGGCCGTCCGTTCCGGCGCGACGCGCCACCGCACCGCCTGCCGCCGCACCGCCGCATTGACGAGACAGAACGCGTTCAGACTGTAATACGTCTCGGTGACGTAGCTCGCGCTCGGCCTCGCCGTCTTCGCCCACGCACGGAACGCGGCCATCACCGGATGCGCGTCGAAGAACGCCTCGAGCTTCGCCGGATCGGGCTTGCCCGTCTTCGGATCGGGCCGCCCCGCGACCGTCTGCTCGTAAAATGCGCGCGTCGTCGCCACCGGAAACACCGGCATGCCATTCATCCCCGTGCGCCATTGCTCGCCGTCGGGCGCGGTCAGGCGCAGCGCGAGGCTGCGGATCGGCACGCTATTGTCCGGCGCGTACGGATTGCCGCCCGGCAGCGCGAAACGTCCGACCACCGGCGTGCGCGCCGCCGCAAAAAAGGGCGCGGTCGAGTAAGCACTCGTTGCACCGCTGCCTTCGAAATAGCCCGTCACGCATACGCCTTTCGCGTGATTGCGCCGGCAGACCGGATACAGGCCGCCGTTGCGCTGCAATGCGTCGACGAGCCGATGCGGCGTCAGCCGATGCGGCGCGAGCCAGCCGCCGACGTAGCCGAACGATGCCGTGACGCAGCCACCGCGCGGCCGATCAGCGCCCACCGCCGGCCGCGCGCCGGCGCGGCCGGCGGTGTTGAAGGGTGTTCCATCGTGTACGCTCCCGACCATGAGGTCCTGTGTCGAACGCGCGTATGACGGACCGTCGCACGGTTTATTCCATGAAGATTTTTTTCGCGCATCGCGTGAGGCACGCGCCGCGCCGTCGGCCTCGAGATCGCGGAATCGACGCGATCGACTCGTCCGCCCGCACGCTGCCGAACGCTCACCGGGGGTGCGCTTGCCCGCAAGCGTGGAATAGACCGGCACGCCGATTCGTTTACTTGCAGTATCTCCTTGCGCGGAGCGACGCGTCGCGAAACGCGCTCGCAAACATCGATAACGACAGGCTGGACGACGCCGGCCGACACGCCGCGCGTCGACATTCCGGGGTGTCCATTCAGAGCCCTATCATGAACAAGCTGATCCGTTGCGGAACTGCGCTGATTTGCGCAGGCCTTTCCGCGTCCGCATGCGCGCAAACCTATGACGGCTCGACCGCGCCGATCGACACGTCCGATTGCCTGGCAGTCACCGGGCAGGCGGAAATCGACGGCGCGATGCAGCAGGTCGTCGGACGCGCGTGCCGGCAAAGCGACGGAACATGGCAGCTCGTCCAGAACGAGGACGGCAGCGTGCTGTGGTATCCCGTCGCCGCGTACCCGTATCCCGATCCGTGGTACTGGGGCACGCCGTTCTTCGTCGGCGCGGACACGACCTTCATCTTCGTCGACCGCTTCCACCACTTCCATCGGTTCCATCATTTTCATCCAATGACGCCAAGCCACATCGGCCCGCCGATGGGCAGCGGCTTTCATCACGGGACGTCGCACGGCCACGGCATGAGCGGATCCGGTGGAATGCTGCGGCACTAGCGCGCCAAACGAACGAAACAGCGCGTATGCAATCTCCCGCCGCGGGCATCGTCCCGCGGAGCGCACCGATCGCGGTTCCCGCGCCGGAACGTGACGAGCGCACGTGACATCCATGTCCTCACGGTACGCGGAAGCGATCGCCGCATCCGGTTTCGTTTCCGCGCGCCGCCTGTCCATCATTTGGGAGGAACCGTATGAAGATCATCACGAGAGGATGGCGTGCCGCCAACGCATCGTCCCGATAATCGATATGAATACCGAATCCAAAATCGATGCGATGAGCGCACACGATCCCGTTCCGTCGTATCAGGCGCGACGCGCGCCGAATTGCGCGGCTTGCTCGAACAGAAACTCGATCAGTTGCCGTACGCGTTTCGGATCGTGTTCGTGCTGCGTTCGGTCGAGGAACTGAGCGTCGACGAAACCGCGAGCTGCCTCGGCATTCCCGAGGCGACGGTGCGCAGCCGTCATTTCCGCGCGAAGAACCTGCTGCGCAAGGCGCTCGCCCGCGAAGTCGATCTGGCCGAGCGCGACGTGCTTGAATTCGGCGGCGGCGATTGCGATCGTCTCGTCGCGGCGGTCATGCGGCGGCTGACGAGCGAATCAGAACGATAGCCTCGGCTGCCGGCTGAGGCGACGCTGCGCAGGCGAAATCACGCGAGACGACGACGATCGAATGCATGCCGTGCGAACGTGCATGCGGGCGCGCGTCACCCGCGTACCGCATGCCGATCGACGAATACCATGCGCGCGGCCGCTCACGCCTTCGCGACGAGCGCCGCGATCTCGTCTTGCCCGAATCCCGCTTCGCGCAAGATCGCGGCGCCGTCCGCGCCGCGCCGCGGCACCGCGCCGGGCTGCGCGTTCGGCGAACCGGAAAACCGCGGCGCAGGCGCGGCCTGCAGCACGCCGTCGCGCTCCGCGTAGACGCCGCGCGCCGCGAGATGCGGATGCGATTTCGCTTCGGCCGGGCTCAGCACCGGCGCGAAACACACGTCGGTGCCTTCCATCAGCGCGATCCAATGCGCGCGCGGCCGGCTCGCGAAAACCGCCGCGAGCCGCTCGCGCAGCCGCGGCCAGCGGCTCGCATCGTATTGATTCCGGAACTCGTCGTCGCCGGTCAGATCAAGCTTGTCGAGAAGCAGCGCGTAGAACTGCGGCTCGAGCGCGCCGACGCTCACATAGCCGCCGCACGCGCAGCGATAGCTGCCGTACCAGTGCGGACCGTCGAGCAAGCCCTTGCCGCGCTCCATCGGCTGAAAACCCGCCGCATGGATCGACAACAGCAGGTTCATCAGATTCGCGCTGCCGTCTACGATCGCCGCGTCGACGACCTGCCCCGTCCCGCGCGAGCGCGCCTCCAGGAGGCCCGCGAGCACGCCCATCGCGAGATACAGCGCACCGCCGCCGAGATCGCCGATGAGCGTCGGCGGCGCGAGCGGCGCGTCGCCCGGCTGCCCCGCGTACCACAACGCGCCGGACAGGCCGATGTAGTTGATGTCGTGTCCCGCCGCATCGGCGAGCGGCCCGTCCTGGCCCCAGCCCGTCATCCGTCCGTACACGAGCTTCGGATTGCGCGCGAAGCATGCGCCGGGCCCGAGGCCGAGCCGCTCCATCACGCCGGGGCGCATGCCTTCGATCAGCGCGTCGGCAGTCTCGGCGAGCCGCAGCACCGCATCGACCGCCGCGGGCTGCTTGAGATCGAGCGCGAGCGAGCGCTTGCCGCGATTGAAGATCGCGCGACGGCCCAGGTCGAGCGGATCGCCGTCGCGGCCGGCCGTGCGCTCGACGAGGATCACGTCGGCGCCCATGTCGGCGAGCAGCATTCCGCAGAACGGCGCCGGGCCCAGTCCGGCGATTTCGACGATTCGGATTCCGTGCAAAGGGCCCATGCCCGCTCCCGTGAGGTTCGATATTTTCGGCGTGATATGGCGTCGCATCGCGATGCGTCGGTCGCGCCGACCGTGGTTCGGCGACGCGACGCAACCTCACACGTCGCACATCACGCGGTATGCGACGCAATTCCGCTCGCCGTACGACGCCCGGCGCACCGCGCGCACCGAAACGTCCGGCTCAGTAGTTGTTCATGATTCAGGTCTCACCCCGAGGGATGAAGCCGACGGTCGATCCGCCCGAGCGGAGTTCGGGCGGATATGAAAGTCTGCGGTGTCGGCATGGAGGTCGGCTTCTTCTTGGTGCGCAAAGCCCGTTCAGTAGAAGGTTTGTCGCTCGGCAGCCATCTTGCGCAGCAACTCCGGCGCGGCGAAGCGCGCACCGTGTTGCGCCGCGAGACGATCGCACGTCGCGACGAACGCGTCCACCCCAATGCCGTGAATATGCGAAATCGGGCCGCCGCGGAACGCCGGAAAACCCCAGCCGAGGATCGCGCCGACGTCCGCGTCGCGGGCCGTCGTGAGCACGCGCTCTTCGACGCAGCGCGCGGTCTCGACCGCCTGCACCGTCACCAGCCGGTCGATCAGCGTCTTCACGTCCGGCTGCTCGGCCGCGACCGGGAACTCGTCCGCGAGCCCCGGCCACAGCGCCTTCTTGCCGCCACTCGCAGGATAGTCGTAATAGCCTTGCCCCGCTTTCCGGCCGAGCCGCCCGAGCTCGACCATCCGTGCGGCCGCTTCCTCGCCGGGCCGCGCGACGTACGCATCGCCGAGATCCGCGCGCGTTTGCTTCGTGATCTTGTGGATCAGTTCGCTCGACACTTCGTCGGTCAGCGCGAGCGGCCCGACCGGCATGCCGGCGAGCAGCCCGGCGCTCTCGATCAGCGCCGGCGCAACGCCCTCGGCGAGCATCGCGAGCCCTTCGAGCACGTACGTCGAGAACACGCGGCTCGTGTAGAAGCCGCGCGAATCGTTGACGACGATCGGCGTCATGCCGATCGCCTTCACGTAATCGAGCGCGCGCGCAAGCGTCTCCTGGCTCGTTTCGCGCCCGACGATCACTTCGACGAGCGGCATCTTGTCGACGGGCGAGAAGAAGTGCAGGCCGATGAAGTTCGCCGGCCGCGCGCTCGCCTGCGCCAACCCCGAGATCGGCAGCGTCGACGTGTTCGACGCGAAGAGCGCGTCCGGCGCGAGCACCGCTTCGCTCCTGCGCGTGACGTCGGCCTTGATCGTGCGATCCTCGAACACCGCTTCGATCACGAGCTCCGCGCCGTCGAGGCGCGCGAAGTCGGTCGTCGCCGTGATCTTCGCGAGGAGCGCGTCGGCCTTCTCCTGCGCGAGCCGGCCGCGCTGGACCTGCTTGTCGACGAGCTTGCGCGAATAGTCCTTGCCGCGCGCGGCCGCTTCGTCGCTCGTATCGATCAGCACCACGTCGAGCCCCGCCTTCGCGCTCACGTACGCGATGCCCGCGCCCATCATCCCCGCGCCGAGCACGCCGATCTTCCGGTAGCGCTGCGTCGGCACGCCCGCCGGCCGCGCGGCGAGCTTGTTCGCTTCGTTCATCCCGAAGAACAGCGTGCGGATCATCGCCTTCGCTTCCGGCGACAGCACCGCCTTCACGAAGTAGCGCGCTTCCGTCTTCAGGCCCGTGTCGAGATCCGTCAGCAGCCCTTCGTACACGCACGACAGGATGCTCGCGACGGCCGGATAGTTGCCGTACGTCTTCTGCCGCGCGAGCGCGTTCGCCGCCATGAACACCTGCTGGACGGCCGGGTGCGTCACCGCGCCGCCCGGAATCTTGAAGCCCTTCGCGTCCCACGGCTGCGTCGCGGTGCGGCGGCTCGCGTCGAGCAGCCACGCGCGCGCGGCGACGGTCTCTTCGCCCGCCGGCACGACCGCGTGCACGATGCCCGCTTTCAGCGCGTCGGCCGCCTTCAGCCGCTTGCCTTCGAGCAGGAGCGGCAACGACGCCTGAATGCCGATCAGCCGCGGCAGGCGCTGCGTGCCGCCGCCGCCCGGCAGCAGGCCAAGCGTCACTTCGGGCAGCCCGAAGCGCGCCTTCGGGTTGTCGGCCGCGACGCGATAATGGCCCGCGAGCGCGATCTCCAATCCGCCGCCGAGCGCCGAGCCCGGCATCGCGATCGCAACCGGCTTGCCGCCCGTTTCGAGCGCGCGCAGCGCGCGGTGCAATTCGCACGTGCGCTCGAAGAGCGTCGCGGCGTCGCTGCTCGCCTGCAGCCATTCGAGGTCGCCGCCCGCGATGAAGTCGGGCTTCGCCGACGTGACGAGAATCCCCTTCGCCGCCGCATCCTGAAGCGCGCGCGCCGCCGCCGCGAAGAACGCCTCGCAGCTTGCGCCGTTCAGCACGTTCTGGCTGCGGTCCGGCAGGTTCCAGGTGAGGGTCGCGATGCCGTCGTCATCGAGCGTGTAATCGATCATGGTGGTCCCCCGTCAAATCCGTTCGATGATGGTCGCCGTGCCCATGCCGGCGCCGACGCACAGCGTCGCGAGGCCCGTGGCCGCGCCGCGCCGCTCGAGCTCGTCGAGCAGCGTGCCGAGAATCATCGCGCCCGTCGCGCCGAGCGGATGGCCCATCGCGATCGCGCCGCCGTTCACGTTGATCCGGTCGTGCGAAATCGACATCACGTCGATGAAGCGCAGCACGACCGACGCGAACGCTTCGTTCAGCTCGTAGAGATCGATGTCGGCCGCGCGCATGCCGGCGCGCTTCAGCGCCTTCTCGGCCGCGTAGCTCGGCCCCGTCAGCATGATCGAAGGCTCCGAGCCGATGCTCGCGAACGAGCGAATCCGCGCGCGCGGCGTGAGGCCCGCGCGCTTGCCTGCTTCCAGCGTGCCGATCAGCACGGCCGCCGCGCCGTCGACGATCCCCGAACTGTTGCCCGCGTGATGCACGTGCTCGATCCGTTCGAGCTCCGGATAGCGCTGGCGGATCACCGCGTCGAAGCCGTACATCTCGCCCAGCTCGGCGAACGACGGCTTGAGCGTCGCGAGCGTGTCGAGCGTCGTCTGCGGGCGGATCGTCTCGTCGCGATCGAGGATCGTGAGGCCGTTCGCGTCGCGCACCGGCACGATCGAACGCGCGAACCGGCCGGCCTGCGTCGCCGCGTGCGCGCGCCGGTGGCTCTCGACCGCGTACGCGTCGACGTCGGTGCGGCTGTAGCCCCACTTCGTCGCGATCGTATCGGCCGACACGCCCTGCGGCACGAAGTAGCTCGGAATCGCGATCGCCGGATCGACCGGCCATGCGCCGCCGCTCGAGCCCATCGGCACGCGCGACATGCTTTCGACGCCGCCGCCGATCGCCATGTCCGACTGGCCGGACATCACCTGCGCGGCGGCCATGTTGCACGCTTCGAGGCCCGACGCGCAGAATCGGTTGATCTGCACGCCCGCGGCGCTCTCCGCGTAGCCGGCCGCGAGCACCGCAACGCGGCCGATGCACGCGCCCTGCTCGCCGACGGGCTCGACGCAGCCGAGCACCACGTCGTCGACGAGACGCGTGTCGAGGTCGTTGCGGTCGCGGATCGCTCGCAGCGCGGTTTCGGCAAGCCGCAGCGGCGTGACGCCGTGCAGGCTGCCGTCCTTCTTGCCTTTGCCGCGCGGCGTGCGCACGGCGTCGAAGATGTAGGCTTCCATGGATCGTTCCTTGGGTCGATGGGGACAGCCGGCTGGGACGGCGGTCGAGTCGGCCGGGTCGCACTGCCGGCCGGGGCGTGCTTGTCGGGTCTTGCTGGTCGGGTCTTGCTCGTCGGCGCTCTTCCGTCGGGACGTTCGGCCGGTCGCCGGCCAGCGGCCTCGTCGACGACCCCATCGGCAGCCCCGTCGGCGAACCAGCCACGGACCGATCGGCGGGCCGATTCGCGCACCGCGCCGAACCGGCGTCGACCGCCCACCCGATACGCTCGTGTCGAGCAACGTGACGAAGCGCCGATCGCCGATCGAACCGTGACGCGCGGCCGCGCCGGGCCGTGAGCCGGCGCGTCACGGCCGCGCCGTCACAGCGTGCGCGCGATCAGCTCCTTCATGATTTCGTTCGTGCCGCCGTAGATCTGCTGCACGCGGGAATCGGCCCACGCGCGCGCGATCGGGTACTCCCACATGTAGCCATAGCCGCCGTGCAGTTGCACGCAGCGGTCGATCACCTTGAACTGCAGCTCGGTCGTCCAGTACTTCGCCATCGACGCGGTGGCCGCGTCGAGCTTGCCCGCGAGCTGCAGCTCGATGCACTTGTCGACGAACACGCGGCCGACCTGGATCTCGCTCTTCAGCTCGGCGAGCGCATGACGGCTTGTCTGGAAGTCGATCACCGCGCGGCCGAACGCGCGGCGGTCGCGCGTGTAGTCGAGCGTCCACGCGAGCGCCGCCTCGGCCGACGCAATCGCGCTGATCGCGATCTGCAGCCGCTCCCACGGCAGCTCCTGCATCAGATAGACGAAGCCGCGATTTTCTTCGCCGAGCAGGTTCCCGGCGGGCACGCGCACGCCGTCGAAGAACAGCTCGGACGTATCCTGCGCCTTCATGCCGACCTTCTTCAGCCGCTTGCCCTTGCTGAAGCCCGCCATCTCCGTATCGACGACGAACAGGCTCGTGCCCTTCGAGCCGCCTTCGGGCGTCGTGCGCGCGACGACGATCACGACATCCGCGTGCCAGCCGTTCGTGATGAAGATCTTCGAGCCGTTGAGCACGTAGTGGTCGCCGTCGCGCACGGCGGTGGTCCGCACGCCTTGCAGGTCGGAGCCCGCGCCCGGCTCGGTCATCGCGATCGCGCCGATCATCTCCGCGCTCGCGAGCTTCGGCAGGTAGCGCGCCTTGAGCGCGTCGCTGCCGTAATGGAGGATGTACGGCGCGACGATCTCCGAATGCAGCCCGAAGCCGAGCCCCGACGCGCCCGCGCGCGCGATTTCCTCGAACAGCACGACGCTGTAGCGGATGTCGGCGCCCGCACCGCCGTACGCCTCGGGCATGCTCGCGCAGTGGTAGCCGGCCTCGCCGGCCTTGCGCCACACGTCGCGGTCCACGTAGCCCTGGTCTTCCCAGCGCTCGTGGTGCGGCATCACTTCGGACTCGATGAAACGGCGGACGGACTCGCGGAACTGCTCGTGCTCTTCGTCGAAGATGGTGCGGGGAATCATGGCGTCTCCAGTGAGTGATCGCATGGCGGCCGGCGTCGGCAACCTGCTGTTTGCGGTATTTGAGCAAGTCCGGGACAATCTGCGTTGATCCAAAACGCCATTTTCTTGATATGAAAAAGCAGCCACGCGGCGCCGGCCGACCGGGGGTCGCGATCCTTCTGCCGCCGCGGCTCCTGGGCGGCTACGTGTTCCTCACGCAGGAAATGCTGCTGCTCGCCGGCACGATGAAGGCGCGCAGCCTCGACGTCGTGAACAGCCGGCTGTTCGACATCGCGATCCTGTCGCACGACGGACGGCCGGTGCAGACGATCGGCGGAATCGACGTGCCGGCGACGGCCGCGCTTCGCGACGCCGATGCGCACGAAGTCGTGATCGTCCCCGCGCAGTTCATGCCCGACGAGCAGATCGACGCGGCCGAGCGCGTCTTTATCGACTGGCTGCGCCGGCGCTACGCGGCGGGCGCGCTCGTCGTCGGGCTCAACGCCGCGCCGCTCCTCGCGAAGGCCGGGCTCCTCGACGGCCGCGGCGCGACCGGGCTGCCGAGCGAGCGCACGCTGTTCGCGCGGCATTTTCCGGCGGTGCGCTACACGCCGTCGAAGCCGCTCGTCGTCGACGGGCGGCTCATCACGGTGAGCGGGATCAATCCGGCCGTCGACGCGTGCGCCTACGTAATCGACTACTGCTTCGGCGCGGGTGTGTCGCAGCAGTTGCTCAAGGTCGCGCTCACGCAGGCGCTGCCGTCGTACGAGCACATGGCCGTGTGGGCCGCGCAGTACAAGCGGCACGGCGACGGGCCGGTGCTCGCGATCCAGGACATCGTCGAGCGCGCGCTCGCGCATCCGCCGACACTCGCCGAGCTCGCCGCGCGCGCGGCGATGAGCGAGCGCACGCTGTCGCGCCGCTTCGCCGCCGCCACGGGGCTCACGTTGCGGCGCTACGTCGCCGTGCTGCGCGTCGAGCTCGCCGCGTTCCTGCTGCGCACGAGCCGGATGACGCTCGATCACATCGCCGACGAATGCGGCTTCGCGAGCGCGAGCGCGTTGAGCCATGCGTTTCTCGCGGGGCAAGGATGCAGCCCGATTCAGTATCGGAATCGGCATCGACATCGGCCGGATGCGCGGCCGGATGTCCGGCGGGACGCGGCGGATGGAAACGCGGCGGGCGGTGCGGGGACGGCCTCGGGCGGCGGGGCGGATTCCGTTTGATGCCGGCGGGCGACGGGCAGTCGACGTTGAGGGACGGGTGGCGTCGTGACCATCGGCCCAACCGCTTTCATCGCCCGCCATCCACTACTCGACCGGATTGAAATATTACAAAAAAAGCAATATAAATAAATCCGATGTAATCACCTTTCGTTTTTCAGCCGTGAGACGCTCCCCATGACGCAACCCACCGCGAAACATCTGATCCTCGATTTGCTGGTCGCGAAGGACGGCGAGCCGCTTCAGGTGCGCGAAGCGATCATCGCGTGCCGGCTGTTCGGCCTCACCGAAAACAGCGTGCGCGTTGCGCTCGCGCGGCTCGCGGCCGAATCGCTCGTTGAGGGCGCGGAGCGCGGCAGCTACCGGCTCGGGCCGTCGGCCGTCGAGCTGTCGGAGGAGCTGACCGCGTGGCGCACCGTCGAGACGCGGCTGCGCCGCTGGAGCGGCGCGTATCTGATGGTGTCGTGCATTTCGCTCGGCCGCGTCGACCGCACCGCCCTCGCGCGCCGCGAGCGCGCGCTCGAGATGCTCGGCTTCCGCGAATGGGACAAGAGCCTGTACGTGCGCCCTGACAACGTCGAAGGCAACGTCGATACCGTGCGCCGGCGGCTGACGAAGCTCGGCGTCGAGCCGGCGGCGGCCGTGTTCGTCGCGATGGGCTTCGACGCTGCCCAGGAAGCGCGCATCCGCGCGCTGTGGGACGGCGAAGCGCTGTCGAACGCGTACCGCACGCTCGGCGCGCAGCTCGAAGACTGGCTCGCGCGCGCACCGGAGCTCGATCTCGATGTCGCCGCGCGCGAGGCGTTCCTGCTCGGCGGCAAGGCGATCCGGCAGGTCGTGTTCGATCCGCTGCTGCCCGAGCCGTTCGTCGATGCGGCCGCGCGCGCCGCGTTCATCGAATGCGCGCGGCGCTACGTCGGCGTGGGCCACCGAGTCTGGCGCGCGTTGTTCGACAGCGAGCGCCCGGCCGCGGCAGCCGCGCCGGGCGCCGCCGCCGTCAGTCGATTGCACTAGCGGGACACGCCGGAGGAGACATCGACATGATAGAAAGAATCCGCATCCGCGATCTCTTCACCCGCGACGAGATCCGCTCGCTGACCGCGCGCTCGAACTGGCGCGGCGCATGGGCGGTCGGCTCGACGTGGGCGGTGATCGCGCTCGCGTTCGCGGGCCTCGCCTATGCGCGCGCGCATTTCTCGCCTTGGGGCTTCGCGCTGGCGCTCGCGGTCGGCATGACGATTCTCGCCGGACGCCAGCTCTGTCTCGGCATCCTCCAGCACGACGCCGCGCACGGTACGCTGTTTCGCACGCGCTGGGCGAACGACGTGCTCGTCGACTGGCTGTGCGCGCGCCCGATCTGGAACGAGCTGCACAAGTACCGCCCGTATCACCTGACTCACCACGCGACGACGTCGTCGAGCGCCGATCCGGATCTGTCGCTCGTGGCGGGCCTGCCGACGACGCGCGCGTCGCTCGCGCGCAAGTTCCTGCGCGACGTTTCCGGCGTGACGGGCGTCAAGTTCCTGATCGGCCGCGCGCTGATGGACGCGGGCGTGCTGAAATGGTCGCTGACGAACGATATCGAGCGCCTGCCGCAGACGGGCCGGCGCTGGTGGGATTATCCGCTCGCATTCTTCCGCACCGCGGCCGGCATGCTGATCACGAACGCCATCCTGTTCGGCGTGCTGTGGGCGAGCGGTCATCCGTGGCTGTATGGCGCGTGGGTGCTCGCGTACGTGACGCCGTTTCCGCTTTTCATCCGCATCCGCTCGATGGCCGAGCACGCGTGCCTCGAAGCGAGCGACGATCCGCTGCGCAACACGCGCACGACGCACGCCGGCTGGCTCGCGCGCGCGACCGTCGCGCCGATTCGCGTGAACTATCATGTCGAGCATCACCTGATGGCGTCGGTGCCGTACTTCCGGCTGCCGAAGATGCACCGGATGCTGCGCGAGCGCGGCTGCGTCGCGCGGCCGCCGTCGTATTGGCAGGTGCTGAAGGCCGTCAGCGGGAAACCGCCGGCGGCTTGAGCACGGCTGCGGGCATCGGCATCGAGCCGATCGCCGGGCGCCGCCGTTCGAGATGCGCATCCGCCGCGCGAACTTCGCGCCCGTGCCGCACTTTGGCCCGATTCGACGACGATCGAGCCCGCCTTATTTACCAGGATAGTCATTTGCGGCCCGAATAATGCGGCGATTCCGCGACGTGCAATGCCGCTCCCATCAACTGTTTCACCTTTTTTCAATATGTTGTTCGGAATCTACGTATTGCAATTGTCGACAGCCATACATTAAAGATCGACATATCGTTCGCGCGCCGAAAAAACGACGCGTCACGATGAATAACAAAATCCATCAGCGCTTCAAATAACGATTTCGATGCCCGGCACTTCGTCGCCGATGCGACCGTCCACGCGCTGTCAAGCTATCCGATGGGGCGCGTGACGGTCGAACTGCCGCGCAACGGGCGCATCTCGCGATGACTCGAAACCAGCCATCGAACCCTCGAATGGTTCGACGGCTGATCTATTTGTGTGGCACAGGCACTTGCCCACACCCAGTGGACAATCTGGGGGTAATCCACGGAATGAGCTGTGCACCCCAAAGTTGTTCCTCGCAGCCCCCGACAATTCATTACCTGTGCAAAGGGTTGCCCGGTCGATACATCCTTGATTCGAAACGAATCTTGGTGCTTGTCCACAGAAAACCATAGCCTTTATTGACTATTACTACGTTTGTATACAAATAAAATACAAAAACACAGACTGTGGCTTGCATGTCTCGTCGCATTGAAGAAGACGCCCAGCCGCAGAAGAGCCGTGCGAAGTTCTGACCGCCACCCGAGCCCCTCGAACGCTCCGCCGCAGCACAGCCGGCAAGCACGCCGGCATGCCGCACTTCCTCACAGCCTCCGACGCCTCGAAGCGCTGCGTCGCCCGCAAAACAAAAAAGGCGTCCGAATCGAACGCCCTTCGCCACAGCCCGAGTCTTTCGACCTCACCCCACCCGCTCTCGCTCGAGCTTCGCCGACACTGCATCGATGCGTCGCCGCACGTACCGCACGAGCGCGCGCCACGTGACCCGCGTCAGCCAGATGCACACGAGCAGCCCGACGATCCCGATCGGCAGCATCGCGAGCCCGTAGCCGAACGCGATGCCGCCGAGCGCGAAGCCTGTCGGCGCGGCGACGCTGACGTGCTGCTTGCCGTTGTCGACGGTAATCCGCCCGCCGACGATCGACACCGAGTTCTCGCCGTTCGTCACCGACAGATGCATGCCGCCGTGGCCGTCCGGCGTCATCTGCACGTTGCCGCCCGCGATGCCGGGAACGTTCAGCCCCGGCGCCGACGCGCCCGTGTTCGCGACCGTCATCTGATCGCCGCTCGCGCTCTTCAGATCGAGTGCGATCACGTCGGCGCGCGCGATGCTGAGCGTGCCGTCCTTGCCCGTCGTGAGCAGCTCGCGCGCGCCGTCGCCCATCGCGTCGATCGACAGCTTGCCGTCCTGCTTGTGCGCGTCGATCACGCCCTTGCGCGTGACGATCGACACGCGGCTGCCATCGTGCAGGTCGAGCACGTAGCGCTCGCCGTCGACGCGCAGTTCCTTCGCGTCGATCAGCGCGCCGGCGGCCGCGGCGCTCGCGCTTTCCGCATCCTTCACGCTCTTGCCGCCTTGCGCCTGCTTGCCGCCCGGCGCGCCCTTGCCGGCCACGGCGCCCGCGACGTCGACCTGCCCCGCGCCGCCGCCGAACGGCAGCACGCCCGGCACAGACGTGCCGAACACGTAATGGCTGCCGAACGCGACGAGCGTGACGAGCCCCGCCACCATCAGCGCGCCGAAGAACACATAGCCCGTCGTCAGCACGAGCATGTACAGCAGGAACGGCACGAGCAGGATCACGTGCAGCAGCCCGAGTCCGGCGATCGAGCCGACGACGCGCATCAGATTGCCGAACGAGCGCCGCTCTTCCCATTGCCGGAAGTTCGCCTGCGCCTTCAGCTCGCGCGCGAGCTTCGCCGGATCGCCGAGCGCGGCAATCACGTCTTCCTCCGCGCGCCCGGCGGCGAGCGCGTCGCCGATGTATTCGCGGTAGTCGGCGACGATCTCGTCGATTTCCCGCTTCGGCAGGCTGCCGAGTTCCTGCCGCAACCGCTGGATGAATGCGTCCTGCTTCATAGCCGTTCCTCTCCGTGCGCCGGCGTGCCGTGCAGCGCCAGCACGCCGTTGACTTCATCGACGAAACTTCGCCACTCGTCCTCCATCTGCCGCAGGCTCGCGCGCCCGGCGTCGGTGATCGAGTAGTACTTGCGCGGCGGCCCCGACGTCGATTCGACGAGGTAGGTCGTGACCCACGCTTCGGCCTGCAAGCGCCGCATCAGCGGATAGATCGTGCCTTCACTGATCTCCATCGTTTCGGCGAGGGTCGACACGAGCTCGTACGCGTAGCTGTCTCGCCGCGCCAGCATGGCGAGCACGCACATGTCGAGCGTGCCTTTCTTCAACTGGGTCTTCATTCCGTTCTGCCGGCGTAGTGTGCGTTGCAAAGTACCGTGTTATGTTCTGCAGCGGTCTGTCGTGCGGGCCGCTGCGAACATGGGCGGACTATAGCAGCCGGTATCGTCCAATGCAAGGTACTGTTTTATGTACGATGGATATCACAACGCGCGATGTGACACCCAAAGCAGGTTCAACGCCGGAACCCCAAATTTGCCGGCCTCGCTCCTGGTGAAGCGCGCCTGAACAAGCGAGCGAGGACATTGACGGAACGATTGGTGGCCAAGCCGACGGCTGGCGTGCCTCAGGCGTGTCGGGCTGGGACAAGACGATGGTGGCGTACCGCTTCTTCGATAACGGCAAGGCCGCCGAGTAGGGTGCAATTCTGGAGCCGCACTGGCCGGCAAACCGCGGGTCTTTGGCCACTGTCTTACGCGATACAGCGAGTAATGTATTTGCATCCGACCCATGTGGCGACTCAACAGGGAAGCTCTTGTAGTACGGAAACGTCCGAATCTCGAGCCCCCAAAGGAACCTCCACATAAATCGGAAATTTCTTAGTGAGGTTTGCGTAAAGCATTGATTTCAATGAGCCGCGACGCCGGGGGAAGCAATTTATGCAGTGCATCCCTCGGTGCATCGACTAATTTAATATCATTACAAATACTTGACATGCTAATTACATCTGATGCAATGTTACGCTGCGTGTAACCTCTTAATGGAAAAACGAGGAAGCACGCGTTATCCGCCCTAAATTCAGTTTCGTTAAAAAGGAGCATCAATATGACGATTTCCTTGGAAAACATAACGAGAATTCATGAATTGACCGCTGGCGAGATCGAGCCGATCGTAGCCAACGTCAAATACGCACAGCGTAATGACGCCGAGGTAGCGCCGGTTGTAGCCAACGTGAAATACGCACAGCGTAATGATGTCGAGGTAGAGCCGGTTGTGGCCAATGTCAAGTATGCGCAGCGTAACGATGAAGAAGTAATGGCTGTCGCCGAGGCTGTCTGAACGGCGCGGTAATGCTCATGCATTGCTGAATCCGCCCCTTGAGCAAGGGGCCTTGGCCTCTTGCTCACTTATCCATGTTTCTCTGTGAACGGAGAGTCGAATATGGTCGCATTGTTGTCGCCGCAATTTGTGAAAGAATTATGGGGTAAGCAAGCGACGGAGCTGGCCATATCGCGGATCCCATTCAATGATAGAGATGTGCTGAGTGCACTCAAGGAATATGCGGTGTGTGCGAACGACATTCGATCGCGCAACGCTCAGTCGGAAGTCATAACCGCTTTCAACGGAAAGCGCACGTCGGAGCCGCGCCCTGATTTCCTTGTGCTTCCCACCGATAACACGCTCGAGGATTATGTATCGAGAATTGGGTGTCTTGCCGGCGACGACGAATGGACGGTCATGTACTATGGGCTGCATGCGGCAAGCCCCATCATCTGGGATGTCGCAAAAGCTTTTTCTGACCAACTCGCCTTGTCAATAGGCTATCGGCCTGGCGGCCGCGTCGATATTGATTGCTTTATCGGGCGATATTCGTCCACCTATATCGGAATCCATGTGGATCATGCGCATAATTTCGGGTTCACCTTGCGCGATGGGAAAACGATGTTTACCTGGCCCGGAACCCGCTCGGATCTCGTTGGCGTGCGATTTCCAGACTATGAATCATTCAAGTCCGAAGGCATTCCGCTTGAGAACAAAACGAATCGAGTAACCTATTTCCCCGAGGACTGGCTTCACGTTGCCGAAACAAAATCCGACGTTTCAGTAAACGTGAATATCGCTTTTTGGGAAACCGGCAACGATTCTCAGCAAAACGCGCACTACGTGAAGAGTCTGCTACAGGCACCCAATCGTACCCGCCATGATGTGCGCTCCTCGGGCATCGCGAGCCTGAACCCCGATGATGAGCTTCTGCTTTCATCCCTGAAGGCCTTACTTGACAGCGCGTCTCTGAAAAGACGAATGATGATTTCTCAACTCATCTCGGATACCAGCAGCCGCCTGAATGTCGGCCGTCCAATCGTCGAAGTCGAAGAACTGGACGATGTCATCGCCCTCAACGCCGTCAGCACCCTGCAGTGGATGCCAATATTGCAGGAGGGGGAGGTTCTGGTCGCGGCCAACGGCCACTGCGGCAGCTTCAGATACAGCCACGCATTGCATGACTTTCTGAATCGCCTGTCCGCCGGCCAGCAAGTGAACATTTTGGATTTATCGAGCGGGAAAGATAGGCTGTTTAACGATGATCTCCTGAGTGTTGCCGCATCGCTGGCGCGGTGGGGAGCGCTTTGATGGGCATCGGAGGTCGATGGGCGCTCGTTTTTATTTGTATCTCCCTGTCGTTTGGCAGCTTCGCCGATGAAGCGGCGCAAGTGACCTTTGCCCTGAGACTGGCCGACAACACTTCCTCGGTATCGATATTGCTCGCCGCCGGTCTCATCGGAGGCATTCTTTCCGGCCCGATCGCACCCATGATCCTCCGGCGGATCGGGCCTAGCAAAACGATTCCCGCGGTATTTCTCCTTCAGGCGCTTCTGATCGCGGCCGCGTCCTTGGCCAATCAATTCTGGAGCTACGTCATCGTGTCAATGGCGCTCGGATCCACCGGGTCCCTTCAGTGGGCGGCAATCATGGTCGCCATTCCAAGCTACACAAACAACGAGCGGCACATCGATCGCGTAAACCGGATTACGCAATCGGTGCGGAACATGGGTTACGTGGGCGGCCCGGCTCTCGGCGGGCTGCTGTACGGCATGGCCCAGCGTTCGCGGGGGCTGTTGCTGCTGGCACTGTTGGTGTTGGTCGCCGCGCCTGTCACCGCACTATGTTTCAAGGTGCTGGATTCTTTCAGTCAAAAATCGGATCAGGCGCCCACGCAAGAAAAGCAGAAGGGACGACTCGACCTGCCCGATCTCTTTCGCACAGCCGGCGTGATCCGTGCGGTAGCCCCGTTGTTGATGACGGTCGTGCTGACATCCACGCTCAATGTGCTGTTGATATTTCGAATTCGCACCGAGCTGCAGTTCAGTGCCGAGATCTACGGATTCGTTATCAGCGCGTTGAGTGTGGGGCTGATCGTCGGTCCCGTGGTTTTTTCCGGGATGTTGGCGAGATTCGGCGATGCCGCCGGTGCCTCGATTGCCGCCAGTATTATCGGCTTCGGCATTTTATGGCTCGCATTGAGCGACGCGGCATGGATCATCATGTGCGCCGCGTTTCTGATCGGATCGGCAAACGGCATCCAGAACGCGCTCACGGCAAGTTTCATGATGAAGGCGATTGATCCGCAGCGGCGTGTCAACCTAATGCCGGCCTATATATTTTGCATCCAGACTTCCGTATTTCTCGGCTTCCTGAGCGCCGGCATGATCAGTACGGCACACGTGAGCATGGCACTCGTGGCTGTTGGAGTCGCAACGGCGATCATCGGCGCATGCGGCTTCGCGTTGAATGTCAAAAACCGACCAAGCATGGTTACAAAAGGAGCTTAGTGATGGATGGTATAGGGCGCTTCGGATCGAAGCCAAACGATACGAAATCAATCAAGCTGCAAGCCCCTTTGGATCGCATCGTGACATCGGGCATAGCGGATCTCAGAGTCAGCCATTACTATTTCGACGAGCCGTTATTCGACGAGTATGAATTGACGACAGTCCGTGCGACATGGGATTTTTCCGCCGCGGAATCCATTGTCCGGGATGGATACAATATTCTCGATCTAGGCTGCGGCGATGGTCGGCTGCTCCTACACCTCGCCGAAAAATTCTCGCTGAAGGAGAGCTTTGGCATCGACATCTCCCCGGTCGCCATCGATCGCTTCAATGCGTCCATCAATCACAGCCACGTTCATGCGCTCCAGGGCGACATATTTGATCTGCCGACGCCGATCACACAACGACGCTTCGACGTCGTTACGTTTGGCGATGCGACCGTCAATTTCATTCTGGACGACGATAAGCTCGAAGTGCTGTTGCGTAGCGCGAAGGCACAGTTGCGCGACTCCGGATCGAGGATCATGGTCGCCGTCTTCGGTGACGGAACACCCGAGCGTCTTTCGTTCATGGACAAACGATGCACAGTGGTGCCATTTCGGCGGAGCAACGGGGAAGCCGCGCTCATCTGGTGGGCCTACAAATACGACAGCGACAAGCTGATCATGCATCGATCGGTCTTTGCGCAATCGGGACGGAATGAAAACGGGAATATCGAAGGAGTCGTATGCGATCTTCGAGACCGGATGTGGACGCCGTCGACGCTCGTCCCCATCGCGGAGGCCAGCGGCCTCACGGTCGAAAAAGTGATCGCATCCGAAGTGCAAGACGGGACCGCCGTGGGCATGGCAACGGCAATTGTCATACTGAAATCGACTTGAGCCACCATGAGAACAGATCCGATTCGACCAAACTTTTATCAGGGTACGGGGGGATATGCCTGGCAGCTCGCCGAATATCTCCAGGGCGACCAGGCTGACAGAAATGGCAGCTACACGCTCAGCAAGTCAATGCCACCGGAATTGCGAAACCCGCTCGCAACCTGTCCTGAATTCCTGGCTCCAGACCGCTCGGTCAGATGGTCCAAGTCAGTGCGCATTACTCGCAATACGTCTCGGCTTGTCGGTGCACGGGGGATTCGATCATCGCTTGTCGTGGTTGCAAGTGCGCAGGCGTTTGGAGGGTTTCGCCATGAAGACGTTCAGGCGCTCGCGGAAGGGACAACAGTGGGCGCGTTGCCGAGTATGGAAATCAATGGCGTGGTGCATGAAGCGGCCACGCTATTGGTCGCACTATATCGACATGGGTTCATCGAGACTGACCAGGAGTTCCCGGCATCTCCTCCGGTCCGCTATATGATCGAACCCACCTGCATCGTTGCCGACGCCCCCGGGATCGGACGCGTAGCCATCAACCAGCTTAATGGTCGAACAATTCGATTGAGCGAAGCTTCTCAAGGTATCTTCTCCCTGGACAAGCTTTTGAACGAGATACCGAAATCACTGCACCCGAACATCGTCCACTTTGTGGAAGCAGGCGTGATGCGATTGATTTCTGGAGGGAACGCCCGTGCACATGATTAGACCCGGAATGGGTACCGAGAACAGCGCCAGCCTGATCTCGGCGCTTATCCGCATGACCCGCCCCGCAACGGTGGTCGAGATAGGTGCCGGCGACAGCACGATTTTCATCGCGAAGGCGCTCCAGCAGACGCGGCAGGATTGGCAACACGACAAGGATTTACTGGATGCCTCGACATGGCAGGAGCGCAGCGCACTTCTGGATCCGACTGGAATTCCCGATATCTATCAACCCAGGCTGATCACCATTGACGACTTCACGGCCGAAGGTTCCTCGGCCGAAGAAGCATGGGATGCATTGAAGAATCACGATGTCGACAGGAGCCTCGTTACGTTCGTCAAAAGCAACTTCTACGCACTCGACGACGCCACCATCGCTTCATGGGGAGCGATAGACATCGCGTGGATCGATGCGGGCACGCCGGCCGACGATGTTCGCTTCGTCGCAGCGCTTTGGGAACACATCGCGCCTGGTGGATACCTGTGCCTGCACGAGCCAACCATGTTGACCACCGTCAGCATGGAGGGCGCACAACGCGTTCGCAGAGTCAGAACGCCGATCTGGGAAGAGCTGTTTCGCAGGCTGGACGATTCATTCGAGCTGATAACACTGCCGGAGTTGCACAAATACCGCCAGAGTGGGTTGGGTATCGTCCGGAAGCGTCAACAAAATGAACGCGTGCTCCGTTCTCAGACGCTGCAGTCAGAGCTTGTCGAGTTGGGGGAAATTCCAATTCGCAGCAGCTATTTGCCGATTGGCGAGGAGGCGTTGAGCCAGCGTCTTCGCAAAGACGCCATTATTGCCGCGATGACGTCGCGCGAAACACGCTCCGTTTATGCTGCGATCGCCCTCGGTGCCGATCGCATTGCCGATATCGTGGAGAAAGTCGGCATCGATACGAAGGCTGTCAGCAAAATCGTGACCCGGTTGCTGAGCATCGGCCTTATTCAGCGAGATGACAGTGGATTTTCGGATGTCGACACCGTGTGGAAAGAGATTGCCGATCGACAGCATCGTAGCGCTGACGATTTGAGCGATAGACAGCTGGAAACGGATCTCGCCATCGAAAAGATCGCGACGGCTTTCGCCCCGGATACCCAATACACCGAATCGGAGATATCCAAAATCTGTCAGTTGTTCACAACAGATTACGCCCGGCTGAGGCGATATCTGGTCGATCGCGGTGTGCTGCAACGTCAAGATAACGTATATCGACGAGTTCTATCGCAATAAGCCGGACGGCATTCAACTGATTGCTAGTTTTTTGAGTTACCCAAATCGGTTTGCGAGTCGCACTGGGACTGGATTTCCGGCCATGCCTCATTGCGCCCCCTCAGGTGGCCCGATTACGCCGCCCCCGAATTGGCTCTATAACGACGCCCGCTGACACCAGCGCCTTCGCCAGTTCAATGCCGAGCGCGTCCTGCAGAATGCGCAGGCTCGGGCATCACGAGCAAGAAGCGCAGCAGCATTGGCCTACCGGACTTTGAGGCTCGATAGCTTTGCATTCAGGCCGATCAAGGCAAAGCAACAACAAAATCGACCTGGACGCACTCGTAGAGGGAATTGATGGAAATTTCTGGGGTTCCGGCGTAGAACCCCAAAAGGGACGGACCGCGCCTGCGATGTGTGCGCAAGGCCGCGCAATGCGCGCGTCGCCAGCGTCTTCCGCTCAGAACGCAGTTTGAATTGATCGACAGCGCACACAGCGCACGCGTCGGGCGATTTAGCCGATAGTGGCAGCCTGTCCATCCATTCGACCAAGCGAGAAGCGACACATGTCGGCGGCAAACCATAACGGCTCGACGGAATTCGACTACATCGTGATCGGCGGCGGCTCGGCCGGCTGCGTCGTCACGCACCGGCTCGTCAAGGCCGGGCATCGCGTGCTGCTGCTCGAAGCCGGCCCGCCCGACAATTCGTTTTTCGTCCGCACGCCCGCGACCTTCGTGCGCGTGATCGGCACGAAGCGGACCTGGGTCTACGAGACGGAACCGCAAACGCATGCGGCCGGCCGCCGAATGCACGTGCCGCAGGGCCGCACGCTCGGCGGCGGCAGCTCGGTGAACGCGATGGTCTACATCCGCGGCACGTCCGCCGATTACGACGGCTGGCGCGACGCCGGCTGCGACGGCTGGGGCTGGAACGACGTGCTGCCGTTCTTTCGGCGCGCCGAGCACAACCAGCGGCTCGCGGGGCCGCTGCATGGCGTCGACGGGCCGCTTCACGTGAGCGACACGCGCTTTCGCCATCCGCTGAGCCAGGCGTTCATCAAGGGCGCGCAGGAATTTGGGCTGCCGTACAACGACGACTTCAACGGGGCGTCGCAGGCGGGCGTCGGTTTCTATCAGACGACGACGTTCGAAGGCCGCCGCGGCAGCACGGCCGCGACGTATCTCGCCGCAGTCAAGCGCGATCCGCTGCTGACGATCGAGACCGACGCGTTCGTCACGCGCATCGTGTTCGAGAACGGCGCCGCGGTCGGCGTGCGTTATCAGGCGCGCGACGGCGAAGAACGGCTCGTTCGCGCGCGCGCCGAGATCGTGCTCACCGCGGGCGCGCTCGCGAGCCCGAAGCTGCTGATGCTGTCGGGCGTCGGCCCGGCGGATCAACTGCTGCAGCACGGCATTCCGGTCGTGCACGATTCGCCCGAGGTCGGGCTCAACTTCCAGGACCATCTCGAAGTGTCGCTGTACGGGCGCGCGCGCGAACCGATCAGCCTCGCCGGCCAGGATCGCGGGCTCAATGCGCTGCGTCACGGCATTCAGTACACGATGTTTCATACGGGGCTCCTCACGTCGAACGTCGTCGAAAGCGGCGGCTTCGTCGACACCGCGAACGGCGGCCGTCCCGACGTGCAGTTCCACGTGCTGCCCGTGCTCGTCGGCGACGTCGGCCGCGAGCCGCTCGCCGGACACGGAATCTCGGTCAATCCGTGCTTCCTGAGGCCGAAGTCGCGCGGCACGGTGCGATTGCGCAGCGCCGATCCGCACGCGCCGATCCTGTTCGACGGCAATTTCCTCAGTCATCCGGACGATTTCGCGACGCTCGTGCGCGGCCTCTTGCTCGCACGCGAGATCATGCGGATGCCGTCGATGTCGAAGGTGATCTCAGGCGAGATACTGCCGACCGACGGCGGCCGCGTCGATCTCGACGCGTACGTGCGCTCGCACGCGAAGACCGTCTATCACCCGTCGGGCACGTGCCGGATGGGCGGCGATCCCGCTTCGGTCGTCGATTCGCGGCTGCGCGTGCGCGGCGTCAGCGGACTGCGGATCTGCGATGCGTCGGTGATGCCGTCGCTCGTGTCCGGCAATACGAACGCGCCGACGATCATGATCGCCGAACGCTGCGCGGAATTCATGCTGTCGCCGGCCGGCGCGTCGAATGCGCGCGCGACGGCGAGCGTGCGGCTAGCCGCGCCGCTGCATGCGGACGACACGCCCTGAACGTCACACGTTCGCAAGCGTTACGTCATCACGTATTCACGTATTCACGATCAATTCAAGGAAACCTCAGCAATGCATACGTTCAACGACAAGGTTGCGTTGATCACGGGCGGCGGCACCGGCATCGGCGCCGCCGTCGCACGCAAGTTCATCGAAGCGGGCGGCAAGGCGGTGCTGCTCGGCCGCCGCCGCGAGTTGCTCGAAGCGGTGGCGAAGCCGCTCGGCGGCGCCGCGATCGCCGTCGCGGGCGACGCGGCCGACGCGCGCGACGTGCAGCGCGCGCTCGCCGAAGCGCGCGCGGCGTTCGGACGCGTCGATGTGCTCGTCGCGAACGCGGGCGGCCACGGCGTCGGCAGCGCGCTCGACACCGACGACGCGTCGTGGGCGCAATCGACGCGCGTGAATCTCGACACCGCATTCGTCTGCGCGCGCGAGCTGCTGCCCGAGCTGATCGAGCGGCGCGGCAACATCGTGATCCTGTCGTCGCTCGCCGGGCATTTCGCAGGCCCGAACGTCGTCGGCTATGTGACGACGAAGCATGCGCTGATCGGACTTACGCGCTCGCTCGCACGCGACTACGGCCGCGTCGGCGTGCGCGTGAACGCCGTGTGTCCCGGCTGGGTGCGCACCGCAATGGCCGACGAGCAAATGGATGCGCTGCGCGATGCGCACGGGCTCGCGACGCGCGAGGACGCCTACAAGCTCGTCACGCGCGACGTGCCGCTCGGCCGCCCGGCAGAGCCCGACGAAGTCGCCGACACGGTGCTGTATCTGGCTTCGCCGTATGCGTCGATGATCACGGGCACGTCGCTCCTGGTCGACGGCGGCGCATCGGCCGTCGATCTGCCGACGATCGAATTCGCGCGCTAAGCGCGCGACCACTCGAAAAACACGTCTTTCCGAGGACCTTTCCGATGAACGACAAACCGCAGGACTGGAAAAACTACGAAGACTTCGCGGCCGGCATCGACACGAACCGGCTGCCCGCGACGCAAGCGCTCGCCGGTCGCACGTTGACGTTCGAGCTGCCGAACGGTGTGCTCGCCGCGAATTTCGTCGACGGTCATACGCTCGCATGGCGCCGCGGCGACGCGAGCGACACCGACTGGTACGAAGCGATCGAAGTCGCGCCCAACACGTTCTTCGTCGACGTCACGTTCAAGAGCCGGCCGGCCGAAGCGCTGACGCTCGTGTTCGATACCGCGACGCGGCGCGTGCTCGGCATCCTGTCGCGCATCCGCAGCCGCGAGGAGGCGGGCGCCGCGCCGCGCGTCGCGCAGGATTTCCTGGTCGGCACGCTCGCGGGCGACGAAGCCGACGCGGGCGCATCCGCCGCCGAGCCCGCCGAGACGCGCGACCTGATCGGCACGCGCACGCTGAACGTCTACAGCCCGCACCACACGTACGAGCACACGTACCTAAGCTCGACGCGCTACTGCTGGCAATGCCTCGTCGGCGAGCAGCGCGGCCATGGCGACGTCGATCTCGCGACGACCTACAAGTTCGCCGACGACCTCTATGTATTCACGTTCCGCGAATTCCTGATTCCGGTCGCGTCGGTGTTCGTCTTCAACTTCGCGGCCGGCCGCTCGACGGGCAAGTTCCTCGGCGAAACGGGCGACGGTGCGATCGCGAACCATCCGGCCGGCTCGTTCATCCGCAAGCTGTCGCAGACCGTCTATCCGGACGATGCGCAACCTGTCTGAGAAATACACGATGCGTACCCCTTACCAAATCGTCGCCGAACATTACGCGGCATCAGACCGACACGACCTGGCCGCGATGATGGCCGACATCGCGCCGACGATCGAATGGACCGAGATGGCGGGCTTTCCGTGCGCGGGCACGTACCGCAGCGCGGACGAGATCGTCCGCAACGTGTTCCAGCGCCTCGGCGAAGCGTGGGACGGCTACACGTTCAAGCTCGACGCGCTGCACGACGCGGGCGACACCGTGATCGGCGTCGGCCGCTACTCGGGCACCTACAAGCGGACCGGCAAGTCGTTCGAGTGCCGCGTCGCGCACGTATGGCGCGTCGAAGCCGGCAAGATCGTGCGCTTCGAGCAGTTCACCGACACGCTGCTCGTCGCGGAGGCCATGCAGCCGTGAGCGCGCGTTCGTCCCTTCAACCCATCGTTCCGTTTCGCACGAGACTGACATGAACCTGGCCGATCTTTCGACGCAGCATCAACGCCAATCCGGCTTTCTCGCCCGCCGCGCGTTCGGCAACTGGATCGACGGACGCGCGGCCGAGCCGCGCTCGGGCCGCTATCTGCCCGTCATCGATCCCGCGACCGAGATGACGATCGCCGAAGTCGCCGCGAGCGACGCGCGCGACGTCGACGCGGCGGTTGCCGCCGCGCGACGCGCATTCGATTCGGGCGACTGGCCGCGGATGCGCCCCGCGGCCCGCGAGAAGCTGCTTTATCAGTTTGCCGAACTGATCGAGCGTCATGCGGACGAACTCGCCGCGCTCGAGACGCTCGAAACCGGCAAGCTCGTCGGCATCGCGCGCGCGATCGACGTGCTGGGCGGCGCCGAATACGTCCGCTACGTGGCCGGCTGGGCGACGAAGATCGAAGGCTCGACGCTCGACACGTCGATCGCCGTGCCCGCCGACACCGAGTATTTCGCATACACGCGCCGCGAGGCGGCGGGCGTCGTCGGCGCGATCGTGCCATGGAATTTTCCGCTCGCGATCGCGTTGTGGAAGGTCGCGACCGCGCTCGCGTGCGGCTGCACCGTCGTGCTGAAGCCGTCGGAGGAAACGCCGCTCACCGCGTTGCGTCTCGGCGAGCTCGCGCAGCAAGCGGGCCTGCCCGACGGCGTGCTGAACATCGTGACGGGCACCGGCAGCGAGGCGGGCGCCGCGCTCGTCGCGCATCCGGGCGTCGACAAGATCACGTTCACGGGCTCGGTCGGCGTCGGCCGTGCGATCGGCCACGCGGCCGTCGACCGCATGGCGCGCTTCACGCTCGAGCTCGGCGGCAAGTCGCCGCTGATCGTTTTCGACGATGCCGATCCCGACATCGCCGCGCGCGGCGCCGCGCAGGGGATCTTCTTCAATCAAGGGCAGGTCTGCACCGCGGGCTCGCGCGTGTACGTGCAGAAGCGCCACTTCGAGCGCGTCGTCGCCGGCATCGCGGCCGCCGCCGAATCGATGAAGATCGGCTCGGGTTTCGATCCGCACGCGCAGATCGGCCCGGTCGTGTCGAAGCGGCACTTCGAGCGCGTGCTCGGCCACATCGACGCCGCGAAGGAGGAGGGCGCGACGCTCGTCACGGGCGGCGCACGCGCGTTCGACGGCGGCTATTTCGTGAAGCCGACGGTGTTCGTCGATACGACGCCGTCGATGCGGATCGTGCGCGAAGAAGTGTTCGGCCCGGTCGTCACGGTCACGCCGTTCGACACCGTCGACGACGCGGTGCGGCTCGCCAACGACACCGACTTCGGGCTCGCGGCGAGCGTGTGGTCGCAGAACCTGTCGCTCGTGCATCGCGTCGTGCCGCGTCTGAAGGCGGGCATCGTCTGGGTCAACACGCACAACATGCTCGACAACAATTTGCCGTTCGGCGGCTTCAAGCAATCGGGCTACGGCCGCGAGCTCGGCCGCGCGGCGCTCGAGCAGTTCACCGAGCTCAAGTCCGTCTGCATCGCGCACTGACGCGCGGCGCACGGCGGCCAGGCAGCATCGAAGCAGTACCGAAGCAACACCGAAGCGTCAAGGCAGTACCCGAGGGCGCGGCCCATACGCGGAGCCGCGCCCCACGACAACACCAGGAGACACGATGAAGCTGCTTTCCCCCAACATGAAGCGCACGCTCGCCGGCGCATGCATCGGCGTCGCGGGACTCTTCGCACAGCATGCCGCGTTCGCGCAGAGCTGCGGACTCGCCAACGGCAAGCCCGCGACCGGCGCGCCGATTCCGATCGGCGCGATCGTCGGCAAGACCGGTCCCGACGATTTCAGCTCTTCGGCCCGCGCGGCCGCCGCGTATTTCAAATGCGTGAACGCGAACGGCGGCATCAACGGCCGGCCGGTCCAGTACCTCGTCGAAGACGATCAATGGAATCCGGAGACGGCGTCGCAAGTCGCGTCTAAACTCGTGCGCGACCGCAAGGTGCTCGCCCTTGCGGGCAACGCGAGCTTCGTCGAATGCGGCGCGAACGCGAAGTTCTACGAACAGGAAAACGTGATCGCGATCGCGGGCGTCGGCGTGCCGCGCGAATGCTATTTCGCGCGCAACTACGTGCCGCTCAACATGGGGCCGCGGCTGTCGATGACGGAAGCGGCGCTGTACGCGAAGCAGCAGTACAAGGCGACGCGGATGGTCTGCATCGCGCCGAACATCCCGAGCCTCGGCGCGTGGTCGTGCGAAGGGCCGGCGCTGTGGGGCAAGCAGAACGGCGTGACCGTCGACACGATCGTGATGGATCCCGATTCCGCCGATCCGACCTCGGTCGTGCTGCAGGCCGCGTCGAAGAATCCGCAGGCGATCCTCCTCGGGCTGCCGAAGGGGCTGATGGTGCCGATCCTGTCGGCCGCCGAGCAGCAGAACCTCGGCCGGCGGATTCATTTCGTGTCGGCGGCGTCCGGCTACGATCTCGGCGTGCCGAAGGCGATCGGACCGTACTGGAAAGGCAACTTCGACGTGAATCTCGAATTCCAGCCGCTCGACGCGTCGACGCCCGACAACCAGAACTGGCTCGCGGTGATGAACAAGTACGGCGACAAGAAGGACCCGCGCGACACGTTCTCGCAGGCGGGCTACCTCGCCGCGCGGCTCGTGGCCGACACGCTGCTGAAGCTCCCCGCGAACCAGCTCGATCGCGCGCACGTGACGGCCGCGCTGCGCCAGGTGAAGGATTTCCGCAGCGACATTCTGTGCGGCCCGTTCTACGTCGGCGCGGGCGACCGGCACAACGCGAACAACGCGGGCCGGATGGCGCAATCGACGGGCGCGGGCTGGAAAACGGTGTCGACGTGCCAGGCGGTCGACGATCCGCAACTCGCCGACATCCGCGCGGCCGAAAAGAAGATGCACTGACGCCATGAACGCGATCAACTTCGTTCCATATCTGATCTCCGGGCTCGGCGTCGGCGCGGTCTACGCGCTGTCGGGCGTCGGCCTCGTCGTACTGTACCGCGCATCGGGCGTGCTGAACTTCGCGTTCGGCGCGACGGGCGCGCTGGGTGCGTACGTCGCGGCCGCGTGTCTTGACGCCGACTATTCGCAGACGCTCGCATGGGCCGCGGCGATCGCCGCGTCGACCGCGGCGTCGCTCGTCTACGGCCTCGTGCTCGCGCCGCGTCTCGCCGCGCGCGATCGCGTCGTGCGCAGCGTCGCGACGCTCGGCTTCGCGCTGATCCTGCTCGGCTTCTGCGAGTGGTATTGGGGCGACACGCCGCGTCGCCTCGTGCTGCCGACCGACAGCGAGGCGCTCGACTTCGGCGACGTCCGCTTCACGTACACGCGAATCGTCGGCCTCGGCCTCGCGTTCGCGATGATGGCGGCGATCGGCGTCGTGCTCGCACGCACGCGGCTGGGACTCCAGATGCGCGCGCTATCGAACAACCGGCACTTGAGCGGGCTGCTCGGCATTCGCGTGCTGCGCGTCGACGTCGCCGCGTGGGTGATCTCCGGCGTGTTCGCGGGCATCACGGGTCTGTTACTCGCGAACCTCGTGCGCCTGCAGGCAGCGGTGCTCACGTTCCTCGTGATCCCGGCGTTCGCCGCGGCGATCGTCGGCCGCCTCGCGTCGCTGCCCGCGACGGTTGCGGCCGGCATCGCGATCGGCCTCGCCGAGGCGCTTGCGATCACCGTGCCCGGCTTCGCGCAGTATCGCAGCGCGACGCCGTTCCTGATCGCGCTCGTCGCGATGCTCTTCATCGGCTCCAAATCGATCGGCCACGCCGCGAACGAATCATGAAAACGCCACTCGCCTTTGCCGCGCCGTCGCACGATGCGGCCGCGCACGTTCGTCCGTTCGGCGCGCGCCTGCCGCTCGTCGCGACGCTCGGCACGCTCGCCGCGATCGCGCTCGTCGTGCCCGCCTTCGCCGACGCCTACTGGATCAAGACGCTGACGTCCGCGCTGACGGTCAGCATCGCCGCCGCGGGCGTCGCGCTGCTGTATCGGCAGCTCGGGCTCGTATGTCTGTCGCAATACGCGCTGCTCGGCGTCGGCGGCTGGATCGCGCTGCGGCTCGCGCATCTCGGCGCGCCGTTCGAGCTGTGCATGATCGCGGGCGCAGTCGGCGGCAGCGCGATCGGGATGATCGCCGGGCTGCCCGCGCTGCGTCTGCGCGGCCTCTATCTCGCGCTCGTCACGCTGATGATGGCGGGCGGGTTTCAGGTCGTCGTGTCCGCGATCGGCTTTCCGGACGGCGGCGGCGGCTTCACCGGCCATCTGTCGTTCGGCGCGCGGCAGATGATGGCGAGGCCGCTCCTCGGCCAGAGCGATGCCGCGTACTTCCGCTACGTCGCCGCATGGGCCGCGCTCGCGTTCGTGTTGATCGAGCTGCATCGCCGCTCGAAGGCGGGGCGCTCGTGGGCGCTGATCCGGCGCGGCGAAACGACGGCGCTCGCGGCCGGCGTGAACGTCGTCCTCTATCAGACCTGGGCATTCGGGCTCGCGGGACTGCTCGCCGGGCTGTCCGGCGGCCTGCTCGCGGGCACCGTCGGCCAGCTCGACGGGCGCGCGTTCGCCGCATCGGAATCGGTGCTGCTGTTCGCGCTGTCGGTCGTCGGCGGCGTCTACCACTGGTTCGGCGCACTGATCACCGGGCTCTTGCTGCGCGCGGTGCCGGGGCTCCTGACCGACTTCGGCGTGAACGGCTATCTCGCGATGATCTTCTTCGGCGCCGCGCTCCTGCACGCGCTGATCACGGCGCCCGCCGGCATCGCCGGACAGCTTGCCGGACTCGCATCGCGCATCGTGCGTGCGTTCGGCGCACGCGACGGAGGCACGCGATGATCGAGATCTCGAACCTGATCGTGCAGTTCGGCGGCACGCGCGTGCTCGATTCGCTCGACGCGACGCTCGCCGCGCCCGTGTGCGGGCTGATCGGCCCGAACGGCGCGGGCAAGACGACGCTGCTCAACGTGCTGAGCGGCTTTCTGCGGCCGCGCGCGGGCAGCGTCGCGCTCGACGGCCGCGCGCTGCTCGGGCTGTCCGTCACCGAGCGCGTGCGCGCAGGCGTGCGGCGTACGTTCCAGACTGAACAGATCGTCGAGGATCTGACCGTTTACGACAACGTGCTCGCGCTCGCCGAGCACGTGATGCCGGCGCTCGCGGCGCGCGACGACACCGTGCGCGCACTCGAGCTCGTCGGCCTCGCCGACGTCGCGCACGTGCCGGGCGCGGCGCTCAACCTGTATCAGCGGCGGATGCTCGAGCTCGGCAAGGCGCTCGTCGGCGAGCCGCGTCTGCTGCTGCTCGACGAGCCGGGCGCGGGATTGAACGAATCGGAGGCGGCTCGGCTGCGCGACGTGATCGTTCGCATTCCAGAACTCACCGGCGCGCAGGTGCTGCTGATCGATCACGACGTCGATCTGATCGACGCCGTGTGCGCCGAGACGCTCGTGCTCGACTTCGGCAAGCGGCTCGCGCTCGGGCCAACGCGCGCGGTGCTCGACGATCCGGTCGTGCGCAGCGCGTATCTCGGCAAGGAGGCTGACGAACATGCGGCTTGAAGTGAAAGACCTCGTCGTCCATCGCGCGAACAAGCCCGTGCTGCACGGCGTGTCGCTCGCGGTCGCGCCCGGCCGGGTGACGGCGCTCGTCGGCGCGAACGGCTCCGGCAAGTCGACGCTCGTGATGAGCATCGCCGGCGTGCTGCCCGCCACGTCGGGCGACGTGCTGCTCGACGGCGCGCCGCTCGGCGCGCTGCGGCCGGAAGCGGTGCGTCGTCGCGGGATCGCGGTCGTGCCGGAAGGGCATCGCGTGCTCGGCGATCTGTCGGTGCTCGACAACCTGCGCGCCGCGGGCGCGTTTCTGCCGACGCGACGACTGAACGATGCGATCGAGCGCGTGCTCGCGATCTTCCCGGAGCTGAAGTCCAAGCTCGATGCGCGCGGCAACGATCTGTCGGGCGGACAGAAGCAGATGGTGTGCGTGTCGCAAGCGCTGATCGGCGAGCCGCACACGCTGCTGATCGACGAGCTGTCGCTCGGCCTCGCGCCGACCGTGACGAAGCGTCTCGCTCAGACCGTCGCGCAGATCGCGAAGCAGGGCGTCGCGGTGCTGCTGATCGAGCAGTTCACGACGATCGCGCTCGCGCTCGCGACCGACGCATATGTGCTCGAACGCGGACGCGTCGCGTTCGCCGGCAGCGCGCAGACGCTGCGCGAGCGGCCGGAGATTCTGCACGGCAGCTATCTGGCATCGAAGGGAAGCGGCGCGAGCGCGGCTTGATGTTTCCGAAGGAAGCGGCGGCCGGCGCGATGCAACAGCGCCGGCCGCCGGCGCGGACTCGCGTTCAGGACGACGTGCGTTGCCGCACGAACTCGCGCGGCGTCATTCCGTAGCGCTGCTTGAAGCTGCGGCAGAAATGCGCGCTGCTGCTGAATCCCCAACTGAATGCGATCTCGGAAATGGCAGGCTTCGCCGCGCGCGCATTGTCGAGCGCCTCCTTGCAGCGCTCGAGCCGGTTCGACCAGATGTAGCGGTCTATCGTCACGCCTTCCTCTTCGAAGATCCGGTGCAGGTAGCGCTTCGAGCAGCGCAGCTCGCGCGCGATCCGGTCGATCGACAGGTCGGCGTCGGCGAGATGGCCCTGGATGTATTGCTTGACGCGCATCCTCAACACAGTGGGCAGCGCCATGTGCGTACCTTGCGCGTCGTGCTGCGCGGTCAGCGTCGACACGATGAGGCCGAGAATCGTCTCCGACAGCGCGGTGCCCGTCGTGCCGGGCAGCGACGGCAATTGTTCGGACAACGATACGAGAAACGACGACAGCAACGAGAACAATCCCTTGAGTTCGAACTCGCGCGCGTCGGACGTATGCAGGTCAGGCACCGCGAAGCCGCCGAGCTGCTTGCGCGGGATCTGAATCGCGAGCTGCTCGACGTGCGTCAGGTTCGCGATGCTGTACGGCACGCGCGGATCGTACAGGCTCCAGTCGCCCGTGCGCAGCCTGAACACCTTGCCACGCTGTTCGATCTCGCTCTCGCCGCTCAATTGCAGGATCAGTTTGAAGTAGTCGGAGCCGTGATCGTGCAGCGCCGCGACGGGGCGCACGATCCGGTGCGCGGGCGCGGCGATCGTGAACACCCGCATCGGGCCGATCTCGTACTGGCTGAGCTGCGCGTCGAACGCGTCGCCGTCGTCGCAGCACGCATCGAGTCCGCCGAAATACTGCGTGACGACGCGGCCCCAAGCGCGGCCGCGGAACGCGGGCGATTCACCCGCCGTCGTGAAGAATCTGCCGTTCACCATGCGCTCCTTGCGAGTACACGTCTAGCCGGACCAAAGCTGAGCATCCAGTCACCCGGATATACTTAGCATATTAAATATTTTGGGCGGACTGAATCCGGTTTACTCCGGAACGTGAGCTCGGCTGCCCGAGCGTCGATTGTGAGGCGGTGGCAGCGGCGTGATGTGCGCTGGCCCACATAAGACTTCGGGGCGGCGCAACCGCCGATGGAGTCGGCGATCATCGGAAGAATGCGCGCGATCGCGCCGCGCGTGTGGTCGGCGGCCGGCGGCCGGTGCGTGCGGCGCGCCCGGCGTTTGCGCCGGCCGGCTTCGCGCCGCGGCCGCCGGGCTCAGAAGCGGGTCAGCATCCCGATGCGCGCGAGGAACTGCGAGCGCGAGCTCGATTGCGCATCGGGCCCCATCACGCCGTTGATCCACGCGTGCGCGCCGGCGCTGCCGCCCGCGTACTGATACACCGTCTCGACGTACGCGGACGTGCGCTTCGACAGCGCGTACTGGACGGCCGCCGTGACTTGGTGCGCATAGTTGTGGTCGAGCTGCGCGTTGCCCTTCATGTATTCGTAATTCGCGCCGATCGTCCACGGCGCGCCGACGTAGCGCGCGCCCGCCTGGATCACGTCGATCCCCGCGCCCGTCAGCGTGTTCTTCGTGTTCGTGTACAACAGGTTCAGGTCGAACGCCGACAGCGCGTAGCGCGCGCCGAGCCCCCAGTTGCGCAGGCCGTCGTGGCCGTTGTTCATCTGCGGATATTTGACCTCGACGTATGCGGCGCCGAGCGCGAAGTTGCCCGTCTCGTACTTGAGGCCCGCGCTCACCGTGCTGTTCGTCGACAATCCGCCGCCCGCCTGATTGCCGAAACCGTACAGCAAGCCGAACACGAGACCGTTCAGGTTCGCGCTCGTGTACTTGACCGAGTTCGACACGCGGCTCGAGCCCGCCATCCGGTCGAAGTCGAATGAGCCGGTCGGATTGTCGGGAATCCCGAGCTTCGAGAACGGCCCCTGGCGGAAGTTGTAAAGGCCGCCGTAGCGGAACGCGCCGTCGAACGAGCCGAACGTCAGCGAATCGGTCATGAAATCGTATTGCTGGCCGAACGTCACGCTGCCGAGGCGCTCGCTCCACAAGCCGACGAGCGCGGTGCGCGAGAACATCGAGCCTGGCGTCGGCAGCGCGGCGCCATTGCCGAGCGCATATTGCGACGTCAGCTCGAAGATCGCCTTCGCACCGCCGCCGAGATCCTCCGTCCCCTTGAGCCCCCACAGGTTCGGCACCGCGATGCCGTCGTCGAAATGCAGGTTGTGCTTGCCGCCTTCGTTCGACACGTAGGACACGCCGGCATCGATCAGGCCGAACAGCGCCACACTGCCGTCGGACGCATGCGCGCCCGTCGCGACGGCCAGGCCCGCCGCCGCTACCGCAAACTTCTTCATCGTCGTCTCCGTTGGGGTTGTCGTTATGCGCGGCGACGCTCGAGGCGTCGTCGTCGATCTTCGGCACGGAGTGTGGAGCAGCGTGCGGCGCGCATCTTTCCCGAGGGCGCACAAACACTAGCTCGACGATGCACACGGACATCGTCCGACGTTACGGATGACGAAATGAAGTGCGCGACATGGCGCGATGCAGCGCGCGCCTCGGGAAATCCGGCGCGCGCGGCGAAACGCAGCAGGGAAGGGGATCGCGCGTACGGATGCGGCGGGAAGCCGCTGCGCGCCACGTGCCGGAAACGAACGGCGATGCGGCGGCGCAGCGAAGCAACGCGGCGACGAAGCTCAGGCCGCGTCGTGCGCGTTTGCAGCGGTCGTCGGCAGATCGTCGACGGTGCGTGCGCGCACATAGCGCGCCGGGTCATCGACGGCCGCTTCCAGCGCGCGGAAATGCGCGGCGCCGCACTGGATCTTGCGCCGCTCGTAGGCCCGCAGATCGCCGTCGGCGAGGCCGCTCTTCGTCTCGACGACGAAATAGAGCCGCGACCCGTCGTTTTCGGCGATCATCACCGCCCAGTCCGGGCTGTAGTTGCCGAGCGGCGTCGGGATCTTGAACCAGCCGGGCAGCTTCGCGTACAGCCTGACCGCGTCGTCTTGCTCGAGCGCGTCGGCGAATGCGAGCTCGGCCGTTGTATCGCACGGCACATCCTCGTGGATTGATTTCGTCGCGTCGCGCCGCATGCTCGACAGATAGCCGGTGAGCGGCTCGTCCTCGAACAGCGACAGCGCATGGGCGTGCTGCTCGCCGAGCAGCTTGTATTCGATCCCGTCGACGAGCGCATCGCGCTTGCAGCGCTCGAGCGTCGCGGCGACGAGCGCGATGAAGCGCTGCGGATTGCGCGGGAATTCGACGAGCCGGCCGCTTTCGATCAGCACCGTCGCGATCGTGCGCCGCGTGAGCTGCGTGCGGTCCTGCAGCTCGGTCAGCAGATCCGGCAGATCGAGTTCGCCTTCGTCGATCGCGATCGTGCCGGCATCCGCGGTCTCGATCGCCTCGACGCCCGCCGCGTCGATCGCGATATCGGCCTTGCGCCACTGCAGCCGCGCGTGCGTGACCTCGGGCGCCGCCTTCAGCGCGGCAATGCAGCGCTCGATCAAGCGTGCATTGTCGAAATTCACGCGAAACGTGGTTCGATATTTGATGCGGTCCCACAGCGCGCGGAACGCATCGCCGAGATACACCGCCTTGTCTTGCGCATCGCGGCGCAGCGCGATGTGGCGACGCTCGTCCGCGTTGCGCACGTCGAGCCGGCCCGCGAGCTTGCGCAGCATGTCGACGATCAGCGTACGCTGCGCGTCGAATTCGGCGGGGAGCGGCAGCGCACGCAGCTTGAGCGCCGCGCGCAGCGTGTCCTGCACGCGGCCGCGCGCATCGAGATAGCCGGCGTCCTTCAGGTACGTCCAAAGCGCCGTCGACCGCTCGATGCCGAGCGGCTGCACGCTGCCGTCCGCGGCCGGAACGGGCAGCGCCGCGAACTGATGCGTTTCGACGACGCCGAAGCGAATCCCCGTATCGGCCTCGATTTCCTTCTGCAGGTTTTCGGCGAACTGCTCATAGCTCTCGCCGGCGATCACCGTCAGCGTGTTGACGTCGAAGCCGCGCACGCGCTCGCCGCGCTGATCGACGGCGAGACGCAGCCCGCGGCCAATCGTCTGGCGACGCTCGCGCTCGCTATGAATGTCGCGCAGCGTGCAGATCTGGAACACGTTCGGGTTGTCCCAGCCTTCCTTCAGCGCCGAGTGCGAGAAGATGAACTTGAGCGGCGTGTCGAACGACAGCAGCCGCTCCTTGTCCTTCATGATGAGGCTGTACGCGCGCTCCGCATTCTCGCGGCTGCCCGCGCTCTTGTCGCTCGTGTCGGTCCAGCCGCCTTTCTTGTCGATCGAGAAGTAGCCGTCGTGCACAGCCTCGGCCGCGCCCGCGCCTGCGGGATCGACGCCGTCGAACAGCGCGCGATACGCGGGCAGCTTCGCCGCGCGACGGTATTCTTCCTCGAACAGCAACGCGTAGTCGCCCTTGAACGGATGGCCGTGCCGGTCGTACTTGCGGTACTTGTCGACCGCGTCGACGAAGAAGAGCGACAGCACTTTCACGCCGAGCGGCTTCAAGCGCAGCTCCTTGTCGAGATGCTCGCGGATCGTGCGGCGGATCATCTCGCGCCGGATCGCGGGCACATCGACATCGCCGTACGCATCGCCGATCGACAGGAACGCGTCGCCGCCCGGATAGCGCAGTTCGAGGTACTCGGCGCCGCGCGCCGCGTGAATCGCACCGATCCGGAAATTCGCGTAGACCGCGCGTTTCGTGACTCGCTCGAGATCGTCGCCGTCCGCGACGGCGAGCGTCAGCCGCTCGACGTCGCCGGCGGGCGTCGCGACGTCGAGCTCGACGCGCGCCGTGATCGCGCCGCGCCGGCTGCCGATCGATATCACGCGCATGAACGGCTTGTTGTGCGCGTCCTCGACCGTCGCCGACGCGATCTCGATCTGCTTGACGAGCTTGCGCTCGTACGCGTCGATCGCATCGAGCCGGTACAGCATCTGATACTTGTCGGCGTGGGTCGCCGAGTAGCGCAGCGTGCACAGCGGCCGCATCGCGTCGAGGGCTTCCTTGCCGCGCCCTTCCAGCCCGCCGTCGACGCTTTGCGGCTCGTCGACGATCACGATCGGATGCGTCGCGCGGATCAGATCGATCGGCTTCTCGCCGCCCGTCTTTTCGCTATCCTTATAGAGATTGTTGACGTCCTTCTTGTTGATCGCCGCGACCGTGACGATCATGATCTGCACGGTCGACTTCGACGCGAAGCTGCGCACCTCGCCGAGCTTCGCCGAATCGTAGACGAAGTAGTCGAACGGCACGCCCGCGTACAGGCGCTTGAAATGCTGCTCAGTGATCTGCAGCGTCTTGTACACGCCTTCCTTGATCGCGACCGACGGCACGACGATCACGAACTTCGTGAAGTCGAAGCGGCGGTGCAACTCGAAGATCGTGCGCAGGTAGACGTAGGTCTTGCCCGTGCCCGTTTCCATCTCGACGGTGAAATCGTTCGAGCTCGGCGCGCCGCACGGCGGCAGGCCGTTGCGCACCTGCACGCGCGCGAGATTCTCGGCGAACGCGTGGGCGTCGAGCGTCAGGCGATTGCCGACGCCGAGCCCCGACTCGGCCATCCCGAGCGACATCTGCGGCGTCGCGCGCCGCCGCGCGGCTTGCGCGGTCACGCTGAATTCGGCGCGGCACGCCTCCTGGCCGCGAAACAGATCGCATACCGCCTCGATCGCTTCGAGCTGATAGTCGAGATCCGACTCGAAATACAACTGCATGCTCAACCTTCCTTGTCTGCGTGTGGCTCGCGTGCGCGCATCAGAGGCTCCGGATGCGCTTCACGCCGTGCTGCTCGAGGATCGCCGACAGGTTCACCTTCGCGACGTCGTCGGTGAAGCCGCTGTCGCGGAACACGCAGGTCACGTCGCGCGCGTCTGCGGCGCCCGCCGCCGCCGATGCCGCGATCAGCTCGACGATGCCTTCGCCCAGCGTGTCGGTCGCCGCGCGATCGATGTGCGCGTCGAAGCACGCGACGATCGCGCCGTCGATCACGTAGACCGCCTTGCCGGCAATCGCCCGCGCTTCGATCGGTGCGCACAGGTCGAGGCCGAGCTTCAGCATCAGTTCGTACAGCAGATCTTCGTCGGAACGGCTCGGCTTGATGTGCTCGACGGCCGCGAGCAGCGACTGCTGGATGTCGTCGCCGCGCGGGTCCCACTCGGAGACGTTCGTCGAATCGAGCTTGAACACGCGAAAGCCGAGATCGGCGCGCACGCCCGGATGCTCGGCCGCGATCCTCGCCGCCGAGCGCCGCAGCCGCTCCTTCGTCAGTTCGGCGAGATTGAGCGGCTTGCGCCGCGCCGCGCAGAAATCGGCGGCGGCCTTCTGGTCCTTGCTGTCGGCGTCGAGCGGCTCGGGCAGTTGCACGAGCGCGTAGCGGCGGTTGCCGCCGTCGGCCGCGTTGAGCGCCATCACCGCATGCGCGGTCGTGCCCGAGCCGCCGAAGAAATCGACGATCAGGTCATCGCCGTCCGTGCACCAGCCGATGATCGACGCAACGAATTCGACGGGCTTCGGCTGATCGAACGGAATCTCGAGCGATTTCAGGAGCGCGTCGTCCGAGCCGCCGAACGGCAACACCGACGGCACGTTCTCGTACATGTTCTCGTCGAGGAAGTAGATCCGCTGCGGCTGCGTCGTTTCGTCCGCACCGAATTCGACGAGCCCCTTGTCGAGCAGCGCCTGCATCGTCGCGGGCGGATTGCGCCAGCCGCGCTCGGGCACGGGGCACGGCTTGCCCGTCGCCGGATGCGCGAGCGGCGCGAAGTAGTCGTCGGGCGCCTTCTTCTTGTTCGGCCACGCCATCGACACGAGCCGGTAGACGCGGCCGTCGGCCGAGATCCGGTCGTACATCGCCTCGCCCCCCGACAGCGTCGTCTGCGACTTCACCCAGCTCCGGTACGCGACGTTCGCTTCCGCGATCGTCGACGCGCGCGCGATCGCGCCGCGCGCCGCGTCGAGCATCCGCTGCGCGTTGCGCTTCGGGCGCTTGAGCGGCGCGCGCTCGAACAGCAGTTCCGCGTCGCGCGCGAACAGCACGATCGATTCATGCTGGTACGCGATCCCGCGCGCGTCGCCCTTCGGATTGCGCTTGTCCCACACCGCGACGCCGAGCTCGTTGTCCTCACCGAAAATCTCGCGCATCACGAGCACGAGCGCGTGCTGTTCGTGCTCGTCGATGTGCACGGCGATCACGCCGTCGTCGGCGAGCAGGTCGCGCGCGAGCTTCAGGCGCGGATAGATCATGTTGAGCCAGTCCGTGTGGAAACGGCCGCTCGCGTCGGTGTTGCTGCTGACCTTCTTGCCGCCCGTCGTCTGGCCGGTCAGCTCGAGATAGTGGCGCAGGCTGTCGGTGAAATTGTCCGGATAGACGAAATCCTTGCCGGTGTTGTACGGCGGATCGATGTAGACGAGCTTCGCGCGCCCCGCGTAACTCTTCTGCAACAGCTTCAGCACCTCGAGGTTTTCGCCCTCGATCATCAGATTGCGGGTCGACGCCCAGTCGACGCTTTCGCGCGGGTACGGGCGCAGCGTGCCCGTCGACGGCGTGAGCGCGAGCCGGCGCGCGCGGCGCTTGCCGTGCCAGTTGAGGCCGTATTTCTCGTCGGCGTCGGCGACGGCCGGCGCGCCGACGAGCGCCGCGAGCGCGTCGAGGTTCACCGACGCGCCGTCCGGTCCTTCGGTCACCACGTCCGGAAAGAGCGCCTTCAGGCGCTCGACGTTCGCGGACACGAGATCCGCGGATTGCGCTTCCGGGCTCGCCGCATCGAGTTTTTGCATCATCCTTCCCATCCATTGCATGTCTTCGCGCCGGCGCAAGCCCGATTCCCGGGCCCGCGCGGCGCGGCAAAGGCGAAACGCTAGCGATCCGTCCGCCGTAGGTCAAGGACTTACGGCCGGGGCGCCGGCGCGCGCCGCCGGGCAGGGGCTGCGGCGTCGGCGCCGGGGATCGCGCCGCGTTCGGCGACGCAGATGTTTACCACAGGTTCGGAAGGCGGCCGTCTTTGTGCGGTTTTGCCGGTGCCCGTGCCGCGGATCGAAAACAAAAAGCCCGGCGTGTGAGCCGGGCTGTCGAATACCGCATTGTCTCGCTGGAGATCGAGCGAACGGAACGGGAGAAGCGGAGGCGCGCGACACGGCCGCGTCGCGGCCGGCCGTATCGCGCAGTGGATCAGAATCGCGTGCGGATGCCGGTCGTCAGCTCGAGCTGATTGGTTGAGCCGTGCGTCGATGCAACCGTGTAGCCGCCGTGCAGCCGCATGTAGTCGCCGGCGAGATAAAGCTCCGTGCGCTTCGACAGGTGATAGAACACCGATCCGTACAGCGTCTCCTTGAAGCCGTTGCCGACGCCGGACGTCAGGCTGAAGTCGCCGAGGTTTGCATTCGGAATGTCGCCGTCGGTGTTGTACGCGGCGTTATGCACGCGCATCTGCTGATAGCCGAGTTCGTAGTCGAGCGCGCCCTTCGGCGCGACCTTGAACGACACGGTCCAGGCGTTGTCCTGGCGCTGACCGAGCGCGCCCTGATTGCCGAGATAGCGGAAGTAGCCGGCATTCATGCGGAAGATGTCGAACGTATAGTTGCCGCCGACCGAGAACGACTTGTTCGCGTAGCCCGCGTGGTTCACGTGGCTGAAGAAGCCCGACACGTTGAACGGGCCGCCGTTGTAGCCGAGCGCGACCTGGTAGGTCGAGTCCTGCGCGAAGCTCGTCGAATTGCTGAACGCGTAGCCCGCGCTCGCGAAGATGCCGTTGCTGAACAGCTTCTTCCACGCGAGGCCGTTGTTGTAGCGCGTGCCCGTCGCGCTCGCCGCGTAGAAAATCATCTGCTTGAAGTTGTTCGCGTTCGTCCAGCCGCCTTCCTCCGTCGTCAGCTTCGCCGAACCGTACGGGTCGCCGTAGATCGCCGACGAGTCGCGCGCGATCGTGTTCTGGAAGCCCGCGGTGAACTTGCCGATCGTATCGTTTTCGATGCCGACCCACGCGTCGCGATCGAAGATCTGGCCCGGGTCCTCCATCTGGCCGTCGCCCATCCGGTATTCGCTTTCGAGTCGGAAGATCACCTTCGTGCCGCCGCCGATGTCCTCCGCCCCCTTCAAGCCCCAGCGGCTGCCGCTGAACCACGGCTCGCCGCCGAGCCCCATGCCGATCACGTGATCGCCCTTCGCGTTCGCGTGCGACTGATAGGTGGGCACGCTCAAGTCGATGAGCCCATAGAGCTGGACGCTCGACTGCGCGTGCGCTTGCGGCGCCGCACAGGCGGCCGTCGCGATGGAAAGTGCCAGGTATTGTCGTTTCAAGATCGTCCCCTCCGATATCGTGTTGACCGCCATTCTTTCGTACTACGCAGCGTTGGCCGCGCCTACGCGATGCGATGCGCATCGAACGGCCACGTCATCGTAGTCGGCGCAATCCTTCGCGCCGCTTTCGCGCGCGGGTCGGATATCTCGGGATAAACACGGGTGGTACGCGTCTTTCCGATGCGTCAGGCAGACGAGCGCCGTCGCGCGACGCGGCGCTGGAAAACGTCGGACGATTCGCGAAGCAGGACGAACTAATTGTGCGCGGGCATCCGGTGCGTGCGCCGCGTGCGTGCGGCGTGCGACGAATCGCGCGGCGGCCTACTCGGCCGCATCCTTCGTTCGTAGAATGTAGCCGAGCCCGCGCAGCGTGATGATTTGCGCGACCGAGCCGGACAAATGCTTGCGCAGCCGGTGGATGTAGATGTCGATCGCGTCGGCGCTCGGCTCGTCGTCGAGGCCGTACACGCTGTCCATCAGCCGAGCCTTCGATACCGTCTTGCCCTGCTGCAGCATCAGCGTCTCGAGGATCGCGTGCTCGCGGCGGCGCAGCACGAGCGGCACGCCGCTGCATTGAAACTCGCGCGTCGTGAACAGGTAGACGAGATCGCCGCACGCGAGCTGCGTCGCGCCGACGCCGCATTGCCGCCGGATCAGCGCGCGGATCCGTGCGACGAGCTCGCGCGACTCGAACGGCTTCACGACGTAATCGTCGGCACCCGCGCTGAAGCAATCGACCTTGTCGTCGACCGAGCCGTGCGCGGTCAGCATCAGCACGGGCACGTTGTCACCGCGGCGGCGCAGCCGCGCGAGCAGTTCCTTGCCGCTCATGCCGGGCAGCCGCATGTCGAGCAGCAGCGCGTCGTAGCACTGCGCCTTCAACACCGTGTCCGCGCTCTCGCCGTCCGGCGCCGAATCGACGCCGAAGCCCTCGCCGCGCAGCAGATCGACGATCCAGTGCGCGAGTTCCGCATTGTCTTCCACGAGCAGCAGTTTCATCGAGACTCTCTCAATTGCGATAGGCGGGCAGGCGCACGGTCATCTTGACGCCGCGGTTGCCGGGGCCCGTCGCGAGCGCAACCGTGCCGCCGTGCAACTGCGCGATCTCTTCGACGATCGCGAGTCCGAGGCCCGTACCTTCCTCGTCCTTCGCGACCCGGTAGAACCGCTTGAACACGTGCGGCCGCGCTTCGGCCGGAATGCCGGGGCCGTCGTCGACGACTTCGAGCACGACTTCATCGCCGTCGCGCCGCGCGCTCACCGTCACACGGCCGCCTTCGTGCGCGTAGCGCACCGCATTGTCGACGAGATTCATCAGGAGCGCCGACAAAAGGCTCTCGCTGCCCGCAACCTGCAGGTCGTCGTCGAGCTCCGCGCCGAGATCGATGCGGCGCCGCTCGGCGAGCACGATCGCCTCCTCGAGCACGCCGGACACGACGGCCGCGACTTCGACGCGTGCGTTCAGGCGCGCGGGCGACGCCGCTTCCGCGTGCGCGAGCAGGAGCAGCTTGTCGGTGACGTCCGCCATCTTGCGGCTGCTGCGCTGCATCGACGCGAGTAGCCCGGCGAGCGCCGCATCGTCGTTCTCGCGCTGCCGTGCGCATTGGATCTGCGTGTCGATCACCGCGATTGGCGTGCGCAGCTGATGCGCGGCATCGGCGATGAAGCGGCGCTGCGTCGCCGCATGCAGGTTGAGCCGCGCGATGCACTGATTGATCGCGTCGACGATCGGGCGCAGCTCGAATTGCAGACGCTCGGTGCGGATCGGCTCGAGCTCCATCGGCTCGCGGTCCGCGACGTCGTCCTTCAGCTTCATCAGCGGCCGCAGCTCGAACGTGAGGCCGAGATAGACGAGCGCCATCGCGAGCGCGAGCATCAGCGCGAGCCGCCAGAGCTGCGGATGCCAGATCGCCGCGATCATCATCTGCCGCGACGTCTGCGTCTTGCCGACAACGACCGTCACCGTCTCCGTGTCGCCCGCGTTGTACAGCTCGCGCGTGTATGCGACCGCGCGGATCGCGAGCCCGTTGAGCGTCGTATCGAACAGCACCGGCTGAGCGACGGGCCGGGTCGCGACGGGCGGGCCGTCGAGATCGGGACTGCCGGCGAGCAGCCGGCCGCCGCCCGTACGGACCTTGTAGTACACCTGGTCCTGCGCGGGCGATTCGAACAATTCGAGCGCCGCGGGCGGCACGTTCGCGACGAGCGCGCCGCTTTCCCAGTCGACGTCCTCCGCGATCGCGCGCGCCGACGCGACGAGCGCGCCGTCCTGCACGAGGTCGGCCGTCTTGCGCGCGGTGTCGTACGACATCGCGCCCGCAATCACGACGAATACGGCAAGCGGCAGCAGCAGCCACCAAAGCAGTCGGCCGCGCAGGCTGTGCGACATGCCGTTATCTCCCACATTCCAGCCCAAAAACGAAACGGCGCACCGAAGATGCGCCGTTTCGCTGATGCATCGTCTTCAGAACGCGGCGGGCCGCCACTTCAGGAGCCGCTTCTCGAGCCGCGTCAGCAGGAAGTCGGCAGCGAGCGCCACGACGGCGAGCACGATCATCGCGGCAAACACGCCGCTCGCGTTGAACGCGCCCTGAGCGGTCGAGATTAGCAGGCCGATGCCTTGCTTGGAACCCAGAAATTCCCCGACGACCGCGCCGACGAGCGCGAAGCCGAAGCTCACGTGCAGGCTCGCGAGAATCCAGCTGAGCGCGGACGGAATCACGACGGACGTCGTGATCTGCCGGCGCGACGCGCCGAGGATCTGCGCGTTCGCGATCAGATAGCGGTCCGCTTCGCGCACGCCCTGGAATGCGTTGCCGAACACGACGAAGAACACCATCACGACCGCGAGCGCGATTTTCGATGCCATCCCGAGGCCGAGCGCGATCACGAATATCGAACCGAGCACGACGCGCGGAATCGAGTTCGCGATCTGGATGTAGAGACCGAACACGTCGGCGAGCAGCTTGTTGCGGCCGAGCACGATTCCGCAGAAGACGCCCGCGACCGAGCCGATCAGGAAGCCGGCGATCGTCTCCTCGAGCGTCACCCAGACCTGCAGCAGCAGCGGGCCCTGCGACGTGCCGTTGACGAACCAGTCCTGGATCTGCGCGACGATCAGCGACGGCATCGAGAAGAAGAACGGGTCGATCCACTTGAGCCGCGCGGCGATTTCCCAGCCGCCGAGCGCAACGACGAGCACCGCGATGCGCAACCCGACGATCAAGTGCCGGCGCCGCCGCAGTCGGCGCTGCGCGGCGCGCTCTTCGTCTTCGAGCGATGTGGTGGTGGTGGTGCCAAGCGGCGTCGGAAGCGTCATGTCAGTCATGCTCCAATCCTTTCCTGTTTATCCGATCTGCACTTCTTCGCGCAGATCGTGCCAAATGTCCTTCGAGATTTCGATGAAGCGCTGCTCGTAGCGCACTTCCGACGTGACGCGCGGGCGCGGCAGATCGATCTCGTACACGCGCTTGAGCGTCGCCGGGCGCGACGTCAGCACGAACACACGGTCGGCGAGTGCGATCGCCTCTTCGAGATCGTGCGTGACGAACACCACCGAGCCCTTGTTCGCCGACCAGAGCTGCAGCAGCTCGTCCTGCATCAGCGTGCGCGTCTGCATGTCGAGCGCCGAGAACGGCTCGTCCATCAGCAGGATTTCCGGCTGGTTGATGAACGTCTGCGCGAGCGCGACGCGCTTTCTCATGCCGCCCGACAACTGGTGCGGGTAGTGCTTCGTGAATTTATCGAGCCCGACGCGGCGGATCCATTCCTCCGCCTGCGCGTACGCGGATTCCTTCGAGCGGCCGCGAAACATCGGGCCGGCCGCGACGTTGTCGATCACCGTGCGCCACGGGAACACCGCATCGGCCTGAAACACGAAGCCGATTCGGGGATCGATGCCGTCGACGGGCTTGCCCATCACGCGGACCTCGCCCGATACGGGCTTGAGGAGCCCCGTGATCATGTTGAGCGTCGTCGATTTGCCGCAGCCCGTCGGGCCGACGATCGCGACGAACTCGCCGCGCGCGACCGACATCGTGAAGTCGTGCAGCGCGACGGTTGCACGGCCGTCCGGCGAGATGAAGCGGCACGACACGTTGCGAAACTCGATCGCGGGTGCATTGGCCGAAACATGTTGATTCATCGCTTGAAGTCCTGCATCGAAACCGGCGCCTCCGCGCGGCGCCGGCGGCCCTCGTGAGCCTGGTTCAAAACTGGCCGCTTGTCGTTCGGATCGCTTACTTCGCGTTCACGAACTCGTTCGTATAAGTCTTCGACAGATCGATGTGCTTGCCCTTCACCGACGGATTGAACGCGGACAGCACCTTCAACACCGTCGCCGGACCGTCGGCGGGCATCTTGCCGTCGGGCGTGTACATCGGCAGCGACGCCTTCAGCGCGCTCGCGTAGAGCGCCTTGTCCTTCTGGTAGTCGGCGGGCATCTTCGCGGCGATCTCTTCCGCGCTGTGCGTGTGGATGAACTGCATCGTGCGCGCGAACGCGTGCGCGAGCTTCGTCGCCTCCGCCTCGTGCGTGTCGGCCCAAGCGGACTGCACGTACAGGCTCGCCGCCGGATACGTGCCGCCGAGCGCGGCGCGCGTGCCGTCGAGCGTGCGCATGTCGACGAGCACCTTCGCGTCGCCGCTCTTCTCGAGCACCGACACGGTCGGCTCGGTCGTCATCCCCGCATCGATGCGGCTTTGCTTCACGGCCGCGATGAAGCTCGCATCAGCGCCGACGGGCAGCATCGTGTATTGGTTCGCCGCAATCCCGTGCTGCTGCGCGAGATACTGCGTGAGGAAGCTCGTCGACGAGCCGAGGCCCGTCACGCCGAGCGTCTTGCCCTTCACGTCGGCCATCGACTTGATCGATCCGGCCGCCTTCGTCGACACCATCTCGACCTCGCCCGGCACCTGGCAGAGCACGGCGATCGCCTTCACGTCCTTGCCCTTGCTCTGCAGGTCGATCGTATGATCATAGAAGCCGACGACGCCCTGCACCGCGCCCGCGAGCAGCTCGTTCTCGGCGTCGACGCCGGCCGGCTGCGACTGCAGGTCGACATCGAGTCCTTCGGCCTTGAAGTAGCCGAGTTCCTGCGTGAGCCGCGCGGGCAGGTAGATGAGCTTCGTGATGCCGCCCACCATGATCGTGATCTTGCCGCCGTCGCCGGCGAAGGCGGACTGCGAAGCGAAGCCGAAGGACAGGCCGGCCGCGACCGCGGCCAAGCTGAGCGCGCGAAGAGTGGTGCTGGTGCGCATCGGGAGTCTCCAATGTTGTCTGTATGAAGCGATGCTTGCTGCATCGTCGAGACGAGTATAGGGAGACGAAGCCTTCCGCAACCTTTCGCGGGCGCGGCTTTCTTTTAGGGGTTTTCCAGCAAGGCGGGGAGCGGGAGGACGAAGGGCTGCTCGGTCGCGCCAACCCATGCCGAGCATCGCAAGCGCGCCGAGCCCGTGCCGTACAGGCCGATGCCGAAGATCGCGTGCGTGACGACGCTATGAAAGCGCGCGGCCGACGGATGCGGCGCGCCGCACGCCGCACCCGTCGCGCGCGCACCGCTCAATGCAAGCCGGCCGCGACGCGCCCGACCAAATCGACGCCGGTATCGAAGAGCCGTCCGACGAACGGCACCAGGTTCGGCGCCATCAACTGGACGAGCAGCAGGCCGACCAGCATCGTCACCGGAAAGCCGACCTGGAAGATCCCGATCTGCGGCGCCGCGCGGTTCAGGATCCCGAGCGCCAGGTTCGCGATCAACAGCGCGGCGACGACGGGCAGCGCGAGCAGGAGCCCCATCTCGAAAATCATCGCGCCGAACGCGACGATCGTCTGCCAGCCGGGCGCGCGCAGCAGGTCGGCCGAGATCGGCACGAGCCTGAACGAATCGACGAGCGCGGCGAATACCTGCAAATGGCCGTCGAAAGCGAGAAACGCGAGGATCGCGATCGCGTTCAGGAAGCGGCCCATCACGGGCGTCGCGCCGCTCGCGTGCGGATCGAAGAACGTCGCAAAGCCGAGCCCCATCGACAGGCCGATGATGTCGCCCGCCGCCTCGATCGCGGCGAACACGATCTGCATCGTGAAGCCGAGCGCCGCGCCGATCAGGAACTGATTGACGATGATCCACACGCCCTGCGCGGAGAACACGGTGACGACGGGCATCGGCCCGAGCGTCGGCGCGACGACGAGCGCCATGAAGCCCGCGAGCCCGATCTTCACGCGCACGGGCGTCGCGCGGTGACCCGTCACCGGCGCGGTCGCGACGAGCGCGAGCATCCGCACGAGCGGCCACAGAAATGCGGTGAGCCAGCCGTTCAGTTGCGCGTAGGTCACGGAGAACATCGGTCGATGGCAAAAGCGGGACGGAGCGGGAAAAGCGGACGAGAGCGCCGCGCTCGGCGGCGTCAGCCCGCGCCGAGCGTCGCGACGCGCAGCAGGATCTCGCGCAGGTAGTCGGTCATCGTCGACAGCATCCACGGACCGGCGATCACCATCGTCGCGGCAACCGCGAGCAGCTTCGGGATGAACGACAGGGTCGCCTCGTTGATCTGCGTCGCCGCCTGGAACAGACTCACGACGAGGCCGACCGCGAGCGCGACGAGCAGAAGGGGCGCAGCGAGCAACAGGCCGATGTACATCGCCTGGTGCGCGAGCGTCATCACGTTTTCGGGGGTCATCTCGACTCTCCTCGTTGAACGGAGCCTAGGTGAAGCTCTGCGCGAGCGAGCCGATCAAGAGCTGCCAGCCGTCGACGAGCACGAACAGCATCAGCTTGAACGGCAGCGACACCGTCGCGGGCGACACCATCATCATCCCCATCGACATCAGCACGCTTGCGACGACCATGTCGATGATGAGGAACGGGATGAAGATCGTGAAGCCGATCTGGAAGCCCGTCTTCAGCTCGCTCGTGACGAACGCGGGCACGAGGAGCGACAGCGGCACGTCTTCCGGCCCCTGCATCGGCGCCGCCTTCGAAATCTTCGCGAACAGCGCGAGATCGGTCTCGCGCGTCTGCTTCAGCATGAACGCCTTGAACGGCGCGGTGCCGCGCTGGACCGCCTGGTCCATCTGCAGCGTGCCTTCGGAAAACGGCTTGTAGGCGTCGGTGTAAGCCTTGTCGAGCACGGGCGACATCACGAACAGCGTGAGGAAGAGCGCGAGGCCGACGAGCACTTGGTTCGGCGGCGTCGACGCGGTGCCGAGCGACTGCCGCAGCAGCGACAGCACGATGATGATCCGCGTGAAGCTCGTCATCATCAGCAGCATCGCCGGCAGAAACGACAGCATCGTGAGCAGCAGCATCGTCTGCACGCTCAGCGAATAGGTCGTGCCGCCGTTCGGGCCGGGCGCCGAGTTGAATGCCGGCAAACCGGCCGACTGCGCGCAGGCGAGCGCCGGCGCGACGCCGATGGCGAGCGCGGGCAGCCAGCGCACGGCGCCGCGCAACAGGGTGGTCTTCATCGAACGACGGTCGGAGTGGGCGCGCGCGGCGGAATGCGCGCGCGGCGCGACGAAACGAAGGCGCGGCATCTCAGCGATCCCCGCCGCCGTCGCGCTTGAAGCGCTTCGCGGCTTCGCCGAGCATCGCATCGCGAAAGCGCGCCCCGAAGGACGTGCCCTCGGGAAATTGGCCGGACATCGCCGCGCCGCCCGGCGCGCGAGGCATCCCGCCGCCCGCGGGCGCGCCGCCTGCCGCGCCGATCACGCCCGCCGAGCCGGCGGGCAGCGTGTGCAGCAGGCGCACGTTGCCGGGCGCGACGCCGAGCACGAGCCACGTGTCACCGATCTCGACGACGGTCGCGCTTTCCTTGCCGCCGACCGCGACGCTCGCGACGACCTTCAGCGCGCCGCCGCGACGAGACGGCTGGAAGCCGAAGCGGCGCGCGAGCCAGGCGCAGCCGAACACGAGGCCGATCACGATCGCGAGCCCGACGAGCGTCTGCAGCACCGCGCCGACGCCGAGCGACGGCGCGGCCGAACCGACGACGACGCCCGACGCGATCGACGCCGCGTGATTCACCGCGTTCATGTCGGCGGCCGATGCGGGCAGCGCCGCCGCGCCGATCGCGAACGCGGCGAGCCCGGCGAGCGCGCGCTCCACGCCGCGCGGCGACGCCGCGAGCGGGCGCGCGACGCGCAAGGCCGGCCGGCGCGGCGAAACGAGCGGCGCGACGCGCGGTTTCATCGGTTGAGCTTCCGGATGCGTTCGGACGGCGTGATGATGTCGGTGAGCCGAATGCCGAACTTGTCGTTGACGACGACCACTTCGCCCTGCGCGATCAGGCAGCCGTTGACGAGCACGTCCATCGGCTCGCCGGCGAGCCCGTCGAGCTCGACGACCGACCCCTGCGCGAGCTGCAGCAGGTTGCGGATCGCGATCTTCGTGCGGCCGAGCTCGACCGTCATCTTGACCGGGATATCGAGGATCAGGTCGATGTCGTTGTGCGTCGACGCGGCCGCAGCCTTCGACAGCGGCCGGAACACGCCCGCGCCCGTCGCGCCCGGCTCGATCGGCAACTGGTTCTGCTCCGCGAGCGCGGCCGCCCAGTCGTCCATGCCGGCGTCTTCCTGCTGCACGTCGGCGGGCGCCTTGTCGGCCGCGGCGGCGCGCATCGCGGCGTCCGCGAACGCCTGTTCGTCGACGCCGTCGGTCTCGGGGGTCGAATTCAACTCAGTCATATCCACCTTCCTTCATCGTGTCGCTTGCGCTGACCATTTTCTGCACGCGCAACGCGTACTGACCATTGAAAATGCCGTATCCGCACTCCATCACCGGCACGCCGTCGACCTTCGCGGTGAGCGTCTCCACGATGTCGAGCGGCAGCACGTCGCCGGCGCGCAGGTTGAGAATCTTCTCGAACGTCGTCGGAATCTCGGCAAGATCCGCAACCAATTCCACCTCGGCCGACTGCACCTGCTGCGACAGCACGCGCACCCAGCGGCGGTCCACCTCGAGCGCCTCGCCCTGGATCGGCGAGCTCAGCACGTCGCGGATCGGCTCGATCATCGAGTACGGCATGCAGATATGCAACGTGCCGCCCGTCGGCCCGAACTCGATCGAGAACTGCGTGACGATCACGATCTCGTTCGGCGTCGCGACGTTCGCGAACTGCGTATGCATCTCCGAGCGGACGAATTCGAACTGCAGCGGCCGCACGCTCTTCCACGCGACCGCGTAGTGCTCGAACACGAGGTTGAGCAGCTTGCCGATGATCCGCTGCTCGGTCGCCGTGAAGTCGCGGCCCTCGACGCGCGTGTGGAAGCGCCCGTCGCCGCCGAACAGGTTGTCGACGACGAAGAACACGAGGTTCGGATCGAACACGAACAGCGACGTGCCGCGCAGCGGCTTCACGTGCACGAGGTTCAGATTGGTCGGAATCGGCAGGTTGCGGGTGAACTCGCTGTACTTCTGCACCTTCACCTGGCTCACGGAGATTTCCGCCGTGCGCCGCATGAAATTGAAGATGCCGATCCGCAGCAGACGCGCGAAGCGGTCGTTGATGATCTCGAGGCCCGGCATCCGGCCGCGGACGATCCGCTCCTGCGTCGCGATGTTGTACGGGCGAACGCCGGACGCTTCGGTCGGTTCGTCGGCCGAGTCGTCTTCGCCCGTGACGCCCTTGAGGAGTGCATCGACCTCCTCCTGGGACATGAATTCTTCGTGGCCCATGCGCGTTCGTTCCTTTGCCGGCGGCGTTATTGAACGACGAACTCGGTAAACAGCACGTCGTCGATGCGTGCGCTCCGATTGCCGGGCTGGGTCGGCTGCTCGATCAGCGTCTTCAGCTCGTCGGCGAGCGCGCGCTTGCCTTCGAGCGTCGCGAGCTGCTCGGGATGCTTGTTCGACAGCGCGAGCAGGATCCGGCTGCGCAGCTCCGGCATGTGCTGGGTCAGGTATTCCTGCGCCTTCGCATCGGTGAGCTTCAGCGACAGGCCGACGCGCAGGTAGTGCTGGATGCCGTCGTCCGACTGCAGATTCACGGTGAGCGGCTCGAGCGCGAAGAAGACGGGCACCGCGAGCGGTGCGGGCGCGCTCGGCGCCGCGCCGCGCACGCCTTCCTTCGCCAGCACGAAATACGTGCCGCCTGCCGCGGCGGCAGCGGCGACGAGCCCGATCAGCAGGAAAAGGACGAGGCGCTTGAGCTTGCCGGACGAGGCCGGTTTGTCGACGGTCGGGTTTGCGGTCGTGGTAGCCATGGCGTGCATGCGAAAAGACTCTAGGTAGCCTGCATTGTTCGGCATCCGAGCCGGGCGCGATGGGCGGAATAGAAGGGGGATTTGCGGCTATCTCAGCCGTTTGTTTGTCGCTCGGGCGGGCCGGACGGGACGCGATCGGGTCGAACGGGCGCGGGCGGAACGGGGCGATGCGGACGGCGGAGGCGGAGGCGGGCGGAAGCCGCGAGCGGGCGCGTCATCAGAGCCGGAGGCGCGGAAGCGGCGGGCGGGGCGGCGCTGGAGGCCGGCCGCCGGCGCGGGCCGGACGAATCGGGTGGTCCGACGCCCGTCGGGCGCGCATGGCGAAAGCCGAAGGCAGAACGACAAGGCGATCGGGCGCGCGTCGCGGGCGCGCCCGGCCGGACCGGCAAGTCAGATCGGCAGCAGCGTCAGCAACGGCGCGATCAGCACCATCGCGACGCCCGCAATCATCATCGTGAGACTCGACACGACGCCTTCCTCGCTGCCGATCTCGCGCGCCTTCGCCGTGCCGACCGCATGCGCGGCCGCGCCGAAGAGCGCACCGCGCGCGAGCCGCGAGCGCAGCGGCACGAGCGCGAGCACGAACTCGCCGACGAGCATCCCGCAAATCCCGGTCGCGATCACGAAGAGCGCGGTGAGGTCGCGCGGCGCGTGGATCTTGTCGGACACGGCGAGCGCGAACGGCGTCGACACCGAGCGCGTGACGAGGCTGCGCTGCAGCTCGGGCGACAGGTGCAGCAGCTTCGACAGCAGCAGCGATCCGCAGATCGCGACCGTGATCCCGACGACGACGCCGACCGTCAGCGAGAACCAGTGGCGCTTCATCAGCGCGCGGTACTCGTAGATTGGCACGGCGAACGCGATCGTCGCCGGGCCGAGCAGCCACATCAGCCAGCGCGTGTCGTGGAAGTAGACCGCGTACGGGATGCCCGTCAGCGCGACGAGCGCGACGAGAATGGCCGGCACGAGCACGAGCGGCGAGAAGAGCAGCGTCTTGCGGTACGCGTAGAGACGCTTCGACGCGAAATAGAGCGCGATCGTCAGTGCGAAGCAGCTGGCGGAAATCGCGGCGCTCGCGGGCGCGGAAAGAAACGAAGGATCGGGCGTCGTCATGGTGCGCTAGATGGAACCGGTGCCACCAACAAATGGAAGAAAGGCGGGCGCGGCGGCGGTCGGCGTCAGGCCCGCGCGCGGCGGCGGCCGGCGCGCACGCGCATCACCGCGAGACGCCGTTCGAAGCCTGCCGCCACGTCGACCGCGACGGCGACCGCGAGCATCACGCAGGTCGTCCCGGCGACGACGACGAGCGCGAGCCGCCAGCCGTCCTCCTTGAAGAGCCCGCCGTACTGGACCGCCGCGACGGTCGCCGGGATGAAGAAGAGCAGCATGTCGGACAGCAGCCAGTTCGCGCCGTCCTTCACCCAGCCGGGCGCGACGCCGCCCGACAGCAGCAGCACGAGCAGCACTGCGAGGCCGACCACGCCGGACGGCACGGGCACGCCGAGCGCGCGCACCGCCCAGTCGATCGTCGCCCACAGCGCGCCGAGCGCGGCCGTTTGCAGCACGATGCGCGCCGCGCGGCCGGCGCGCGCATGCAGCGCTGCCGGGCAGGTCGCCGCTGCCGCCGTGGCCGTTGCCGAGAGTTTGGTCATGGATGCCCCGAAATGCCTTGCTTTACTGAATGGAGGCAGTATAGGATTCACGCGATCATAAATAAAATGACTTGCTTCTATAAAAATCATTCCGTTTAGGAATCTTCACCGACTCGCTCACTGAAGGAGGCGCCGATGGAGCTGCGCGCGTTGCGTTATTTCGTCGAGGTGGTCAGGCAGCAGAGCTTTACCGTCGCGGCCGAGCAGATGCACGTCACGCAGCCGACGATCAGCAAGATGGTGAAGGCGCTCGAGGACGAAATCGGCTCGCCGCTCCTGCTGCGCGACGGTCGCCAGATGGTGCTGACGGACGCCGGCCGGATCGTCTACCAGCGCGGCCAGGACGTGCTCGCCGCGCAGGCGCAGCTTCAGGCCGAGCTGAACGATCTCGGCACGCTCGGGCGCGGCGAGCTCGCGATCGGCATCCCGCCGCTCGGCGGCTCGCTGTTCACGCCGGCGATCGCCGCGTTCAAGCAGCGCTATCCGAAGATCGAGCTGAAGCTGTTCGAGCAGGGGGCGCGGATGATCGAAGAGGCGCTCGTCACGGGCGAGCTGGAGCTGGGCGGGGTGCTCGAGCCCGTCGATCCGGCTGTGTTCGACGTGCTGCCGATGGTGCGCGCGCCGCTCTGGCTCGTCGCGCGCCACGGTTCTCGCTGGGGCGGCAACGAAACCGTGCCGCTTGCCGACCTTGCCGACGAGCCGTTCGTGTTCTACGCGGAAAGCCTCGCGCTGCACGACGCGGTGCTCGACGCGTGCCGGAAGGTCGGCTTCACGCCGCAGATCGTGAGCCGCAGCGGCCACTGGGATTTCATGGCGGCGCTCGTGCATGCGGGCGTCGGCATCGCGCTGCTGCCCGAGCCTTATTGCCGGCGGCTCGACACCACGCAGTTCACGTGCCGGCCGATCGTCGAGCCGGAGATCACGTGGGCGGTCGCGATCGGCTGGCTGAAGAAGGGCTACCTGTCGCACGCGGCGCGCGCGTGGCTCGACGTCGCACGCGAGACGGGCCCCGTCGATCCGGGCGACGACCTCGCGTTCGGCAGCCTGCGCGCGCGCTGAAGCGGCGGTCGAGCGCCGCGCCGTCGACACCCGGCGCCCGGCTCCGCCCGGTCTCGGCCGCCGCCCGCAACCGTCCGCCGCGAGGCGTGCGCAGCCGCCCGCTCAATGCCCCATCGCGGGCCCGGCGCCTTTCTTCGGCTTCGTCACCCACACGAGCGCCGCGAGCACGACGAACGCGAGCGCCGAAATGTAGAAGAAATCGTTGGTCGCCATCATGAAGCCCTGCTGCGTGACGATCTGGTTGATCTGCGCGGTCGAAACCTGGCCGGCGATGCCGAGCTGCGCGAGCGCGCCCTGGTAGTCGACCGTGCTCTGCGCATAGACGTTCACCGATTCCGCGAGGCGCGCGTGGTGATAGATCGCATCGTTTTCCCAAAACGTCGAGCTGACCGCAGTGCCGATCGCGCCCGACAGCGTCCGCAGGAAGTTCGACAGCCCCGACGCGCTCGCGAGCCGCTCGTCGGAGATGCTGGAGAGCGTGATCGTCGTCATCGGCACGAAGAAGCACGCGACGCCGATCCCCTGCACGAGCCGCGGCAGGATCACGTGGTTGAACGGCACGTCGAGCGTGAACGTCGAATTCCAGATCGACACGACGGCGAATACGACGAATGCGAAGCTCGCGACCATCCGCAGGTCGAGCCGGTGCATGTTGCGGCCGATGAGCGGCGACAGCACGAGCGCGAGGAAGCCGACGGGCGCGGTTGCGAGGCCGGCCAGGCCCGCCGTGTAGCCCATCACGGTCTGCAGCCACAGCGGGAAAATCACGACCGAGCCGAAGAACGCCATGAATCCGAACGAGATGATCATCGCGCCGAGCGCGAAGTTGCGGTCCTTGAAAAGCGACAGATCGACGACCGGCTCCGTCTCAGTCGACTCCCAAACGAGCATGAATGCGAGCGACACGACGGCGATCAGCGCGAGCGCGGTGATGAACGTGGAATTGAACCAGTCGCGGTCCTTGCCGAGGTCGAGCATCATCTGCAGGCACGACACGCCGATCACGAGGAGCGCGAGCCCGATCGCGTCGATCCGCTGCTTGGTCGTCTTCGTCTCGCGACCGCGCAACAGGAAGAACGCGCACACGGCGGAGAAGATCCCGATCGGCAGATTGATGTAGAAGATCCACGGCCACGTGTAGTTGTCGGTGATCCAGCCGCCCATCACCGGGCCGAAGATCGGCGCGACGATCACCGTCATCGCCCATAGGCCGAGCGCGAGCCCGCGCTTCGCGGGCGGATAGCTGCGCATCAGGATCGTCTGCGACAGCGGCACCATCGGGCCGGACACGAGGCCCTGCAACAGCCGGAACGCGATCAGCGATTCGAAGTTTTCCGCGAGGCCGCAGAGCGCGGACGCGATCGTGAACGCGAGCACCGACAGCGTGAAGAGCCGGACCTCGCCGACCCGCCGCGCGAGCCAGCCGGTCAGCGGCACCGCGATCGCGGACGCGACCGAGTACGACGAGATCACCCAGGTGCCTTCGCTCGTCGCGACGCCGAGACTGCCGGAAATCGTCGGCACGGCGACGTTCGCGATCGACGTGTCGAGCACCTCCATGAACGTGCCGAGCGCGAGCCCGACCGTCAGCAGCGCGAGCACGCCGCCCGACAGCGGCGCCGGTTCGGCGGAAGGGGAAGCGGAAGCGGGGGCCGTCGCAGCCATGCGTCTCTCCTAAGGGGCGACAGTTGCCCCGACATCCTTTTATGCATCGACATCGACCGACAGTAAGTGACTTGTCAGCCTCTGCCCAGACAGATAAATACGCGACCTACGAGTCGCGATCCAGTGGCTACCCAATGTCATTCCCGGTCAATCGTCGTCCGACCGCAACGCCGCCGCGCACGCGGTGTCGGCCGCGCCCGGCGCATTCGCGATGAAGCGCCGTAGCAGGTCCGTCAGGAGCGCGAGCTCGCTGGGCGAAAAGCCAACGAGCTGCGCGTTCAGCTCGGTCGCGATCAAGCCCGGCAGCGCCTGCGCGGCGTGCGCGCCGCGCTCGGTCAGCGCGAGCTCGATCACGCGGCGGTCCGATTCGCTGCGCGCGCGCACGACGAAACCCTTCTTCTCGAGCCGGTCGAGCATCCGCGTCATCGAGCCACTGTCGTACGACATCTTGCGCGACAGCTCGAACGGCGTGCGCGCAAAGCCGCGCGCGAGCAGCAGGATCACGCCGATCTGCTGCGCGGTCAGGTCGAGCGGGCCGAGCGCGCGATCCAGCCGCTCGACGAGCGCCTGCCGCGCCTTCGTCAGGTAATAGCCGAGGCTCGATTCGAGCTCGATGTGCTCGGGGTCGTAAAGGCCGCTCATCGTCTAGCTGTCCGTTCGATTGCACGAACCGCAACAGTGCATTCCAGGAAAAACGCCGCCAGTATCTTGAATATTTATTGCATAGTCAATATTATTTCAGGCAATGAGTTCTGCGCTTAATGCGCCGCCAGAGACGATGTTCTGACCCAGACCGCTTTGCCCACGCAGCCGCGTTCGTTCGGCGTGCGTCCCGAGGATTTCCCATGCCGTTCCTGAAACATGCTGCCGGCGCACTGCGCCGCAACCTGTACGATACCGCTCGCCACACGTTTTCCGGTCCGCATCGCGGCTGGAAGATCGCGCTGTATGCCGCGCTGCTGATCGTGCCGGGCGGCTCGCTCGCGGTACTCGGGTTCGCATGGTTCGATCAGCGGCGGCGCCGCGCCGCGCGCAACGGCGGCGGCCGGACCACGTCGGCTCAGGAGCCTTCGGCGCGGCAGCTATGCCTCGCCGCCCCGCAGGGCGATCCCGTCCGCTGCTCATAACAAACCGCCGGCACGCAGCATCGGTGCGTAACATACGGTAAACCGGCGCTCCACGCCGGTAACACATCCGGCCCCGTCCGCGCTTTAACCTAACGTCTGCGCATTCCCGCATCCGTCAGTTACCATTTCGGCCACGCCTTCGGCGTTTCGGCCGCATCGCCTGCTCGCCCGGTCCACGGGCGGCCGCCTCCTTCGACAGGAATCCAGAACATGTCGCAAGTCCCACACCCGCGCGCACGCCGCGCGCTGAGCACCGCCGTCGCCGTCGCGGCCGCCGCGCTGCTCGCCGGCTGCGCGGTCGGGCCCGACTATCACCGTCCCGACGCAGCGATCCCCGCCGCGTACAAGGAAGCGCCGCCCGGCTGGAAGGTCGCGCAACCGGCCGACCGCGCGGATCGCGGCCCGTGGTGGACGATCTACGAAGATCCGCAACTGAATGCGCTGATCGACAAGCTCAACACGTCGAACCAGACCGTCGCGCAATACGCGGCCGCGTATCGGCAGGCGCGCGCGCTCGTCGCCGAGGCGCGCGCGTCGTATTTCCCGACGCTCGGGCTGACGGCGAGCGAATCGCGCGCGTCGAGCGCGCTGTCGTCGAGCAGCTCGGCGTCGCGCAGCACGACGCGCACGATCGGCAACACGTATAGCGTCGGCCTCGACGCGTCGTGGGAGCCGGACCTGTGGGGCAAGGTGAGCCGCACGGTCGGCGCGCAGAAGGCGAGCGAAGCGGCGGCCGCCGCCGATCTCGCGAACGCGCGGCTGTCCGCGCAGGCGACGCTTGCGCAGACCTATTTCCAGCTGCGCGCCGCCGACGCGACACAAAAGCTCCTCGACGACACCGTCGCGTCGTACCAGAAATCGCTGCAGCTGACGCAGAATCAGTATGCGCAGGGCGTCGCCGCGCGCTCGGACGTGATCCAGGCGCAGACGCAGCTCCAATCGGCGCAGGCATCCGCGATCGACAACGGAATCGCGCGCGCGCAATACGAGCACGCGATCGCGACGCTCGTCGGCGAGCCCGCATCAACGTTCTCGCTGTCGCCGATGCCGCTCACGGCCGAGCCGCCCGCGATGCCGATCGACGTGCCGTCGGCGATCCTCGAGCGGCGGCCCGACGTCTCCGCCGCCGAACGGCGCGCGGCCGCCGCGAATGAGCAGATCGGCGTCGCGATCGCCGCGTTCTTCCCGACGCTCACGCTGTCGGCGTCGGGCGGCTTCCAGAGCTCGGTGTGGTCACAGCTCTTCACGCTGCCGGCGCGCTTCTGGTCGGTCGGCCCGCAGCTCGCCGCGACGCTGTTCGACGCGGGCCTGCGCGCCGCGCAGACGGAGGCCGCGCGCGCGACCTACGATCAGGACGTCGCCACGTATCGGGCCGCCGTGCTGTCCGCGTTCCAGGACGTCGAGGACAACCTCGCGTCGCAGCGGATCCTCGAACAGGAGATCGGCGTGCAGCGACAGGCGGTCGAGTCCGCGCAGCACGCGCTCGACATCACGCTCAATCAGTACAAGGCGGGCACGGTCGGCTATCTGAACGTGCTGACCGCACAGACGACCGCGTTCAGCGCGCGGCAAAAGCTCGCGACGATCTCCGGGCAGCGGATGGTGTCGTCAGTCGGGCTCGTGAAGGCGCTGGGCGGGGGCTGGGACGTCGCGCAGATCACGCGCGAGACGGGCGGCATGCAAGCGCCCGCGCCGGTGCCGGCGTCCGCGCCTGCGGGAGCGCCGACGCCAGCGGCGACGCAACCGGCAGCGGCTGCCGCTGCGCAGGCCGCAACCGGCGGCGGTCCGACGACGACGGCCGCGCAACCCTGAAACGCGATGGCGCCTGCCGACGGCCCGCGACGCTCGCGGTCACGATCTCGGCCTCGTCGCATCCGGCGCGACGGTTGCCGTCGGCACGCCGGCGAAACGGCCGGCGCCGCCGGATCGATCTCGCGTCGCGGCCGCCCGGCATCGACCGCAGCTTCAGTGCGTTGCCGGAACCGCCGCTCGAAATCAAGCGACCCGACCCGCTCGCTTCGCCGCATCGCCCGCGCCCATGACGACGCGCGACTCGACGCAGCCTAGACCGCGCGCTCAGCGCGACGCGTCGCCATAGATCAACGACACCGCGCCGTCGCCGATCGGGTGGCCGAGCAGATTCAAGAGACCCGCGAGGTTGTCGCGTTGCTCGGGCGTGGCGCTCGCGGTGCCGCGGAACGACGCGCCCATCGCGCCGAAATTCCCTTGCCCCGACATCATCAGCGGCCCCTTCAACGTCGACAGATCGAGCGCCGAATTCGCGCCGCGCGCCTCGATCACCGCGCGGTACGACCCGAGCGGCTTCACGCGCGACACGCGCGAGCTCATGTCGGTGATCGTCACGGTCAACTGGCCGAACGCGTCGTTGCCGAAGAGCCGCCAGTCGGTCCAGTCGATCCGCACGCTGCCTTGCAAATCGAGCGTGTTGAACGGCGTGCCGAGGCCCGCGAGCAGCGACGCCGGCACCGCCATCGAGCCCGACGACAGCACCGCGCCGCGCAGCGTCGCGTCGAGCGTGACCGCGTCGGGCATCGCATCGGTCTGGCGCAGCCGCATCCGCACGCGCCCCGTGAAGAGCGGCCAGAACTGCGTGCGCCATTCGACGCGCCCCGGCAGCAGTGTCGATGCGCTGCGATCCGCGCCGGGCGCGAGGACGAGTGTCGCCGAGCCGTGCCAGAGCGAGCCGTCCGGGTCGACGAGATTGACGTGGCCGCCCGTCGCCCGGGCGAACCGCGGCGTGACCCACGACGCGGGCAGCAACGCGACGAGCGTGACGAAAATCGCGAGGCCGCCGACGACGGCCCACGGCACGAGGCGCCGAATGCGCATCGGCCAGGTCATCGGCATCCGCACTCCGCCTTGTCGGCCACATCGGGCATCGACGTCGCTCACTTGACCGACGCCGGCTGCAGCACCGCCGTCAGATCGACCTGACCGTCTTCCTTGAGCCCGGTCACGTGCGCTTCGACGACCTGCGCCTTGAACTGGCGGCGCACGTCGTCGAGCCACTGCGTCCACGCGGGGAACGACGCGTTCTTCAGCTGGATCTGCACGCCGCCGCCGACGATTTGCGGCGCCGCCGCGGCGAGCCCGTGATCGGACAGCGACGCGGCGAGCGCATCCTTCAGCGCGATGCCCGTCGGCGCGACGCCCTGCGCGGCGGCCGCGAGCGAGCGCGCCTCGTTCGCCTGCGCGGTCATCTCCGCGAGCTCGTGGCGCATCGTCGGCAGTTGGCGCTGGATCTGCGCGCGGCCTTCCTGCGCGGGCGACCACAGCACCGAATACGCGATCACGACGACGAGCGCCGCTCCGCCCCAGCCGAGCAGCAGCTTCTCGCGCGCGGTGCGGCCCTCCCAGAACTGGGTCAGCGTTTCGTTCAATTCCGTTTTCATGAGCGGCTCCGAATGGTCCACTTGCCCGTGCTGCTGTCGATCTCGCCCGACAGGCCGTTGCGCGCGAGGCGCTGGGCGAAGTCCGGATCGACCTTGATCTCGGGCTTGAAGCCGACGTCGAGCCGGCGATCGTGATAATCGAGCGATGCGATGCCGTTCGGCGGCAGCGGCCCGAGCGAGCGCGCGAGGCCGCTCGCGAGCGACAGGAAATCGTTCGGCGACAGCTCGCCCGCCGCGATCCGCAGCCGGTCGAGCTGGCGCGTCATCTGCGCGGCCGGATCGAGCACCGTCGTCGTCTTCGGGAACGCTGACAAGAGCGTCTCGGTGATCTGCGCGGACAGCGCGTCGCGTTCGCGCGCAAGCTTCCACCAGTGCGCGTTCATCCCGATCACCGCGACCGCGAGCGATACCGCCGCGAGCGCGAGCGGCACGCGCACGCGCGTGAGGGTCGCGCGGTCGAAGCGCCACGGCGCGAACTCGAATTCGAACTGGCAAAGGTCGAAGCGCGCATCGAGCGCGCGGCGCACGAGCGCGTCGAACGGCCAGATCGCGGCGCCCGGCAACAGACGCTTGTCGTCGAGCGGCCGCACCGACGCGAGTTGCGGCTCGGCGCCCGGCTCGCCCAACTCGTAGAGCTCGAGCGGCGTGCCGTTCGCGAGCGCCTCGAGCGTCATCACCGCGGTCGACACCGGCGCGGCGAAGCCCTCGCCGAGCGCGCCGCGGGCGAGCGCGAGCGCGAGCTCGACGCGCGGCGCGGCGGCCGTTTCCGGCAGCAGCGTCGCCGACTCTTCGGCGAGCGACGGCGCGCTCGCCGTCGCGGCAAGACCGAGCGCGACCGCGACGATCGATTCGGGCGGCTTCACGGCGTCCGCCGCCGCGCCTTTGGCGGCTGCGTGGCCGTCGCTCGCCTTGCCGGCGGCAGCTTCATGCCCCGCTTGCAGCTCGTGCGCGATCTCGGCTTCGGCCACGACCTCCGCCGCTTCGCGCCGCGTCGGCAGCGGCAGGCAGCGCGTGACGGGCACCGCGCGCAGATGGCGATGTCCCGCCGCGGTGAACGCGTCGACGATGAACTTGAACCACGCGCGATCGATCACGGCGAGCACGCGGCGTCCGCCGTCGAGCGCCGCCGGGTCGACGGCGATGTGGCAACCCTGCGGATCCTGGATCAACTGATCCTCGATGATGTTCGGCAGCGCCTGCTTCAGTCTCGGCCCCTTCAGGGGCGGCACGGTCTGCTCGAGCATCAGTAGGTCGCGCGCGGCGACGACGAGCACCGTCGTCGTCGCCTGCGGCAGCAGCGACAGCGACGCGCGGCCCGCGCGCTGCGTGTGGCCGCTCTTGTCGACGAGCGCGAACGGCAGCTCGGGCCATTGCCATTCCTGCAACGGCACGGCCGGCTCGCGCGGCGGCAATAGGACAATCAACGTGCTCAAGAGCTCCTCTCCCGAATGGCGTTGTTATAGCTGATCGCGAATGCGCACGATGCGCGTCGTGTGCGTGGTCGGATCACGATACACGAGCGACGTGCGATCGACGACTGCACGATCGTGCTCGATCCGGCCATGCACGATGAAATAGCTGGACGTGACGTCGATCTGGCTCGATTCGAGACTCACATTCGGCGCGCCGGCGCCGCGCAGCGCGAGCTGCACATCGCCGACATTGCGGAAAAACACGGTCTCGCGCCGCGACACGAGCGCCTGCGCGGACGACACCGACATCCCCGGCACGAGCGCCGCGATCACCTCGGCGGGCGCGGTGTTCAGATTGACGGGCGTCACCGTCGGCAGCACGGTGACGAACGGGCGCAGCCGCTCGACCATTTCCGGCGTGAAGCCTTCGACGTCGAGCAGCGAATCGACGCTCGTCATCATCAGCGGCGCGGGCCCGCGGCCTTCGCCGCCCGCGAGGCCCGGCTCATCGGTGAAATTGCCGCCGCTCTCGGTGCCGCCGTCCGGCAGCGGAATGGGCACGCCGCTCGCGGCGCCCGGCAGTTGGGCCGCCTGGAAGCGCGTCGCGGATTGCTTGAGCCCCGCGCGCACGTGGCGCGCGACGATCTTCGCGAGCTGCTGGTCGAGCCCGAGCGTCGACAGAAGGCGCTGGAACGTCTGCACCTGCGCCGCGTTCAATTGCAACGCGCCGGGCGCGGGCGACGACACGAGGTTGCGCAGATTGAACTTCGCCTGCGCGTCCTCGATCGAGCCGGACAGATAGGTGTCCGCGCCTTCGGCCGCGTCGGTCACGCCGATGCGGCCGAGAAAATCCGACAGCTTCGTCTTCGCGATCGGCACAGCCCAGATCCCGCCGAGATAGGTGATGCCGGGCGCGGTGTCGCCTTCGGAGCGCAGCACCATCCGGGTCCAGTCGAGCGCGCCGCGCGCGACCCATTGCGCCTGCGCGAGCAGCCGCTGGTTCTCGATCCGGCGCACCTGCACCTGCTGGCGCCACAGCATCCCGGACACGAGGATCGCCGACAGCGCGACGACCAGAAGCGCGTTGATGATCGCGACGCCGCGCTCGCGGCGGGCGCCGGCGCGGTTGCCTGCGCGGGTGCGCTTGCCCGCTCGGACACCCGCGCCGCTCGGCAACCGTGGCGCGCGCGACGTGCACGCGGTATGCGCCGCGCGCGGCGCGCGCGCGCGGCGAAGCGAAGCAAGACGAGCGAGGAGGGCGGACGCGCGCATGTCACTCCCCGATCAGAAAGATGCGCGTGATCGGCACGCGCAGCGACGTCGCGCCGATGCTGACCTCGAGCCCCGTCACCGCACGCGGCGGCGGCGCATTGCCGAGGAGCGGCACCTTGAGCGCGTTGTTGTTCTGCTCGAGCGCGCTGTCGGCGTCGGGCATGCTGGTCGTCCAGCCGACCTTCGGTACGTACAGGCGCGCGTTGATCATGCCGACGCCGCGCATCAGCGGCACCGAGCTCCAGCCTTCGATGTCGCCGCCGCGCACCGCGTCGCGCAACGCGTTGACGTCGCCGATCGGCGGCGACGCGTAGCGCACGACGCGGCCGTTCGAGATCCGGTAGCGCACGACCTGCAGACGCGGCGCCGCCCCCGGCGCGTCGAGCTCGCGCACGATCTGCAGCGTGTCGCCCGCGACGCGCACCGCGGGCTGGCCCGCTTCGTCGTCGGTCGCGGCGCGGCGCGCGTCGATGCGCATCTGGTCGAACATCTGCGCGAACACGCGCTCGTCCTCCATCGCGGCCGACACCTTCTCGCGGCCGCGGATGATCTGGTCGAGCCCGCGCCACGACAGGATCGCGATCACCGCGAGGATCGTGATCGCGATCATCATTTCGATCAGCGTGAAGCCGCGGACGTCCCGAGGCGCGCCCCCTAGGAATGCGCGCCGCCTCCCCTGAGGAGGCCGCCCGCGGGGCGCGCGGCGCTCAGAGCGAACGGCTGGTTTCATTCGCGACCACCGTGACCATCTGCGCGAGCACGCCGGCGCGGCCGTTCATCGACACCGCAATCTCGACGCGCCGGAACACCGGATTCGGCGTCGAACTCACGCGCTGCGTGCAGGTGAGCGCGACGTTGCCCTGCGAGCAGTCGAACGTCTGCGTGCCGATGTCGGGCCACGCGTGCGCGAGGCGCAGCTGCGCGAGCGCGTTGTCCGCGCTCCAGCCGGCCAGGAGGCGCGTGTGAAGATCGGACGCGCCCGTCGCCATCGAGCCGACCGCGCGGATCGACGCCGCGAGCGCGACCGCGATGATCGCGAGCGCAACGAGCACCTCGATCATCGTGAAGCCGCGCGAACGCGCGGGCGAGCGGGGGAGAGCATGGGCGCGCATCGTCAGCGCACCTCGTAGCGGCCGTTGCCGGTGCCGACGATCGTCGCGCTGCCGACTGCGGAATAGAGCGTGACGCGCACCGGCACGTCGATGCTTTCGGTGCCGAACACGACGGCGTCGGTGTGCGTGTCGGAGCCGGGATAGTCGATCGCGGCGCCCGTCACGCCGCCGTCCCAGTTGCGCGCGCGCAGTACGTCGTCACGCAGCGGACGCCAGCCGTCGCCTGTGCGGATGTCGAAGCGAAAGCCGTGATCGGTGGCGCGCCACGCGATCGGGCGCGCGCGCACCTGCGCCTCGTCGCCCGCCGTCTCGAACAGGAGCGCGACGCGCTGCGCTTCCTCGCGCAGATCGGTGCGCGGGTTGCGCCTGAGCGTCAGCGACGCGACCGACACGAGGATGCCCGCGATCACGAGCACGACGAGCATTTCGAGCAGCGTGAAGCCCCGCGCGCGGCGCCCGAAGGAAGTCACCGTGCGGCGATCGGAGGAAGCCCCCGTGGCATGCCCGAACGAAGTCCCCGTCGAGCGACCGAAGGAAGCCTCTACGGAAATCCCGAGAAAAGCCCCCGCGAATCGACCGCGGGAACCCCCCGCGTGACGCCGCGTACCGAAAACGGAAGACGTGCCGGGCAGTGCGTACATCGAAGCGTGCGTGCGTCGCGCGTGAGAGTGGCGTCAGCGGCTCATTGCCATGAGCCGATGTCGGAATCGTTGCCGTCGCCGCCTTCCTTGCCGTCGGCGCCGTAGCTGAACACGTCGATCTCGCCGTGCACGCCCGGGTTCAGGTACTTGTACGCGTTGCCCCACGGATCGTTCGGCAGGCGCTCGAGATAGCCGCCGTCCTTCCAGTTGTTCGGGATCGGATCGGTGGACGGCTTCTGGATCAGCGCGGTCAGGCCCTGATCCTGGGTCGGATAGCGGCCGTTGTCGAGGCGATACAGCTTGAGCGCCTGCATGATCGTGCCGATGTCCTGCTTCGCTGCGATCCGGCGCGCTTCATCGGGACGGCTCATGATCTTCGGCACGATGAGCGCCGCGAGAATGCCGAGAATCGCCACCACGACCATGATCTCGATCAGCGTGAAGCCGCGTTGACGGCGTGCTGCCTGAGAACGGCGAGTGATCCACGTTTGCATGAGTGACTACCTCTTCTTCAAAAATGAGCGGTGAGTGAGTGACGCGCGCGGCGCAAGCCGCTCGGCGTCCGCTGCGTGAAGCCGCATTGTAAGGCGCGACTCGCTTCGGGCTTCCACTCAACGCAAATTTCATATTCCTCCGTACAATAACGCGCATGAACGCGCTATCGATCCGGCTCCTTTCCCTCGCCCTCTTCGCGGTGTTCTGCGCGACGACCACCTATTGGTTCGTCACGCTGTCCGCGCATCAGGCTCCGCTACCTGCCGCCGCCGCCCACACGCCGGTGCGCACGGAGGACGCCGCCGCGCTCTTCGGCGGGCAGTTGACCCGCAATCCGATACAGGACATCCACCTGTTCGGCATCCTCGCGCTGCAGCGCGGCGCGGCGGCCATCGTCGGCATCGGCGGCGACGCACCGCACGCGGTGTCGCTCGGCGGCGAGATCGCGCAGGGCGCGAAGCTCGCCGAAGTGCGCGACCGCTCGATCGTCGTCGAGCGCAACGGCGCGCGCTCCGAGATCTTCCTGCCCGCCAACACGCCGTCTCCCGCCATCTACGTCCGCTAGAAGCGCCGCGCCGCCGAGCGGGCCGCCTCGTCTCGGGCGGCCCGCCACCGCGGGCCGCGCCGATCTTCCGTCACTGCACCATGTTGTTGAGCTCGATGATCGGCAGCATCACCGCGAGCACGATCACGAGCACGATGCCGCCCATCGCGAGAATCAACAGCGGCTCAAGCAGGCTCGTCAGGAACATCGTACGCCGCTCGAGCTCGCGCGATTCGCCTTCCGACGCGCGGTCGAGCATCGTCGTCACGTCGCCCGTCGCCTCGCCCGAACGGATCAGGTGCACGAGCACGGGCGGAAACGTCTTCACGTTGTTGAGCGCGCGCGACAGCGCCGAGCCTTCGCGCACGCGCACGATCGCGTCCTCGATGTTGCCGCGCATCGCGCGGTTCGACAGCGTCTCGCCCGCCGCCTGCAGCGCGCGCAGGATCGGCACGCCCGCCGCGGTCAGGATGGCGAGCGTGCTTGCGAAGCGCACCGTGTTGTAGCCGCGCACGAGCTTGCCCGCGAGCGGGGCGGTCAGGAGCCACCGGTCGAATGCGAGACGCGGGCCGTCGCGCGACAGCGTCGCCTTCACCAGATAGACGACGACCGCGATCCCGATCAGGATCGCCCACCACCAGTGCCGGACAAAATCGGACAGCGCCATCATCACGATCGTCAACATCGGCAGTTGCTGTTTCGTGCTCGCGAACACGTTGACGACCTGCGGCACCACGTAGCTCAACAGGAACGTGACGATGCCGAACGCGATCACCGTGACGATCGCCGGATACGTGAACGCGAGCACGATCTTCTGCTTGAGCGCGTTGCGCTCCTCGATGTAGTCAGCGAGCCGCGACAGCACGATCCCGAGCTTGCCGGTGTGCTCGCCCGCCGCGACGAGCGCGCGATAAATTTCCGGGAAATCGCGCGGGTGCTCGGCGAGCGCGACCGCGAGCGAGTGTCCGCCCAGCACCTCGGCGCGAATCGCCGCCATCAGCTCGCGGATGTAGTCGCGCTCCGCCTGCTCGGTCAGCACCGAGAGCGCCTCGTCGAGCGGCAGCCCGGCGATCAAGAGGCTCGCGAGCTGGCGCGTCAGGATCGCCTGCTCGCGCTGCGACAGCTTGCGGCCGAGCGCGAGGCGCTGGCTGCGTTCGCCGCGCTTGCGGCTCGCCGCCGGTTCGACGACGAGCGGCGTGAGCCCTTGCGTGCGCAGGTGGCCGCGCGCATTGCGCGCGCTGTCGGCCTCGATGACGCCCTTTTGCGCGCGCCCCGCTGAGTCGATCGCTTCGAAACGGAAGGCCGGCATGACGCTATGCGCCTCCCGTCACGCGCAACACTTCCTCGAGCGACGTCGCGCCCGCCGCGAGCCAGCGCTCGGCGTCGTCGCGCAGCGTGCGCATCCCGTTCGCGCGGCCGGTCGCGAGGATCTCGGCGTCCGCCGCGTTACGGTGGATCAGCGAGCGGATCGGATCGTCAACCATGAGCAACTCGTAGACGCCGCGCCGGCCGGTGTAGCCCGAATGCCCACACTTGTCGCAGCCGACCGGATGCCAGACGGTGCGGCCATCCTCGTGCCGCTCTTCCTTGCACGCCGGGCAGAGCTGGCGCACGAGCCGCTGCGCGAGCACGCCGAGCAGCGACGATGCGAGCAGATACGGCTCGACGCCCATGTCGGTCAGACGCGTGACGGCCGACGCGGCGTCGTTCGTGTGCAGCGTCGCGAGCACCAGGTGACCCGTCAGCGACGCCTGCACCGCGATCTGCGCGGTTTCGAGATCACGGATTTCGCCGATCATGATGATGTCCGGATCCTGCCGCAGGATCGAGCGCAGCGCGCGCGCAAACGTCATCCCGATCCGCTCGTTCACCTGCGTCTGGCCGATGCCGGATAGGTCGTATTCGATCGGATCCTCGACCGTCATGATGTTGGTCGTCGCGGTCTCGAGACGCGACATCGACGCGTACAGCGTCGTCGTCTTGCCCGAGCCGGTCGGGCCCGTGACGAGCACGATGCCGTGCGGGCGCGAGATCAGCTTGTCGAATTTCACGAGCGTGTCGCGGCCCATCCCGAGCGCTTCGAGGTTCAGGCGCTGCGCGTCCTTTTCGAGGAGACGCAGCACCGCGCGCTCGCCGTGCCCGGTCGGCAGCGTCGACACCCGCACGTCGACGGGCCGGCCGCCGACGCGCAGCGTGATCCGGCCGTCCTGCGGCAGACGCTTCTCGGCGATGTCGAGCTGCGCCATGATCTTGATCCGCGAGATCAGCGCGCCGTGCAGCGCCTTCTTCGGGCGCACGACGTCGCGCAGCGTGCCGTCGACGCGAAAGCGCACGACCGACGCGTTCTCGAACGGCTCGATGTGAATGTCGGACGCCTGCTCGCGCGCCGCTTGCGTGAGGAGCGCGTTGATCATCCGGATGATCGGCGCGTCGTCTTCGGACTCGAGCAGATCCTCGACTTCGGGGATGTCCTGCATCAGCCGCGACAGGTCGACTTCGCCTTCGACCTCGCCGACGATCTGCGCCGCGCTGCCGTCCTGGCGCGCATAGGCTTGGTTGATCGCCTGCGCGAGCTCGTCGGCCGATACGCGCTGCACCGAGATCGCGCCGAAATTGCGCGCGACTTCGGCCAGCGCAGCCGCATTCGTGCGCTCGCTGATCCACACTTCGAGCGTGTCCGCGTGCTGGTGCGCGATCAGGATCTGGCCGGTTTTCGCAAACCCGTACGGCAAGAGCCGCGCGGCGAGCGGCGACGGCGCGCAGCCCGCCGGCTGGTCCTGGGTGGCTTGCGCGAGCGCTTGCGTCACGGACGGGCTCCTGGCGACGCGGCGCCGGCATCGCTCGCCGCCGCGGGCGCGGGTGCGCTGGCGGGCGCGGGCGGAGCGGCCTGCTGACGCCGCATCTTGTCGATGTCGAACAGGTTCATCGCAGGCGAACCGCCCTGGCTCGGGCCGAGCGGCATCGGCGGGACGATGGGGTCGTCCTTGTCGCGCATGATGTTGTTGTCCGACTTGTACGCGCCCGTCACGCCCTGGATGTAGTCGTAGCGGTTGGACGTCACCGCTTGCGCGGTCTCGCGATCGCCGATGATGACGGGGCGCAGGAACACCATCAGGTTGGTTTTCTGACGCTGCTTCGTCTCGGAGCGGAACAGCTGGCCGATCCACGGGATGTCGCCCAGCAGCGGCACCTTCTGGTTCGACACCTGGTAGTTATCCTGCATCAGGCCGCCCAGCACGATGATCTCGCCGTTGTCGGCGAGCACCGTCGACTGGAGCGAGCGCTTGTTGAACGTCGGGCCAGCCGGGTTCGACGTCGTGTTCGTCGTGCCACTGACGACCGACGAATCCTCGGTATAAAGCTGCAGCTTCAGAATCCCGCCGTCGGTGATCTGCGGCTTCACGTGCAGCGTGAGGCCGACGTCGCGGCGGTCGTATGTGTTGAACGCCGACGTGTTCGAGGTGCCGCCCGTCAGGTTCGAATACGAGCCCGTCGCGATCGGCACATTCTGGCCAACGACGATCTTCGCTTCTTCGTTGTCGAGCGTCACGAGGTTAGGCGTCGACAGCACGTTCGCATCGCTCACGCCGGCGAAATACTGTAGCAACCCGCCGAGTCCCTTGACGCCGAACATGTCGTGCAGCCAGCCGATGTTGAGTCCCGGCGTGAGCGCATTCAGCACGTTAAGCGGGTTCGTCGCGTTGGCCGTCAGATTGGTGATGCTGTTGGCGGCCACACTGCCCGCCGTGCTCGCCAGATTGGTGCCCGCATAGAGGGCATTGTTCGCGACCTGCCACTGAATCCCGAGGTTGCCGGCCGTATTCGAGTTCAGTTCGACGATCAGCGCCTCGATGTAGACCTGAGCGCGGCGCGCATCGAGTTGATCGATGACCGCGCGCAGGTTCCGGTACACCGGGTCCGACGCGGTGATGATGAGCGAGTTCGTCGCCGCGTCGGCCTGGATCATGCCGCCCGGCTGGTTCTCGTCGCTCTTGTCCTTGTCGCCGCCGAGGAGACCGCCCGTGCCGAGACCGCCGCCGCCCATCGTGCCGCCCGTGCCGCCCGACGAACTCGACGACGACAATCCAGACGGCAGCGGCGGCGTGCCCGACGTGCCCGTCGAGAAGCTCGAGCCGCTCTGCGAGCCGCCCTGATTGAACGCATTCGCATCGTTCGAGGTCGCCGACGAGCCGCTTTCGCCGCCGCCCTTGCCGAGCATTCCGCGCAGCGTCTTCGCGAGCTTCACCGCATCGGCGTTGCGCAGCGGCACGACGTGCATGTTGCCCGGCACGCCGCTCGGCGCGTCGAGCTGCTGCGCGATCTTCTTCGCCGCGGCGAGGCGCTGCGCGTTCGACGCGCGCAGCAGCAGCGCGTTGGTCCGCGGATCGGCCTGCACGGTGACTTTCAGCGTCGCGTCGGTGTTGCCGATCGCGCCTGGATCGAGCAGCTTCGTCAGTTGCGCGGCAATGTCGATCGCATTCGCGTTCTTGAGCGGCACGACGGCGACTTGCGAGCCCGCCGCGCTGTCGACGCCCGCGATGATCTGCGCGATCCGCCTCACGTTGTCCGCGTAGTCGGTGACGACGATCGTGTTGTTGGCCGGATACGCGGTGATCGTGTTGTTCGGCGAGATCAGCGGACGCAGCACCGGGAGCAAGTTGTTGGCCGATTCGTTGCGCAGCTCGAACACTTGCGTGACGACCTGGTCGCCGCGCGCCTGCGGCGTGTTGCCGATGTAAGTCGGCACGCCCTGCAGTTTCGCGTCGGCTTCCGGCACGACCTTCAGGACGCCGTGATCCTGGACGAGCGCGAAACCCTGCATCCGGAGCGCGGACTGCAGCGTCTTCAGCGCCTGATCTTCCGGTACGGGGCGTTCCGAAACGAGGTTCAGCTGACCCTTGACGCGCGGGTCGACGATGATCGTCTTGCCCGTCGCGGCGCCGATCGCCTTCGCGACCTGATCGATGTCCGCATTGACGAAATTGAGCGTGACCTGAGCGTGAGCGGCCTGCGCGACGACGATTCCGGCGACGACGAGCGCCGTCGCGACGCGCCGCAAAGCAAAGCGAGTTCTTGTCATGGAGTAATGGATCGATGCCGGCGGCGGCCGTGTCCGATGGTATGACGTAAGGTCGATGTCAAAAAAGCAGACATTAGCAGTTTTTCATGTCCGAAATATCACATTGAACTGAGAACTGTCTCACATACGCCATAAAAAAATTGAATGCGTATGCCGCATGTAAGTTTTCCCATGCGAAATCTCGAGAAGAACCAACACGATAATGCGGTATAAACGTGCTTGGCAAACGCCGTAGTCCGAACCAACCGAACGGCCTCCCTGCATTGCGAACCGTTCGGGTGCAGGTATGATACGGGCGGCCGGAGCGGCTTCGCGCGAAAAGCGCGTGCGGGTTTTCCCGGTTTTCTGCAAAGCGTAAAACAATTCACAGGTTCATTTCCTTCCATATGAGGATGCGGTTCGTTATTGTCGCGACGTTTGCCGCCGGCGCCTGGTTCGCCAGCGCGCCTGCACGCGCCGATTGTTACGACGAAGCCGCGAAGTACCAGAAGGTGAATCCGCTGATCCTGCGCGCGATCGCCTGGCAGGAATCGCACAATCGGCCGGAGGCGCTCAACAAGAATACGAACGGCTCGACCGATTACGGCCTCATGCAGATCAACTCGATCCATCTGCCGACGCTGTCCCGCTACGGGATCACGAAGGACACGCTGATGGAGCCGTGCAAGAGCGTCTATATCGCCGCGTGGCATCTGCGCCGCAAGATGGACAAGTACGGCAACACCTGGCAGGCGGTCGGCGCCTACCATTCGGAGACGCCGTCGCTGCGCGACAAGTACGCAAAGCAGATTGCCGACATTCTCGTTCGATGGAGGCTGATGCCGGCGCCGGTTGTACAGGATGCGCAGAGCGCGCAACGCTAACCGGCGGCCCGGCCGCGAAAGAAGCCCGGCCGCGGAACATATATAGACATAGCGAGAGCACATCGGCGGACCGCGCTTGTGCGAGTCCAACGCTCGCACCGCGTGCAAACACCTCCGTCCATCTCGTTCACGCCGCACGCATCATGAAATCGCCGACGGCTCGCCGTCGCGCACGGCCGTCTGTCTATATTTGATGCACAATGCGGCTTTCCCGCCGCTTGTCCGCGCCGGCCGCTCGCCGGTGCCGCCCCGTTTTCCGGGGCACGGCGGCTTGCTTCCCGCTTTTTTTTCGTTGGTGCGCACCGCAATGAACCAGCCGTTGCCCGTCACTGTGCTGTCCGGCTTCCTCGGCGCCGGCAAGACCACGCTGCTCAATCACATCCTCGCGAATCGCGCCGGCCTGAAGGTCGCCGTGATCGTCAACGACCTCGCCGCCGTCAACGTCGACGCGACGCTCGTGCGCGACGCGGCCGAGCTGTCGCACGTCGAGGAGCGTCTCGTCGAAATGTCGAACGGCTGCATCTGCTGCACGCTGCGCGACGACCTGCTCGTCGAGATCCGCCGCCTCGCGGCCGAAAACCGCTTCGACGCGATCCTGATCGAATCGACCGGCATCGCCGAGCCGATGCCGATTGCCGAGACCTTCACATTCGTCGACGACGACGGCTCGACGCTCGCAGACGTCGCGCGCCTCGACACGATGGTCACGGTCGTCGACGCGTTCAACTTCCTGCAAGACTATGGCCGCGACGACGCGCTCGCCGAGCGCGGCCTCGCCGCGACCGAAGAAGACGACCGCACGCTCGTCGAGCTGCTGATCGAGCAGATCGAATTCTGCGACGTGCTCGTCATCAACAAGGCGGATCTCGTCGATGCCGACGCGCTCGCGCGCCTGCAGCGCATCCTCGCGAATCTGAATCCGCGCGCGCGGCAAATCGTCAGCCGCTTCGGCGACGTGCCGCTCGCCGACGTGATCGACACCGGGCTCTTCGATTTCGAAGCGGCCGCGAACGCGCCGGGCTGGCTCGCGTCGCTCGAGCATCGCCATGACGAAAACGAAGACGACGGGCACGCCCCCGGCGATGCGCACGTGCACAGCGAAGCCGACGAATACGGAATCGGCCACTTCGTCTACCGCGCGCGCCGGCCGTTTCATCCGGAGCGGCTCTGGGCGTTGCTGCACGAAGAGTGGAAGGGCGTGCTGCGCAGCAAGGGATTCTTCTGGCTCGCGACGCGCGACGACATCGCCGGCTCGCTGTCTCAGGCGGGCGGCGTGTGCCGGCACGGTCCGGCCGGGCACTGGTGGGCGGCGCAGGACCGCTCGGAATGGCCGGAAGAGGGCGACGAGCTGTACAAAGAGATCGTCGCCGACTGGCACGGCGACCTCGCCGATACGTCGATCGGCGACCGTCGGCAGGAGCTCGTGCTGATCGGCATTGAGCTCGACGCGCTCGCGTGGCGCGCGAAGTTCGACGCGTGTCTGCTCACCGACGCCGAGTACGCGCAAGACAAGAACGCTTGGACGCGCTACGCGGATCCGTTCCCGGCATGGGACGTCGACGAACATGAGCACGATCATGACCACGGCGACGACGCCGAAATCGTCCATCGCCACTGATCGTCAAAGATTGAAAAAGACCATGCGGCGTGGCAAAAAAGCCGCGCCGAAAAGAAAAAAACCCGCTGGCACCAGCGGGTTTTTCGTTCGCGAACAGTTCGTCTCAGCGCTTGTTCACTGCGTCCTTGAACGCCTTGCCAGCCGTGAACTTGACCGTCTTGGCTGCCGGGATCTTGATGGTCTCGCCCGTCTTGGGGTTACGGCCAGTGCGCGCTGCGCGCTTGCCCGAACCGAAGCTGCCGAAGCCGATCAGTTGAACTGAGTCGCCTTTCGACACAGACTTCTTGATCACTTCGAGGAGCGTGTCCAGCGTTTCGCCGGTTTGAGCCTTGCTGGCGCCCGTCTGGGCGGCGACGGCGTCGATCAGTTCCTGTTTGTTCATTAAGGTTCCTTTCCAGGTTAGGTTGACACGAACAGCGCGAACGCGCCGATTATACGTGCGCGAACCGTGCCGTCTATAGTGTGTGGCGACGGCACAGCGCAAAGTATTGCGCCGCGCAACGCACCGCCGGGTGTGCCTCCTGGCAGCTCCGCGATACGGCGCTTGCTATGATAGCGCAGCGCAAACCCAATAACGACAAGGGTTTCAAAGATTTTCGAGCGAATTTTGTCGAGTTAGATGCTTCCCGTGCGGTTTCCGAGCCGCGCGATCCGGCTTCGCCGCGGCGCGTCCGAAGCCGGCGCACCGTTCCGTTGGATTTTGCCAACGCCTTGCGGGACGGGGCTCGCGCGGCGGTTCGTCGCAATTTCGCCGCCTTCTTTTTTGTTTCGCATGCCCGATCGAATCGTTCCGGCGACGCTCGTCTTCCGCGAAGACGGCACCGTCGTCTCGCCCCTCTACGGCGACATCTACCATAGCGCAGCAGGCGCGCTTGCCCAGGCCGACCACGTGTTCATCCGCGGCAACGACCTGCCGCGGCGCTGGCAGCACAAGCGAACTTTCACGATCGTCGAGACGGGTTTCGGCATCGGCTGCAACTTTCTCGCGACATGGGCCGCATGGCGCGCCGATCCGTTGCACGGCGAGCGGCTTCACTTCGTGTCGGTCGAAAAGCACCCGTTCGCGCACGACGACCTGCGTCGCGCTGCCGCGCATATCGTTGCATATACAACTATTGAGCCGCTCGTCGACGAACTCGCGAACGCATGGCCCTCGCTCACACCGGGCGTCCACCGTCTCGAATTCGACGACGGCCGCGTGACGCTCACGCTCGTGTTCGGCGATGCGCTCGACGTGCTGCCGAATCTCGTGCTGCGCGCAAACGCGTTCTATCTCGACGGCTTCGCACCGTCGAAAAACGCGGACATGTGGTCGCCCGCGATCTTCAAGTCGCTCGCGAAGCTCGCCGACGAGCATGCGACGTTCGCGACCTACACGAGCGCGGGCACCGTCAAGCGTGCGCTCGACGAAGCGGGTTTCACGTATCGGAAAGCCGAAGGCTTCGCCGGCAAGCGCGCGATGCTCGTCGGCGAATTCGCGCCGCGCTGGCGCGTGCGGCGCCATGAGCCGCCGCGCGCGCGCGCCTTCGGGCCGCGCGATGCGCTCGTGATCGGCGCGGGGCTCGCCGGCTGCGCCGTCGTCGAGCGGCTCGCCGCGCGCGGCTGGCGCGTGACGCTGATCGAGCGGCACGCGGAGATCGCGAGCGAAGCATCAGGCAATCCCGCCGGCGTGTTCCACCCGATGATCGCGCGCGACGACAACCTCGCGGCCCGCCTGTCGCGCGCCGGCTTCCTTCATGCGCTGAACCGCTGGCGCGCGCTCGAGCGCGCGGGCCACACGTTTGCGCGCAGCACGCAAGGCCTTGTGCAGCTCGCGACATCGGACGACGAGTTCGAGCGGATGTGCGAGAGCATCGATACGCTCGGCGTGCCGGCCGAACTCGCGTCGACGCTGTCGCGCGACGAAGCGCGAGCGCTGTTGCGAACGGACGTCGCGTACGGCGGATGGCTGTTTCCTCAAGGCGGCTCGATCAGCCCCGCCGCGCTCGCGGCTTCGCAATGCGCGGCGGCCGGCGAAAAGCTCACGCGCATCGTCGGCATCGAAGTCGCGCGGCTCGAGCGCGGCGACGACGGCCGTTGGCGCGCGCTCGACGCATCGGGCGCAACGCTTGCGCAGGCGAGCGTCGTCGTCGTCGCGAACGCGGCCGATGCCGCGCGCATCGCCGGTCTGCGGCATGCGCCGACGCAGCGCGTGCGCGGCCAGCTCACGCTGCTGCCGCCGGGCAGCGCGCCGGCCGTGCCGGTGCCCGTGATCGGCGACGGCTACGTCGTACCGCTTGCCAACGGCGTCACGCTGACGGGCGCGACGTACGAGCCGGACGATGCGGACGCGACACTGCGCGAAGCGGGCCATCGCGAAAACCTCGAACGGCTCGAACGGCTGCTGCCTGCATTTTCTGCGGCCACGCTCGATGCAGGCACGCTGCTGACGGGCCGCGTCGGCTTTCGCTGCGTCGCGAGCGACCGGTTGCCACTTGTCGGCGAACTGGGCGATGAGACGGCGGCCGCCCGCAATGCGGCGGCACTGACGGGCGCCAAGCTGCGCGACATTCCGCGCGCGGCGGGCCTGTACGGCGCATTCGGCTATGGCTCGCGCGGACTGGTCTGGGCGGCGCTCGGCGCCGAGTTGATCGCCGCGCAGATCGAAGGGGAGCCGTGGCCGCTCGAGCGCGAACTCGCAGAAGCGATCGACCCGGCCCGCTTTCTCGTCCGCGCATTACGGCACGGGCGCGTCGACTGACTCACTCGGCCGACCCACCATCTGGGCGGCGGCGCCTTGCCTTTCTTGCGTGTCGCCGCGCCATTCTCAAACCCAACGTGGACGCCGCACACAGAATCGCCGATCAGTTATCCACTCAGCCCTGTGGATAACCGCACGCATTCCCAGCGCAATCCCTGTGCAACCGATGTGGACGTAAACGGGGCAACTTCACACAGCCGCACAGATCCGAAAAAGTTGCTCATCGAAACCCTGTGCGGGCAAACAGGCTGTACATCCTGTTATGCGACGCGCAAGTTCATGATCCATCGGCGTAAACGCCGGTTATCCACAGAAATTCGGCCGCTTTGTTAACTTCTACTATGTATGTATACAGGTTTACCTCAGAGTAAACGGGCGAACCTTGGCGATCGGCCAACCCTTTGCCCGAATTCGGTCCGGTCCGGAATAGCTGTGGCACAATCGGTTTCCTTCACGCATGTCATGGCGCTGCGCCACGCGTGCATCAACGGAACGGTCAGCTCGAATTCGAATCTGAGGATTTGAGATCGCGCTGCCCATTCACACGCGCCAGGCCGACCCCAGATCGGCCGCAAGCCCGACTGACCGTCGCACCCTTTTCGGCGACGCGGGCTTACCCCATGTCCTACTGGTCGTACAGAACAACGAACGACGGGGCAACCACTCATCCAGCGCGCATCATTCGCTCGACTCGCTCGATCCGCGTCGCCGGAGGTTGCCTTCCAAAGGAGAAGTCACCACGATGAAGTCAGCGTTCTCGTTTCTACCCAACTGGCCCCTCGTCCCGGATGCGATTTTTTGGGCCGGCTTTGCACTCTTCGCCGCTGGTCTTTGCGGCGAGCTCTGCTATCGCGCGTGGCGCCTGCCGCGGATCACCGGCTACGCGGTGATCGGGCTCATCGCCGGCTCGTTCGGCTTCGGCGTGATCGACGCGAGCACCGACGACACGTCGCGGCTCCTCGTGAACGTCGCGCTCGGGCTGCTGCTGTTCGAGCTCGGCAGCCGGCTCGACTTACGCTGGATCCGCCGCAATCCTTGGCTCATCGCGTCGAGTCTCGCCGAGGCGACGCTCACGTTCGTGCTCGTGCTCGCGGTGCTGCTGGTGCTCAAGGTGCCGGGAATGATCGCGCTCGTGCTCGCGGCGATCGCGATCTCGACGTCGCCCGCGATGGTGATCCAGTTGAAGACGGAATTGCGCGCGGAAGGGCAGGTGTCGCAGCGGCTCATCACATTGTCCGCGCTGAACAGCGTCTACGCGGTCGTGCTGACGAAGCTCGTCACGAGCTGGCTGCATCAGGAAGCGTACGGCAACGTGTTCGCGACGATCCTGCAGCCGATCTATCTGCTCGCCGGCTCGTTCATCGTCGCGTATCTGTTCGCTCGCGCATGCAATTATCTGTTCCGGCATGTTGCCTCGACGATGCGCGACGAACATTCGTTCGTCGCACTGTTCGGCCTCGTCGTGCTCGCGATCGCGGTCGCGCAGGTGCTCAAGTTGTCGACGATGCTCACGCTCCTGCTCGCCGGCATCATCGTGAAGAATCTCGAAGCGCGTCCGCAGTTGTGGCCCGAGCATTTCGGCACCGCCGGGTGGCTGCTCACCGTGATTCTGTTCGTGCTGACGCTCACGTCGTTCGCCTCGCAGGACATCATCGCGGGCGGACTCGTCGCGGGCGCGCTGATTGCGACGCGCTTCGTCGCGAAGCTCGTCGGCGTGCTCGTGTTCGCGAAGCCGAGCGGCCTCGGTGTGAAGCAGGGCGTCGCGCTCGGCTTCTCGCTCGTGCCGATGTCGGCGCTCGCGTATCTGCTCGTCGACGACACGTACCAGCTTTACCCGAATTTCGATCCGCGCCTGCGCGCGGTCATCATGTGCTCGATCGTCGTACTGCAGCTGATCGGGCCGCTCATCGTCTATCGTAGCCTGTCGGCTGTCGGCGAACGGCGCGACGCCAACTGATCCGCGCGTTCGCCGCTTCCCGCCCCGTTATCCGGAACCACGCCATGGCACTCGAAACCTTTGTCAATTCCGAACCGTTCACGTTCGGCATCGAGCTCGAAATTCAGATCGTCAATACGCACAACTACGATCTGACGAAAGCGTCGTCCGATTTGATGCGGCTCATCAAGGATGCGAAATTTCCCGGCAACATCACGCCGGAGATCACCGAAAGCATGATCGAGCTGTCGACGGGCATATGCAGGACGCACGATCAAGCATTGGGCGAACTGCACGCGATCCGCGACACGCTCGTCAGCGCGGCCGACCAGCTGAACGTCGGCCTCTGCGGCGGCGGCACACACGCGTTCCAGCAATGGAGCGAGCGGCAGATCTTCGACGCGCCGCGCTTCCAGTACATTTCCGAGTTGTACGGCTATCTCGCGAAACAGTTCACGGTGTTCGGCCAGCACGTGCACATCGGCTGTCCGGACGCCGACAGCGCGCTGTTCCTGCTGCACTCGATGTCGCGCTTCATTCCGCATTTCATCGCGCTGTCGGCGTCGTCGCCGTACGTGCAGAACGTCGACACCGGCTTTCATTCGGCACGCCTCAATTCCGTGTTCGCGTTTCCGCTGTCGGGCCGCGCGCCGTTCGTGCTCACCTGGAACGGCTTCGAGGAGTACTTCACTAAGATGGTGAATACGGGCGTCGTCAACAGCATGAAGGATTTCTACTGGGACATCCGCCCGAAACCCGGCTACGGAACGATCGAAGTGCGCGTGATGGATACGCCGCTGTCGGTCGATCGCGCGGCCGCGATCGCGTGCTACATCCAGACGCTCGCGCGCTATCTGCTGATCGACCGACCGCTGACGCTGTCGGAGGACGACTACCTCGTCTACACGTTCAACCGTTTCGAGGCATGCCGCTTCGGGCTCGAGGGCACTTGCGTGAATCCGCAGACGGGTGAGCGCCGGACGATCGCCGAGGACATCCTCGACACGCTCGATCGCATTGCGCCGCATGCGGCAGCACTCGGCTCGCGTGCGGCGCTCGACGAGATCGGCGCGCTCGCGAAGGCGCGCGTCAACGACGCGTCGTGGCTCCGGACGATCTTCAAGCAGGAAAAATCGCTGAACGAAACTGTGCGCCAGCAGTGTCTGCGCTGGCGGGAATGAAAAATAGTTTTTCAAATCGTCGCATCTGACGGGCGCGGGTTTAGGTTTACCCCAACGTATACGTATGTAAACGTAGTAGTAGTTAACAAGCCCCTGCCGATTCTGTGGATAACTTGATATTTCGCCACAAAGTCAAAGGCCTGTGGCATTGACAACGATGCGAATCGAGTGAGAATTCCGGCGGACGGCTCGGGACGGAAAATTTTTCGGCGAGCCTGTGCCACAAGTTGTCAAGAAACGACGCACAGTTCGTTACTGTGCTTATTCAGTCGTTATCCACAGGTATGGTGGGATAACTTAGCTGTGCGATTTTCCGCTCTCGCTTAGAATGTCGGCTTCGCGGTGGTCAGCGCCGACGGGGGTGCTGAAACCGCGTGCAGGTTCGCGGCGTGTGCCTCGCGGCGAACATGTCGGACGCGCTCGTCCGGGTGCGCCCTTTTGAGACAGAGATCGAGACCTGATCTCCCCACAAACGGCCGCCTTCAAAAGATGGCCGGCAACAGCGAAAAGACTATGAGCGAAGGTGTTTACGGGAACCAGGCTGCGGGGCGAGTGACCCACAGCCTGTTGCGGTTGAGCACGGCTATGCGGAGCCAGGCATGGGATTGGGCGGAAGGCGCGGGGTTGACGCCGACGCAGGGTGAAATCCTCGTGCTGCTGCTTCAACGCAAGGGGCCGATGCGGCTGGGCGAGATTGCGCGCGAAACGCAATTGACCGCGGCGACGACGAGCGATGCGGTGAGCACGCTCGAGCACAAGGGGCTTGTCGAGAAGCGTCGCGCGCTCGACGACGGCCGCGCGCTCGCGGTGCGCTTGAGCGCGCGCGGCCGCACGGCGGCGAAGAAGGCGCTGCAGTGGCCGGACTTCCTGTCGAAAGCGGTCGGCACGCTCGGCGGCGACGAGCAGGGCGTGCTGTATCGCGCGCTGCTGAAGACGCTGCGCGAGCTGCAGGTCAAGGGCGACATTCCGCCGCACCGGATGTGCGTGACGTGCAAGCACTTCCAGCCGGGCAAGGCGGCGCGCAAGCCGACCTACCGTTGTTCGTTGCTCGACATGACGATGGCGGACAGCGACCTGCGTCTCGACTGCACGGTGCACGAGGAAGCGGACGCCCTGACGCAGAAGAAGACCTGGAAACTGTTCGCGCAGGCGTAATGCGCGTCGAGCGGGGGCTCGTCCGGGCCGGAGGTGCCGATGAATGCTGAAGCCGTTGCGATTCGCCACGTGCATTTCGAGGACCTCGGGAGCTTCGAGCAGGTGCTCGGCGAACGCGGGCGGCGCGTGCGCTATGTCGACGTCGGCGGTTCTCGCGTCGAGGCGCTCGACGCGCTCGAGCCTTCGCTGCTCGTCGTGCTCGGCGGGCCGATCAGCGCGTACGACGACGAGCTGTATCCGACGACGGCGCTGCTCGCGGCGCTCGTCGGCAAGCGCATCGAAGCCGGCTTGCCGACGCTCGGCATCTGCCTCGGCTCGCAGCTGATCGCGCGTGCGCTCGGCGCGCGCGTGTATCCGGCGGCGGCGAAGGAGCTCGGCTGGATACCGCTCACGCTGACGGAAGCGGGGCGCGCGTCGCCGCTGCGATACGTCGACGGTGCGATCACGTCGATGATGCACTGGCACGGCGACACGTTCGATCTGCCTGCGGGCGCGATCCATCTCGCGTCGACGCCGGCGTGCCGCAACCAGGCCTTCTCGTGGGGCACGCACGTGCTCGCGCTCCAATGCCATCCGGAGATCCGCGCCGACCGCTTCGAGCCCTGGCTGATCGGCCATGCGGGCGAGATCGCGGCGACGCCCGGGATCGACGCGAAACGATTGCGCGAGCAGACCGCGCAGCTCGGTCCGACGCTCGAATGCGCCGCGCGCAAGATGTTCGGCGAGTGGCTCGATTCGGTTGGGTTGTAGCGGCCGGTCGGCTGCGATTGCGTTCGTTCGAAACGAAACGGTTCCGGGTTCGTCACCGATCCCGGTGCCGTTTCCATATTCGTTCCATCGCGTGAGTCGTCGTGCTCGCGGCAAGCCTGCGCGCCGCGTGCTAACCTCGATCGCTCGACTTTCTTCGCGAGAGCGGCTGCCATGAGTGCGTTGTTTTCTCCGTTCACGCTGCGTGGCGTGACGCTTCCCAATCGCATCGTGATTTCGCCGATGTGCCAGTACTCCGCCGAAAACGGCGAGGCGCGTGCATGGCACCTGATCCACCTCGGCCATCTTGCGCTGTCGGGCGCGGGACTTCTCTGCATCGAAGCGACGGCGGTCGAGCCCGATGGCCGCATTTCGCCCGCGGACCTCGGCCTGTGGAACGACGCGACCGAAGCCGCGCTCGAACCCGTGCTCGCGGCGATTCGCAAGCATTCGCCGATTCGCGTCGCGATGCAGCTTTCGCACGCGGGCCGCAAGGCGTCGAGCGACGTGCCGTGGAGCGGCGGGCAATTGATTTCGGTCGACAAGGGCGGCTGGCAGCCGTTCGCGCCGTCCGCGGTCCCGCATCGGGAAAACGAACCGTCGCCGCTCGCGCTCGACGCGGCCGGGCTCGAGCGCATTCGTCATGCGTTCGTCGAATCGGCGAGGCGTGCGGCGCGTCTCGGCATCGACGCGCTCGAAGTCCACGCGGCGCACGGCTATCTGCTGCATCAATTCCTGTCGCCGCTGGCGAATCATCGCACCGACGCGTACGGCGGCTCGCTCGAGAACCGGATGCGCTTTCCGCTCGAAGTATTCGACGCGGTGCGCGCGGCGTTTCCGGACGATCGTCCGGTCGGCGTGCGCGTGTCCGCGACCGATTGGGTGCCGGGCGGCTGGGAGCTCGACGATACGATCGCCTTCGCGCACGCGCTGAAGCGGCGCGGCTGCGACTGGATCGACGTGTCGTCTGGCGGCGTGTCGCCGCTACAGAAGATTCCGCTGTCGCCCGGCTATCAGGTGCCGTTCGCGCAGGCGGTCAAGCGCGCGGTCGACATGCCGACGGTCGCCGTCGGCCTCATCTCCGATCCCGAGCACGCGAATCGCCTGATCGAAGCGGGCGATGCGGACTTCGTCGCGATGGCGCGCGCGATGCTCTACGATCCGCGCTGGCCGTGGCACGCGGCCGCGAAGCTCGGCGCGACGGTCAGTGCGCCGCCGCAGTATTGGCGTTCGCAGCCGCGCGAGCACAAGGCGCTGTTCGGCGACGTGTCGTTCGGCCAGCGTTAAGCGCTGCGTGTGCGTCGCATATGCGGCGCGTGGCGGATGATCGGCGCGAGCGCCGAACCGAGCGCCGATTCGATCGGCGTCGCGTGATTTCGTGTGATTTCACTCGATTTCGTGCGTCGAGCGGCTGTTCGATGTTGAACGAAGCAATCCCTAACGTGTAGGATTCGGGTGATTCGCACTCGGCCGGCGCATGGCATGCAATGCCGCTTGCGCCGCGATCGACGAAGCGGCGCGAGCAACATGCGCCGCGCGTTCGTTTCAGTTTCAAGTCGTCTTCAAAGGATTCGTTCGATGAGTTCACGCAGGATCGTGGTGCGCCGCTCGGGCGTTCACGGCAAGGGCGTATTCGCCGCGGTACCGATCAAAGCGGGAGAGCGCGTAGTCGAATACAAGGGCGAGCGGATCTCGTGGAAAGAGGCGCTGCGCCGCCATCCGCACGACCCGGACGATCCGAATCACACGTTCTATTTCGCGCTCGAAGAGGGCGGCGTGATCGACGGCAAGATCGACGGCAACAGCGCACGCTGGATCAATCACTCGTGTGCGCCGAATTGCGAAGCCGAGGAGGTGGACGGACGCGTGTTCATCCACGCGTTGCGCGACATCGGCGAGCAGGAAGAGCTGTTTTACGACTACGGCCTCGTGATCGACGCGCGCCTGACGAAGAAGCTCAAGCGCGAATACGCGTGCCGTTGCGGCGCGGCGACTTGCCGGGGCACGCTGCTCGCGACGTCGGAAAAAGACGAGGGCAAGAAAAAGAAGAAGGCGAAGAAGGGCGGCAAGGATAAGAAGAAGTGACGCCGCCGCGGCGATGCACGATGCCATTGTGCGCACGTCGCGGTTTCGCCGGTTCGAACGGGCGGCCGAATCGAAGACGGCCGTCCCGATGCTTTCCAATCCCAACTAATCAGGCTGTGGCTGCGATCCTTCGCAGGGTCGGCGCGCGCCATTTGCGTCGTGTCGTCGATGGGGCATTCGTGAACGCGTTGCGCAACGTCGCGTGCGAACGCTGTTCGGCGCGGTCTCGATCGGGCCGCATGAGCGGTCATCATTCGACGATATCGATTCGCTGCGCAGACGCGGCGTAAACGGGCAAGCCGCGCCGCCCGTCCGCGGACATCGCTCGTGCGCGGCTCGTGCGGACACAGGCTGCGCTCGAGCCGCCACCTTGTCAGACCGACGTGGTCGGCGATTCGGATGAACGGAGCGCCGGCGCGAACGGCTTGTCGGCGAGTGGCACTCGCACGACGAATCGCGAGCCGCCCTCGGGCGCGTCTGCGTACGACACGGTGCCGCCGTGCATCGCGATGATGTCGTGGACGATCGCGAGGCCAAGGCCCGCGCCTGTCTCGACGCCGCTGCCGCTTTGCGCGTCGCCGCGGAAGAATCGCTTGAAGAGGTCCGCCTGCTGCCCCGCCGGCACGCCGGAGCCGTTGTCCTCGACGACGATCTCGGCCGCCTGCTTGCCGTCGTCGAGCGCGATCTGCGACACGTCCATCGTAATCCGCGCGCCTTGCGGTCGCGCAAGCGGCACGTACTTCAGCGCGTTGTCGAGCAGATTTGCGATTACCTCGCGCAGCAGCACCGGATTGCCGCGCACGACGAGCGGCTCGTCGTCGGCGCGGCCGTCGCCGCGCTGGAAGCCGAGATCGACGTGCGCGGCGAGCGCACGCGGCACCCATTCGGCGCCGGTTTCGAATGCGAGGCCGGCAAGGTCGATGTCGACGAAGCGAGCGGCCTGCTCGCCAGGCTCCGCGCGCGCGAGAGACAGCAGCTGATTCGACAGCCGCACCGCACGGTCAGCTGCCGAGCGCAGTTCGCGCACGGCGGTCAGCGTTTGCTGCGGATCGCGCGCAATGGCCGCCTGCTCCGCGTGCAGCTTGATCGCGGTGAGCGGCGTGCGCAGTTGGTGCGCGGCGTCGGCGATGAACTTGCGCTGTGCGTCGAGCGCGGTCTTCAGGCGGCCGAGCAACGCGTTCATCGCGCTCGTGAGCGGCCGGATTTCGAGTGGCACTTCGGTTTCGTCGACGGGCTCGAGCGACGTGTGGGTCTGCCGGTTCAGCGAATCGGCGAGATGCGTGAGCGGGCCGAGCTGCTGGTTGACGACGCGCCACACGATCCCCCAGCCGGCGAGCAGCAGCAGGAGGAGCGGCATCATGATCGCGACGAGGAATTCCGCCGCGATCCGGTAGCGGTAGCGCACCGGCTGTGCGACCTCGACGATCATCGGGTTGCCGCTTTCCGTCTGCTCGACGCGCACTTGCGCGACCCGCACCGCCTGGTTGTCGTATTCGGCCTCGAACACGTACGCAACGTGCATCCGGCGCACGCTCGTGCCTTGCAGCGGCAGCTTCGGATCGCCGGCGAGCTCGTGCTCGCCGTCGCTGATCCGGTAGATCAGCTGTTCGGTGGGATCGGAGAACATCGCCTGCGCAAGCGGCGGCACCGTGAACGGCGCATCGGGGCCGGCGATCTGGATCTGTTTCGAGATGGCCGACGCGAGATCCGCGAGCGATCGGTCGACGACGTGCTGCGTGTATTGCCACGCAAGCCAGTACGCAATGAGGCCGCTCATCAGCGCGAGCATCGACAGCGGCGCGGCGAGGCGCCGCAGCAGCGTGCGGCGCAGGCTGGTCACAGCCGGATCAAGGGACATCGCGCGAAAGAATAGGATAAGCGCCGCTTCGCGAAGCGGCGCGGGTAGGGCGCGCGGCGCGCGCGGCCGCAGCGTGCCGCACGCGCAGCGTCAGACCATCAGACGCTCGCGGTCTGGCGGATTTCCTGCAGCAGGTAGCCGAAGCCGCGCACCGTGACGATCTCGACACGGCACTGCTCGAGCTTCTTGCGCACCCGGTGCACGTAGACTTCGATCGCGGTGTCGCCGAGATCGCCGCCGAAATGCGTCAGGTGATCCTGCAGTTGCGCCTTGCTGACGACGCGGCCGTGGCGAAGCAGCAGCATCTCGAGCACGGCGAATTCGCGCGGCGACAGCTCGAGCGGCTTGTCGTCGTTGAAGATGCGGCGATCGACGCCCGACAGGCGCACGCCGCCGAGCGACACTTCCGGACGCGGCATGTCGCTGTGCGGGCCGCTGCGACGCATCACCGCGCGGATCCGCGCTTCGAGTTCGGCGGGCTCGAACGGCTTCAGCATGTAGTCGTCGGCGCCGGAGTTGAGGCCCTGCACGCGATCGTTCAGTTCGTCGCGCGCGGTCAGCACGATGACGGGCGTATGGCGGTTGGTCTGGCGGAAGCGCGACAGCAGCGTCATGCCGTCGATGCCGGGCAGGCCGAGGTCGAGGATCACGAGTTCGTGGCGGTTTTGCGCGAGCGCCTGCTCGGCAAAGATGCCGTCGTGAACCATGTCGACGGTGAAGCCCGCCTGTTCGAGGCTGCTTTGAATGCCGCGTGCGATGGGGCGGTCGTCTTCGATCAGAAGGAGTCGCATGAGATTCGCTCAAGTACAATGGGTTGGCGGTTCAGGCACGCGGGACAGCACGACGCCGTTTCCACGAAAACGTCGCATGCCCGGCGACAAGCAGGACGGCCAGCAACGAACATCTCGATCATGTCCGACATTTCGATCCACGAACTCGAAGCCGCGATCAATTTCTGGCGGGCCCGCTCGCCGGCGAGCGGCGACGAACTCGAACTCTGCGAAGAGGCTAGCGCGCTTTCCAAACCGTATGCGTTGCTGATTGTACAGCGCCAAAGTGCACTGCAACTGGAAGGATTGGACCCTAAGGCACGCAACGCATGGGACGCTTACGTTCGACTTAACGACGGCTTGGAAAGCTGAAGGCTTTCGCTTCATTCAGCATAGAAAACGCTTACTGAAAGCGATACGTTGACGATCCGATTTCGAATCTCCATCAGGGTAATTACGCAGCCTTTGCGTGCTTGCCCACTTCCTCGATGAAATGCGCGAGCTTGATGTCGCGCTCGGTGAGACCGTCGGCGTCGTGCGTCGACAGCGTGATGTCGACGCGGTTATAGACGTTGAACCACTCGGGGTGGTGATTCGCTTCCTGGGCCTTGATCGCGACGCGCGTCATGAAGCCGAACGCTTCGTTGAAATCGGCGAAGCGAAAACTACGCTGGATGGCATCGCGGCCCGGCACGGCCGTCCAGTGAGGCAGGCTTTCGAGTTGCGTCTTGCGTTCTTCCGATGTGAGCTTGTGAATCATTTTCATACCTCGTCCGATAGCGGCGCGGCCGCGCGCCTTCGCGCGGCGAGGTGCCGTATCGGCCATTCTTTCATATTTGTTCGTCAAACGTCTTCATCGATTGCCCAGCCTTCGCCAGTGCCGCGAGTGAGCACGTGATCGCCGTCCAGCACCGCGCCCGCCGCGTGCTCGGGCGCGTCGGCGAGCCGGGCGGCGAGCGCGCGCGCGTCGACATGCGCGAGCGCAAAGAGCTGCGCGAAATCGTCGATCACGAAGTAGGTCTTCTGGAACGTGTCGATCCGGTAACGGGTCCGCATCACGCGCTCGAGATCGAAGCCGATCCGGTTCGGCGCGGCGCTTTCGAGGCTGTAGAGCGTCTCGCCCTTGCTTGACACGATGCCCGCGCCGTAGATCCGCAGCTCGCTTTCCCGGCGCGCGTCGCGGATCAGGCCGAATTCGACGGTATACCAATAGAGGCGCGCGAGCAGCGCCAGCGCGCGCGGATCGTCGGCGACGGCGAGCGCCGCGCGGCCGTACGCGTGCATGTAGTCGGCGAAGACGGGATCGATCAAGAGCGGCACGTGGCCGAACAGATCGTGGAAGCAGTCCGGCTCCTGCAGGTAGTCGAGCTGGTCCGGCCGGCGCATCCACCAGGTGACTGGAAACCACCGGTTCGCGAGATGCTCGAAGAACACGGCGTCCGGCACGAGGCCCGGGACGGCGACGATCCGCCAGCCGGTCGCGGGCTGGAGCTGCCGGTTCACGTCGGCGAACGACGGCACGCGCTCGGGCGACAAGTCGATGCGCGCGAGGCCGTCGACGAATGCATCGCACGCGCGGCCGCGCAGCAACGACGCCTGGCGCGTATAGAGCTGCTTCCACACCGCGTGGTCGACTTCGCCGTAGCGGGCGAGCGGCTGATCGATGGTGAAATCGGCACGGGTTTCGAGACCCGCGTCGAACTGTTCCTTCAGTTTCGCGGTGACGACGATGGACATGGTGAACGCTTGCTTCGCATCGGTTGGGATGCATGCAAGTGTAGGGCGGGTGCCACGCGGATTGGGCGCGAAGTTGTCGAGTATTTGGTTATAAATGCGATAATCTAGCATCACAACGCAGAATTACGCGGAGAATCTTCATGGTGGAACTCGATCACTTCGATTTGGCGCTGCTCGATGTGCTGCAGCGCTTCGGCCGCGCGACGCACCAGCAACTGGGCGAAGAGGTGCCGTTGTCGCCGTCGCAGATCGGCCGGCGGCTGCAGCGGCTCGAGGCGGCGGGCGTGATAGACGGCTACCGCGTCGTGCTGCGGCCCGAGCGGCTCGGGCTCGGCGTCACCGCGTTCACGAGCCTGAAGCTCAAGCATCACGGCGATTCGATCATCGAGCAGTTCCAGCAGCAGATCGACGTGCTGCCCGAAGTGCTCGAATGTCATGCGGTGGTCGGCGATGCCGATTATCTGCTGCGGATCGTTGCGCCGGATCTGAACGCGCTGTCGTCGTTCGTGATGAAAAAGCTGATGCGGGTGCCGGGCGTCGACAGCGTGCGATCGAACATCGTGCTCACGACGTTCAAGCGCAACGGGCCGCTGCCGCTCGGCCATCTGGCGTCCGGCACGCCCGCTGCGTGACGCGACGGGCGGGAGGCCGGCCGTCGATGGCCGGTTGGCGCGCGGGTCCCGACGGCCGGCCTGGAGCGCCGACGAGTCTCACGCGGCCGGTTCGGCCTGCGCGTTGAGCAGATCGACGTACGCGACCGCGACGAGATCGTCGCTCGGCACGCCGAGCTTCGTGAATACCGCTTGCGCCTCCGCGTGGCCGCCTTCCTCGTCATCGTCCGGCGCGAGCACGACTTCGAGCTCGACGAAGTCGCCGAGGCCGTCGACACGGTCGAGATGGATTCGCGTGCGGCCCGCGAGGTAGACGTGCCGCTCCTTCGTCACGATGCCGCGGGTCGTCAGCGCAGTCGCGAGGAGCGCGTGCATCGCGTCCGGGTTCGTCACCGGGCTGCACGTGTAATACGACGCCTTCGGGCCGTCCTGGTCGTCGCGCTGGTAGAAGATCAGCTCGGCGGGCGTGCCGTCTTCGAAGCGGCGCAGCTTCAGGCGGCCGCGCGGCACGTCGTAGAAGAAATCCTGCTGCCGATAGAAGAGGGGGGCCTCGGTCGCCAGCTCGGCGGCCCGTTCGCGCAGTTGTTCGAATTCGCGCGCGCGGGCTTTGATCTCGATGTTGCGGGCCATGGGGTCTCCTGTGAAGAGCGTTTGCGGGTCCGGACGAACTATCCGGAAGCCCCCATTCTATCGGGGCACGAGCCGCTTTGACGCGACGCGGAAGACGGCGAGCCGCGCGCGGCGGATACGGTTGTGCCGCGGGCGTTCGCGCGGCGCGAGCGGTGCCGGGATGGGCGGTTGCCGATGCAGCGTGCCGCCGAAAGCTGCGGGGCGGCGCGATGCAGCGCGGCGGCCTTCACCGATGCGGCATTGAGCCGCAGCCGTGCGGCTCGAATCCGGCGCGAATGCGCGAGCGTCGTGCCGACGCACGCGGCGTCAGCGAGTCATTCTCCAACCCTTTATATCGAAGCCGCCGCGCCGATCATCATCAGCGGCGCTCATATTGCCCATTGCTCGTCGATGAGGCGCAGCGCGGCGGCGATCGCCGGCTCGTCGCGCCGCTCGGCGAGCGTGACGAACGTGAGCTCGGCGGGCGCCGAGACGTGCTCGACGATCGTGAGCGCATGCGCATGCGCTTCCCGCAGCGCGACCGAGTCACGCGCGAGCGTCAAGCCGACGCCCGATTTGACGAGATCGAGCATCGACGTCTCCTGATCGACTTCGGCGACCTTGACGGGCTGCACGCCGGCATCGGAGAAGCGGCGCGACAAGAGCCGCTGGTGCGCGGACGCGGCGGGCGTCCAGATCCACGGCAGCGCGGCGAGCTCGCGCCACGTGCGCGCGCGCTGCACGCGCTCCTTCCAGCCGGCGGGCGCGAGCACGCGATAGCGGAACTGCGTGAGCGTCACCGTGTGGAAGCGCTCGGCGTCGCGCGGATCGTCCTCTTCCGGCCGGCCGATGTAGTAGCCGACGTCGAGCTCGCGCGCGCGGACCTGGTCGAGCACCCAGCCGGACATCCCGTGCCGGAGCGCCGTCTCGATCTGCGGATAGGTCTCGACGAGCCGCTTCAGGAAGCCGCCGAGCCGCAGGAATTCTGGATCGAGGATCGTGCCGATCCGCAGCCGCCCGCGCACTTCGTGCCGCAGCGCGGCGGCCGCGCGCTTCACGTCTGCCGCCGCGTCGAGCGCACGCTCCGCATGCGGCAGCAGCGCCTGGCCGTCGCGCGTGAGCACGAGTCCGCGCGCCGTGCGCACGAACAGCGCGACGCCGAGCAGGTCCTGCAGATTCTTGATCTGCAGACTGACGGCGGGCTGCGTCAGATGCAGGTGCGTCGCCGCGCGCGTGAGGTTGCCCTCGCGCGCAACCGCGACGAACGCGCGGAGCAGAGTCAGGTCCATCGAGCAATATTAGCGCGGCTTATAACGCAATTGAGCATAACTCATTGGATCGCGAACGGGGCTCGCGGGTACGCTTCATCCCCGAAGCATGCGATTCGCGTGCAACACGCAAAGCGGAAAGCGGAAAGCGGAAAGCGGCAACGGCAAACACGGAGGACGACATGACCGATACCCATTCGAACGATTCGCGCGTGCGCGCACTGACCCATTTCATCGGCGGCCGCGCGGTCGACGGCGCGAGCGACCGCTACGGCGACGTGTTCGACCCGGCGCTCGGCAAGGTGACGGCGCGCGTGCCGCTCGCGACGGTCGCGGAAGTCGACGCGGCCGTCGCAGCCGCGGCCGAGGCGTTCCCCGCGTGGAGCGAGATGTCGCCGCTCAAGCGCGCCCGCGTGATGTTCAAGTTCAAGGAACTGCTCGATCGCCATCACGACGAGCTCGCCGAGCTGATCACCCGCGAGCACGGCAAGGTGTTCTCCGACGCGAAGGGGGAAGTGATGCGCGGGATCGAGGTCGTCGAGTTCGCATGCGGCATTCCGAACCTGCTGAAGACCGGTTTCACCGACCAGATCGGCGGCGGCATCGACAACTGGAACCTGCGCCAGCCGCTCGGCGTCGTTGCCGGGATCACACCGTTCAACTTTCCGATGATGGTGCCGTGCTGGATGTTCCCGGTCGCGATCGCGTGCGGCAACACGTTCGTGCTGAAGCCGTCGGAGCGCGATCCTTCGGCGTCGGTCCGGCTCGCCGAGCTGTTGAGGGAAGCGGGGCTGCCCGACGGCGTGTTCAACGTCGTGCACGGCGACAAGACGGCCGTCGACGCGCTGATCGCGCATCCTGACGTCGCCGCGCTGTCGTTCGTCGGCTCGACGCCGATCGCCGAGTACATTCACACGGAAGCCGCGCGGCGCGGCAAGCGCGTGCAGGCGCTGGGCGGCGCGAAGAACCATCTCGTCGTGATGCCGGATGCGAACCTCGATCAGGCCGTCGACGCGCTGATCGGCGCCGCGTACGGGTCGGCCGGCGAGCGCTGCATGGCGATTTCCGTCGCGGTCGCCGTGGGCGGCGTCGCGGACGCGCTCGTCGAGCGGCTCGCCGAGCGTGCGAAGACGTTGAAGATCGGTAACGGAATGGATGGCGACGTCGAAATGGGGCCGCTCGTGACGGCCGCGCATCGCGCGAAGGTGTCCGCGTACATCGACGCGGGCGTCGCGGCGGGCGCGAAGCTCGTCGTCGACGGGCGCAATCACGTCGTCGACGGATACGAGAACGGTTTCTTCCTCGGCGGCACGCTGTTCGACGACGTCGCGACCGACATGTCGATCTACCGCGAGGAGATCTTCGGGCCGGTACTGGCCGTCGTGCGGGTGCCGGATTTCGCGAGCGCGGTCGAGCTCATCAACGCGCACGAATTTGCGAACGGCGTGTCGTGCTTCACGTCCGACGGCGGCATCGCGCGCGCGTTCGCGCGGCAGATTCAGGTCGGGATGGTCGGCATCAACGTACCGATTCCGGTGCCGATGGCGTGGCATTCGTTTGGCGGCTGGAAGCGCTCGCTGTTCGGCGATCACCATGCGTACGGCGAGGAGGGCGTGCGCTTCTACACGCGCTACAAGAGCGTGATGCAGCGCTGGCCGGACAGCATCGCGAAGGGGGCGGAGTTCACGATGCCCGTCGCTAAGTGACGCAATCGCAACCGTTGTTTTGACGACGCCGCGCGGCTCCCGCAAAGGGGCCGCGCGGTCTATGCTTTAACGGCGCGCATCGATGCTTGTTGCGCGGCCTGCGCCGCGGCGCATGACGACGGTCCGCGCAAGACCGACGCACCAGAATCGAGGAGACAGAGACAGTGGCTACCGAACGGATGCTCGAAGGCGAATTCGATTATGTGATCGTCGGGGCCGGCACGGCCGGCTGCGTGCTCGCGAACCGGCTCACCGAAGATCCCGACGTAACCGTGCTGCTGCTCGAAGCCGGCGGCAAGGACGACTATCACTGGATCCACATCCCGGTCGGCTATCTGTATTGCATCGGCAATCCGCGCACCGACTGGCTCTACAAGACCGAGCCCGAAGCCGGGCTGAACGGCCGCGCGCTGTCGTATCCGCGCGGGCGCGTGCTGGGCGGCTCGTCGTCGATCAACGGCATGATCTACATGCGCGGCCAGCGCGGCGATTACGACGATTGGGCGCGCGCGACGGGCGACGACGGCTGGTCGTGGGACGCGGTGCTGCCGATCTTCAAGCGCAGCGAAGATCATCACGCGGGCGCGAGCGACGCGCACGGCGCGGGCGGCATGTGGCGCGTCGAGAAGCAGCGGCTGCGCTGGGAGATCCTGGAGGCGTTCTCGCAGGCCGCGCAGCAGACGGGCATTCCGGCCACCGACGATTTCAACCGCGGCGACAACACGGGCGTCGGCTATTTCGAAGTCAACCAGAAGCGCGGCATCCGCTGGAACGCGTCGAAGGCGTTCCTGCGTCCCGCGCTCGCGCGGCCGAACCTGACCGTGATCACCGGCGCGCAGGCCGAGCGGCTCGTGTTCGACGGCCAGCGCTGCGCGGGCGTCGGGTATCGCGGCGGCGGCGCGCCTTACGTCGCGCGTGCGCGCGGCGAAGTGCTGCTCGCGTCGGGCGCCGTGAATTCGCCGCAGTTGCTCGAGCTGTCCGGCATCGGCGGCGGCGGCCGGTTGCAGGCGCTCGGCATCGGCGTCGTCGTGGATCTGCGCGGCGTCGGCGAAAACCTTCAGGATCACTTGCAACTGCGGATGGCGTTTCGCGTGCGCGGCGTGCGCACGCTGAATACGTTGTCCGCGCACTGGTGGGGCAAGCTGATGATCGGCGCGCAATACGCGCTGATGCAGCGCGGGCCGATGTCGATGGCGCCGTCGCAACTGGGCGCGTTCGCGAAATCGGACCCGAACGATCCGGCGCTCACGCGGCCCGATCTCGAATATCACGTGCAGCCGCTGTCGCTCCAGCGTTTCGGCGAGCCGCTGCATCGCTTCAATGCGTTCACCGCGTCGGTCTGTCATCTGCGGCCGACGTCGCGCGGCAGCATTCACGCGGGGTCGCCGGACCCGATGCGCGCGCCGTCGATCGCGCCGAACTATCTATCGACCGATTACGATCGCCACGTCGCGGCAAACGCGCTGCGCCTGACGCGCCGGATCGCCGCCGCATCCGCGCTCGCGCGCTATGCGCCTGAAGAAATCCTGCCGGGCGTCCAGTATCGGAGCGAAGAAGAATTGATCGCCGCGGCGGGCGCCGTCGGCACGACCATCTTCCATCCGGTCGGCACGTGCAAGATGGGGCGCGCGGACGATCCGGACGCGGTCGTCGATAGTCGCCTGCGCGTGCGCGGCGTGACGGGGCTGCGGGTCGTCGACGCGTCGGTGATGCCGACGATCACGTCGGGCAACACGAACTCGCCGACGCTGATGATCGCCGAGCGCGCGAGCGACATGATTCGCGCGGATCGTCGCGGCACGTCGGAGCGCGGCGCGGCTGCGCGCGCCGAAGCCGTGCTGCCGACGTAAAAATGACACGATCCGTTGAAAGAATCGGCAATGAATCGAAATAAAAAAGCGGCCGAGGGTTAACCCAAAAAAACGCGACGAAGCATCTTGCATGTACTCGATCGCGGCGTTTGTTTCGATTCGTGCCGGAACGCGTTTTTTCTTCGAAGAACTTTTCGCCGCGCGTAGAAGAAATACGCATGTCGTCAGGGTTTGCGTGAGGTCGGAAACGGTTTCGCGCGAGCAGACAGGCGGCGCGGCAATGCGCGAACGCATTGATCTGCACGACAAAAAAAGCGTGTAAAAATGCTGATGGCCGTCGCGTCCTATAAGTGCAAATCCCGATGAATGCACTGCACCAACGGCGCGACAATGACACGCAGTCTGAATCTGCGACTTGTGTGAGGAGACCAGCCTCGACGCAATGACATAAAGCTCGGGGGCCGCCTCTCATCCGCTGAATGCATCGTGGCCGCTTGCGCGAGATCTCCCAGCGCTTCGCCTCACTTCGTAGGAAGGGAACATGATTCTCGGCGACACGATTCTCGAAACACGCGGACTCACAAAGGAATTCAAGGGCTTCACCGCGGTGAACGGCGTGAACCTGCGCGTGCGGCGCGGCTCGATCCATGCGTTGATCGGGCCGAACGGCGCTGGCAAGACCACTTGCTTCAATCTCCTGACAAAATTCCTGAAGCCGACCGCGGGTCAGATCGTCTACAACGGCATCGATATCACCGACGAGCGCCCCGCGCAGATCGCGCGGCGCGGCGTGATCCGTTCGTTCCAGATTTCCGCGGTGTTTCCGCATCTGACGGCGTTGCAGAACGTGCGCATCGGCCTGCAGCGCCCGCTCGGCACCGCATTCCATTTCTGGCGTAGCGAACGGTCGCTGAAGCGTCTCGACGATCGCGCGATGGATCTGCTCACACAGGTCGGCCTCACCGATTTCGCGCACGTGCCGACGGTCGAGCTCGCGTATGGCCGCAAGCGCGCGCTCGAGATCGCGACGACGCTCGCGATGGAGCCGGAGCTGATGCTGCTCGACGAGCCGACGCAGGGGATGGGCCACGAGGACGTCGATCGCGTGACGGCGCTCATCAAGAAGGTCGCGAGCGGCCGCACGATCCTGATGGTCGAGCACAACATGAACGTGATCGCGGGCATCTCCGACACGATCACTGTCCTGCAGCGCGGCGAAGTGCTCGCGGAAGGCACGTATGCGGAGGTGTCGAAGAATCCGCTCGTCGTCGAGGCGTACATGGGCAGCGCCGACGCGGCGCTCGTGGGGGCGCACGCATGAACCACAGCGAACGGGAAGAGCGCGAGTTGAACAATGTCGAAAGCGGTACGCCCGCGCTCGCGCTCGCGGGGCTCGAAGCGTGGTACGGCGAATCGCATATCCTGCACGGCGTCGATCTGACCGTGCACCGAGGCGAGGTCGTCACGCTGCTCGGCCGCAACGGCGCGGGCCGCACGACGATGCTGCGCGCGATCATGGGGCTCACGGGCCGGCGCAGCGGCTCGATCAAGGTCGCCGGCCACGAGACCATCGATCTGCCGACGCACAAGATCGCGCATTACGGCATCGGCTATTGCCCGGAGGAGCGCGGGATCTTCTCGAGCCTGTCGTGCGAGGAGAACCTGCTGCTGCCGCCCGTGCTCGGCGATCGCCAGGGTGCGATGTCGCTCGAAGACATCTACGAGATGTTCCCGAACCTCGCGTCGCGCCGTAGCAGCCAGGGCACGCGGCTGTCGGGCGGCGAACAGCAGATGCTCGCCGTCGCGCGGATCCTTCGCACGGGCGCGAACCTGCTGTTGCTCGACGAGATCTCCGAAGGCCTCGCGCCCGTGATCGTGCAGACGCTCGCGAAGATGATCGTCACGCTGAAGGCGCGCGGCTACACGATCGTGATGGTCGAGCAGAACTTCCGTTTCGCGGCGCCGCTCGCGGATCGCTTCTACGTAATGGAGCACGGCCGTATCGTCGAGCATTTCGGCGCGACCGAGCTCGAGGGAAAGATGCCTGTGCTGCACGATCTGCTCGGCGTTTAGCGCGCCGCTTTGCCGGTCCCCCGATGTACATAACCTGACAACCACAACGCACTACACCAGGAGACGTCAATGAAATCGAAGACCCTCGCGCATGCATGTCTCGCCGTCGCCGCCGCGTGGTCGGTGGGCGCCGCGCAGGCCGCGGACACCGTGAAGATCGGCTTCATCACCGACATGTCCGGCCTCTATGCGGACATCGACGGACAGGGCGGCCTCGAGGCGATCAAGATGGCGGTGGCCGATTTCGGCGGCAAGGTCAACGGCAAGCCGATCGAAGTCGTGTACGCCGATCACCAGAACAAGGCGGACATCGCCGCGTCGAAGGCGCGCGAATGGATGGACCGCGGCGGGCTCGATCTGCTCGTCGGCGGCACGAACTCGGCGACGGCGCTGTCGATGAACCAGGTCGCCGCCGAGAAGAAGAAGGTCTACATCAACATCGGCGCGGGCGCGGATACGCTGACGAACGAGCAGTGCACGCCGTACACGGTCCACTACGCGTACGACACGATGGCGCTCGCGAAAGGCACGGGCTCGGCCGTGGTGAAGCAGGGCGGCAAGACGTGGTTCTTCCTGACCGCCGACTACGCGTTTGGCAAGGCGCTCGAGAAGAACACCGCGGAAGTCGTGAAGGCGAACGGCGGCAAGGTGCTCGGCGAAGTGCGGCATCCGCTGTCGGCGTCGGACTTCTCGTCGTTCCTGTTGCAGGCGCAGTCGTCGAAGGCGCAGATCCTCGGTCTCGCGAACGCGGGCGGCGATACGGTGAACGCGATCAAGGCGGCGAAGGAGTTCGGCATCACGAAGACGATGAAGCTGGCTGCGCTGCTGATGTTCATCAACGATGTCCACGCACTCGGCCTCGAGACGACGCAGGGTCTCGTGCTGACGGACAGCTGGTACTGGAATCGCGATCAGGCGTCGCGGCAATGGGCGCAGCGCTACTTCGCGAAGATGAAGAAGATGCCGTCGAGCCTGCAGGCGGCTGACTATTCGTCGGTGACGACGTACCTGAAGGCGGTGCAGGCGGCGGGCTCGACCGATTCCGACAAGGTGATGGCGCAGCTCAAGAAGATGAAGATCGACGACTTCTACGCGAAGGGCTACATCCGCACGGATGGCAGCATGATTCACGACATGTATCTGATGGAAGTGAAAAAGCCGTCCGAGTCGAAGGAGCCGTGGGACTACTACAAGGTTGTCGCGACCATCCCGGGCGAGCAGGCGTTCACGACGAAGCAGGAGACGCGCTGCGCGTTGTGGAAGTGATGTGGCGCGTTCGCCGCGCGCGTTTCGGCGCGGCGAACGCACGCGCAACGGCGGCTCCAACGCGGCCGTTGCGCCCATTTGGTTGCATGCGCAACGATTCAAACCTGACTGACTGACGGCAGATTCGATGGACATCTTCGGCATTCCGATGTCGGCGATGCTGAGCCAGTTGTTGCTCGGACTCGTCAACGGCTCGTTCTACGCGATCCTGAGCCTCGGGCTCGCGGTGATCTTCGGGCTGCTCAACGTGATCAACTTCGCGCACGGCGCGCTCTTCATGCTGGGCGCGATGCTCGCGTGGATGGGGCTCACGTATCTCGGCCTGCCGTACTGGGCGATGCTCGTGCTCGCGCCCGTCATCGTCGGGCTGTTCGGCATCCTGATCGAACGCTCGATGCTGCGCTGGCTCTACAAGCTCGATCACCTGTACGGCCTGCTGCTGACGTTCGGGCTCACGCTCGTCGTCGAAGGCGTGTTCCGCGCGATCTACGGCTCGTCCGGGCAGCCGTACGACGTGCCCGAGCTCCTGTCCGGCGCGACGAATCTCGGCTTCATGTTCCTGCCGAACTATCGTGCATGGGTCGTCGTCGCGTCGCTCGCGGTGTGCATGGCGACGTGGTTCGTCATCGAAAAGACGCGGCTCGGCGCGTACCTGCGCGCGGGCACCGAGAATCCGAAGCTCGTCGAGGCGTTCGGCGTCAACGTGCCGATGATGGTCACGCTGACCTACGGCTTCGGCGTCGCGCTCGCCGCATTCGCCGGCGTGCTCGCCGCGCCGGTGATCCAGGTGTCGCCGCTGATGGGGCAGCCGATGATCATCACCGTGTTCGCGGTCGTCGTGATCGGCGGGATGGGCTCGATTCTCGGCTCGATCCTGACGGGCCTGATGCTCGGCGTGATCGAGGGTTTGACGCGGGTGTTCTATCCGGAAGCGTCGGCGACGGTCGTCTTCGTGATCATGGCGATCGTGCTGCTGATCCGTCCGGCGGGTTTATTCGGCAAGGAAAGATGATGCAGAGAAAAGCGCTCTATGGGCTGCTGCTGATCGGCCTGCTCGTCGCGCCGTTCGTCGGCGCGTATCCGCTGTTCGTGATGAAGGTGCTGTGCTTCGCGCTCTTCGCGGCCGCGTTCAATCTGCTGATCGGCTTCACGGGCCTGCTGTCGTTCGGCCACGCGATGTTCCTCGCGACCGCGGGCTACGTGACGGGCTACGCGATGCAGTCGCTCGGCACGACGCCCGAGCTCGGCGTGCTCGCGGGCACCGCGGCGGCAACCTTGCTCGGCCTCGTCGTCGGGCTGTTCGCGATCCGGCGGCAGGGCATCTATTTCGCGATGATCACGCTCGCGTTCGCGCAGATGGTGTACTTCGTCTATCTGCAGGCGCCGTTTACGCACGGCGAGGACGGCCTGCAGGGCGTGCCGCGCGGCCGACTGTTCGGACTCCTCGATCTGTCGTCGGATCTCGTGCTCTATTACGTCGTGCTCGTCGTGATCGCGTGCGCATGTTTCTTCATCGTGCGCATCGTGCATTCGCCGTTCGGGCAGGTGCTCGTCGCGATCAAGGAGAACGAGCCCCGCGCGACGTCGCTCGGCTACGATACCGATCGCTTCAAGCTGCTCGCGTTCATCCTGTCGGCCGGGCTTGCGGGCCTCGCGGGCGCGCTGAAGGTCGTCGTGCTCGGCTTCGAGACGCTGAGCGACGCATACTGGACGATGTCGGGCCTCGTCGTGCTGATGACGCTCGTGGGCGGCATGGGCACGCTGTTCGGCCCGCTCGTCGGCGCGGCGCTGATCGTCGCGCTCGAGGATCGGCTCGGCGACATCGGCGGCTGGCTCGCGTCGGCGACGGGCATCGACTGGTTCCGCTCCCTCGGCGAGTCCGCAACGATCGTCACGGGCCTCATCTTCATTGCGTGCGTGCTCGCGTTCCGGCGCGGGATCGTCGGCGAGGTGATCGCTCGAGTGCGGCCGCTGCGGGCGTCCTGAGCGATCGTGCGGTGCGCAACGATCGTTTGGAATCCGATCTAATATGAACGGCAAACACGGATCCAGCCTGGCTGTGACGTGCCCCAATTTCGTGCGGCGATGCACCATAGGGGTAAATGCTAGGTTGTCGCGCTGTGCAGGCTTGCATTAACCTTCGTCTCAGTTCTGATGCACCGCGAAACGAATTTGCAGGTGGAGAACGAGGAGACATTCGAGGCACTGAGTGCCCGACCCAAAGCGCTGTTGGATTCGTTCCAACAGCGCTTTTTATTTGCGCGTTCGCGGTTGCCCGAAGCCTCGTCTTCGCCAAATAACGCCGATTCCGTTGCCGTCCCTGGCCGTTCGCGAGCACTGGATGGCCGCTGCCGCTGCGGGCTAACCCGGTTGCCGCGCGCGCAACGCGTCCGCTACACTCGCCGTTCCCCGACCCATCGGTCGGGACTGGCCGAGCGCAAGACACGGAGACGAACTCGATGAAAGAGGCGTGGCGATTCTGGGGATTCGGCGCGGCAGTCGCATGGGCGGCCGTCGTGGGCCCCGCGTTCGCGGACGTCGAGATCGGCGGCACTGTCTCCGCCATCGTCCCCGCCACGTTGCTCGACATCCCCGAAAAGAACACGATCGCGCTGCTGCCGAAGGAAATCGGCGGGAAGAAAATGAGCTACGTCGTTCTCGACGATGCGACCGATTCGACGCAGGCTGTGAAGAACGCTCGCAAGCTTACGAGCGAGGACAAGGTCGACGCGCTGATCGGCTCGACCATCGTGCCGAACGCGCTCGCGATGACCGACGTCGCCGCGCAGACATCGACGCTGACGATCTCGATGGCGTCGTCCGCGTCGATCGTCGAGCCGCTTGATGCGAAGCGCACACGGGTCTTCGAGACGCCGCAGAACGACAGCCTGACGGCGAGCGCGATCGCCGGGCACATGGCGAAGCGCGGCGCGAAGACGGTCGCGTTCGTCGGTTTCGGCGACGCATACGGCGAGCGCTGGCTCAAGGAATTCGGCAAGGCCGCGGCCGTGAAGCGGACCGCGCTCGTCGCGACCGAGCGTTTCGCGCACACTGACACGTCGGTGACGGGGCCGGTGCTGAAGGCGCTATCGACGTGGCCCGATGCGGTGCTGATCGCGGGCGCGGACACGCCGGCCGCGCTGTCGCAGAAGACGCTGAAGGCACGCGACTACACGGACGCGATCCATCAGACGCATGGCGTCGCGAACAACGATTTCCTGCACGTATGCGGCAAGGACCGCGAAAGCACGTATCTGCCCGCCGGCCCGATCGTCGTCGCTGATCAGTTTCCTGATTCGAATCCCGTCAAGCCGTCCACGCTCGCGTATGAGCGCGCGTACGAGAACGCATACGGCGACGGCACGGTGTCGACGCTCGGCGGCCACGCGTGGGACGCGGCGCTGCTTTTGCAGCGCGCGATTCCGATCGCGCTGGAGAGCGGCCAGCCCGGCACGCCGGGATTTCGAAGCGCGCTGCGCATGGCGCGCGAGAACGCACAGGACGTCGCCGGCCCGCACGGCGTGTTCGACGTGAGCGCCGCCGGCCACGCCGGTCTCGACGAACGTGCGCGCGTGAAGGTCGAGATCGCCGGCGGTCAGTGAAAGCGCATCCGGAACCGAGCGCGGGGCATTGCGCGGCGGACAGGGCGGCGAAAGGCGCGTGCGATCGGCCGCGCTTTTTTGTAACCGCGCGCGGCGGGCGGGATCCGTCGGACGATTGCCGCAGTAGCAGCAGATGGGCGCGTGCGATATGCGCGCGCAGGGGAGCGCAACAGAACGCGCCCCGCGTCGATTCACGGTGGAACGTGAAACCGGCCGCGGTGGCGTGCAGGTTCGATCGGCGCGCCGTGTCGCAGCGGCGCGATCGATCGCGTTTCGCGCAGCGTTTGGAGACACACAATGAAAATGAATCGATGGATCGAGGCCGTGTTTGCGGCCGGCTGCTTATGTACCGCCACGCTCGCGTCGGCGCAGGTGAAGATCGGCGTCACGGTGTCGGCGACGGGCGCCGCCGCGTCGCTCGGCATTCCCGAAAAGAACACAGTCGCGCTGCTGCCGAAGGAGATCGGCGGCAAGCGCATCGAGTACATCGTGCTCGACGACGCGTCGGACACGAGCCGCGCGGTGCAGAACACGCGCAAGCTGATCGACGAGGATCATGTCGACGCGATCGTCGGCTCGTCGATCACGCCGAATGCGCTCGCGATGATCGACGTCGTCGCGCAAGGCAAGACGCCGACGATTTCTCTTGCCGCGAGCGCGCACATCATCGGGCCGATGGACGCGAAGCGCGCATGGGTGTTCAAGACACCGCAAAACGACCGCTTGATGGCCGACGCGCTCGCCGGCTACATGGCGAAGCACGGCGTGAAGACGGTCGGCTTCATCGGCTTCGCCGATGCGTACGGCGACGGCTGGTATGGCGTATTCAGCGCGGCCGCGGCGGCGAACGGGCTCAAGATCGTCGCGAACGAGCGCTACAACCGCACCGACGCGTCGGTGACGGGCCAGGTGCTGAAGACGCTGGGCGCGCGTCCGGACGCGGTGCTGATCGCGGGCGCGGGCACGCCGGCTGCGCTGCCCGCGAAGACGCTGAAGGAGCGCGGCTACACGGGCAAGGTTTATCAGACCCACGGCGTCGCGAACAACGATTTCCTGCGCGTATGCGGCAAGGATTGCGATGGCGAACTGCTGCCGGCGGGGCCCGTGCTCGTCGCCGACCAGCTGCCCGATTCGAATCCGGCGAAGCAGCCGGCGCTTGCGTACAAGGCCGCGTATGAGAAGGCGTACGGCGCGGGTGCGGTGTCGACATTCGGCGGCCACGTGTGGGACGCAGGCTTGATGCTTCAGCGCGCGATTCCCGACGCGCTGAAGAAGGCGCAGCTCGGGACGCCGGCGTTCCGCGAAGCGTTGCGGGCGGCGCTCGAGAACGTCAAGGATCTGCCGGTGTCGCACGGCGTGATCAACACGACGCCCGCCGATCACAACGGCTTCGATGCGCGAGCTCGCGTGATCGTGCAGATCGTCGGCGACAAGTGGAAGCTGCAGGCTGATTAAATTGCGGTTGCGGCTGCCGCTGCGGGGTAGCGTGGCGCGCGGCGCATCGTGCGTGCTGCGCGGGACGTAGGGCAGCACGCGCGGCGGCGAGGGGGCTCATGGGCCTCGCTTGGCGTATCGCGTCCTGCTGCATTGGTTTCACGTCGCTCCGATATGGGCGAGCGGCGCGCCCCGTCCGTTTGCCGGATGATGGAAGTCGTCCGGCACGGCGGCGAGTCGCGCCGCTTTGCGACAGCGCCTGTCGTGCAGGCCGGATTTCCGTTTTTTCCGTCGACGCATTCTCAACCGAAGAGACCACATGGATTTCTCTATCGCGGCGATTCTCGCGCAGGACGGCATCACGACGGGCGCGATCTACGCGCTGTTGTCGCTCGCGCTCGTGCTCGTCTTCTCCGTCACGCGCGTAATTTTCATCCCACAGGGCGAATTCGTCACCTACGGCGCGCTGACGCTTGCGGCGCTGCAAGCTCAGAAGTTTCCGGCGACCTGCTGGCTGCTGTTCGTCGCGGGCATCGCGTGCTTCATGCTCGAAGTAGGCGGGTTGATCCGATATCGCGCCCGTCGTCACCAGGTCGCCCGCACGCTGACGACGCTCGCGAGCCGCTACGTGCTGCTGCCGCTCGCGATCTACTCGGTGACGAGAAGCGTCGCCGCGCAGCCGCTGCCGATGATTGCGCAGATCGCGCTCACGCTCGCGATCGTCGTGCCGCTCGGACCGTTCATCTATCGGCTCGTGTATCAGCCGATCGCCGAAGGCACGACGCTGCTGCTGCTGATCGTGTCAGTCGCCGTGCATTTCGCGTTGGTCGGACTCGGGCTCGTGATGTTCGGCGCGGAAGGTTCGCGTACGACCGCGTTCTCCGACGCATCGTTCGGGCTCGGCAGCTTGTCGGTCTCGAGGCAGAGCGTCTGGGTGGTCGGTGCCGCGCTTGTGTTGATCGCCGCGCTCTATCTGTATTTCGAGCGCACGCTGTCCGGCAAGGCGCTGCGCGCGACGTCGGTGAACCGTCTCGGCGCGCGGCTCGTCGGCATCGGCACGTCCGAGGCCGGGCGGCTCGCGTTCACGCTCGCGGCGGGGCTCGGTGCGCTGTCTGGCGTGCTCGTCGGGCCGCTGACGACGATCTACTACGACTCGGGCTTCCTGATCGGCCTGAAGGGCTTCGTCGGCGCGATCATCGGCGGGCTCGTCAGCTATCCGCTTGCGGCTGCGGGCTCGCTGCTCGTCGGCGTGCTCGAATCGTATTCGTCGTTCTGGGCGAGCGCGTACAAGGAAGTGATCGTTTTCACGTTGATCGTGCCGGTGCTGCTGTGGCGCAGCCTTGCGGCGCCGCAAACGGAAGACGAGGAGGCGTGACGCGATGAAGGCGATCTTACGCAACAAGGCGTTCTGGTTGTTTCTCGTCGTGCTGTTCGTGCTGCCGGCGCTGCCCGGCGCGGTGCGCGTGCCTGAGTATTGGATCACGCTGCTGAACTATATCGGGCTCTATGCGATCGTCGCGATCGGGCTCGTGATGCTGACCGGGATCGGCGGAATGACGAGTTTTGGGCAGGCGGCGTTCGTCGGCATCGGCGCGTACGCGACCGCGTATCTGACGACGACGTACGGTGCGTCGCCGTGGCTCGGACTGATTGCGGGCATCGCGCTGACGGCGCTCGTTGCGCTCGTGCTGGGCGCCGTCACGATGCGTCTGTCCGGTCATTTCCTGCCGCTCGGGACGATCGCATGGGGGCTCGCGCTGTTCTTCCTGTTTGGCAATCTCGATTGGCTCGGCAAGTACGACGGGATCAACGGCATCCCCGCGCTCGCCGTGTTCGGTCAAACGCTCGATACGGGCCGCAGCCTCTATTACGTGATCTGGATCGTCGTGCTCGCGGCGATCGTCTCTGTTCAGAATCTGCTTAATAGCCGACCCGGACGCGCGATCCGCGCGCTGCGCGGCGGCGGCGTGATGGCTGAGGCGATGGGCGTGAACACCGGATGGATGCGCGTTGCGATCTTCGTTTATGCGGCGGTGCTCGCGTCGATCTCGGGCTTTCTGTATGCACATCTGCAGCGTGCGGTGAATCCGACGCCGTTCGGGCTGAATCACGGAATCGAGTTCCTGTTCATGGCGGTGGTCGGTGGCGTCGCGCACGTGTGGGGCGCGGTGATCGGCGCGGTGATCGTCACCGTGTTGCAGGACTACCTGCAGACGCTGCTGCCAAAGCTGCTCGGCGTCGAAGGCAACTTCGAGATCATCGTGTTCGGCGTGCTGATGGTGTTGCTGCTGCAGTACGCGCGGCACGGCGTTTGGCCCTTCGTTGCGCGGCGCTTTCCGCACGAGCCGGTCGCGCGGGCGCCGGAGCATGCGAAGCCGCTGCCGCAGCGCGCGCGGCCGCAGGCCGGCGAAGCGCTGCTCGTCGTCGAAAATGTGCGCAAGCAGTTCGGCGGGCTCGTCGCGGTGAACGACGTGAGCTTCAACGTGCTGGCGGGGCAGATCCTCGGCTTGATCGGCCCGAACGGCGCAGGCAAGTCGACGACGTTCAACCTCGTGACGGGCGTGCTACGGCCGACGAGCGGAGAGATCACGTTCCGCGGCGAGCGGATCGACGAACTTGTTTCACGTGAAATCGTGAAGAGGGGCATTGGCCGCACATTCCAGCACGTAAAACTGCTGCCTGGAATGACGGTGTTGGAGAACGTCGCGATCGGTGCGCACTTGCGCGGCACGGCCGGCATCTGGCGCAGCATCGTCAGACTGAATGCGAACGAGGAGGCGCGGCTGATGGCCGAAGCGGCGAAGCAGATCCGGCGCGTCGGGCTTGAAGCGCACATGTATGACGAGGCTGGCAGCCTCGCGCTCGGCCAGCAGCGGATTCTCGAGATCGCCCGCGCGCTGTGCAGCGATCCGACGCTATTGCTGCTCGACGAGCCCGCAGCGGGCCTGCGTTATCAGGAGAAACAGCAGTTGGCCGAGCTGTTGCGCAAATTGAAGGCGGAGGGAATGAGCGTGCTGCTCGTCGAACACGACATGGATTTCGTGATGAACCTGACCGATCGGCTGGTCGTGATGGAGTTCGGCGCACGAATTGCAGAAGGCTTGCCGCAGGATGTGCAGAAGGATCCGGCGGTGCTGGAAGCTTACCTCGGCGGGGTGGAGTGATGGATCAGTCGACGACGCCGGTTCTCGAGGTGCGGGATTTGTCGGTGCGTTACGGCAAGGTCGAGGCGCTGCATCGCGCGGCGCTGAAGGTCGAAGCGGGGCAGATCGTCACAGTGATTGGCCCGAATGGTGCGGGCAAGTCGACGCTGCTCAACGCGGTGATGGGGGCATTGCCGACGCACGGCCATGCAGCCGGCACAATCCGCTATCGCGGCGATGACGTGAGCGCGTTGCCGGTCGAGCAGCGCGTGTCGCGTGGCATGTGTCTCGTGCCGGAAAAGCGGGAGCTGTTCGGTACAATGTCAGTCGAAGATAACCTCGTGCTGGGTGCGTACCGGCGGAAGATGGCCGGCGACGCGAATTTTCTCGACCAGCTCGAGCCAGTTTTCGCGCTGTTTCCGAGGCTGAAGGAGCGGCGCAAGCAAGTGGCGGGGACGCTGTCGGGCGGCGAGCGGCAGATGCTCGCTGTCGGGCGCGCGCTGATGGGCAAGCCGGACTTGTTGATGCTCGACGAGCCGAGCCTTGGGCTCGCGCCGCTGATCGTGAAGGAGATTTTCCATATCATCAGTGCGCTGCGTGGAACGGGCGTGGCGACGCTGCTGATCGAGCAGAACGCGCGCGCGGCGCTGCAGATTTCCGATTACGGTTATGTGCTCGAGACCGGCGAGATCGCCCTCGACGGTCCGGCGGGCGAACTCGCACGGAATCCCCAGGTCATCGAAACCTATCTCGGACTCGCGAAGAAAGCGGTTTAGCGGCCGCTTCGCGTGCTCTCACCGGCGGCGTGTTTCACGTGAAACACGCCGTTTTTTGTTGATCGGCCGTTCGAACGAGATTCGAGTCAAAAGCTAACCCGCTATAATTCGGCCCATACATTTCTCTGATAGGTTCGTGCGTCGTCCTGCGCGAAGTCCGCAATGCTTTATCCCATTGAATTTGACGTCATCGTCGTCGGCGGCGGTCACGCCGGCACCGAGGCCGCGTTGGCTTCCGCTCGCATGGGCGCGAAGACGCTTCTGCTGACGCACAACATCGAAACCCTCGGCCAGATGAGCTGTAACCCGTCGATCGGCGGCATCGGCAAGGGCCATCTGGTCAAGGAAGTCGACGCACTCGGCGGTGCGATGGCGGCCGCCACTGATGAAGGCGGCATCCAGTTCCGTATCCTGAATTCGTCGAAGGGACCGGCTGTCCGCGCGACGCGTGCGCAGGCCGATCGCGTGCTGTACAAGCAGGCGATTCGTCATCGTCTGGAGAATCAGCCGAATCTGTGGCTGTTCCAGCAGGCGGTCGACGATCTGATGGTCGAAGGGGATCGGGTGGTCGGCGCGGTCACGCAGGTCGGCGTTCGATTCAGGGCGCGTGCAGTCGTGCTGACGGCCGGCACGTTCCTGGACGGCAAGATCCACGTCGGGCTCAACAACTATACAGGCGGCCGCGCTGGCGATCCGGCTGCGGTGTCCCTATCGTCGCGCCTGAAGGCGTTGAAGCTGCCGCAAGGGCGGCTGAAGACCGGTACGCCGCCGCGTATCGACGGCCGGACGATCGACTTCTCGAAGCTCGAAGAACAGCCGGGCGATCTCGATCCGATTCCGGTGTTCTCGTTCCTCGGGCGGGCCGAGCAGCACCCACAGCAGCTGCCGTGCTGGGTCACGCACACGAACGAGCGCACGCACGACATCATTCGCAGTGGCCTGGATCGTTCGCCGATGTATACAGGCGTCATCGAGGGCGTCGGGCCCCGTTATTGCCCATCGATTGAGGACAAGATTCACCGCTTTGCGTCGAAGGATTCGCACCAGATCTTCCTCGAGCCGGAAGGGCTGACGACCAACGAGTTCTATCCGAACGGCATTTCAACCAGCTTGCCGTTCGACGTGCAACTCGAGCTCGTGCACTCGATGCGCGGCCTTGAGCAGGCGCACATCCTGCGCCCCGGCTATGCGATCGAGTACGACTATTTCGATCCGCGCGCGCTGAAGTCGTCACTGGAAACCAAGGCGATCAATGGCCTATTTTTTGCGGGCCAGATTAATGGCACGACCGGCTACGAAGAGGCAGCGGCGCAAGGTTTGCTGGCTGGCATCAACGCAGGCCGCTATGCACAGGAGAAAGCGGCGTGGTGTCCGCGGCGCGACCAGGCATATCTCGGCGTACTCGTCGACGATCTGGTCACGCGCGGTGTGTCCGAGCCGTATCGAATGTTCACGAGCCGCGCCGAATATCGACTGAGCCTGCGCGAAGACAACGCGGACATGCGTCTGACCGAAATCGGGCGCGAACTGGGCGTCGTCGACGACGTTCGATGGGACGCGTTCAACCGGAAGCGCGACGCTGTTTCACGTGAAACCGAACGGCTGCGCACGACATGGATGACGCCGAAGACGCTGCCTGCCGAAGAGGCGATCGCGTTGCTCGGCAAGCCGATCGATCACGAATATAGTCTCGCGGAGCTGTTGCGCCGGCCCGGCGTCAGCTATGAAGGCGTGTGCGCGCTGCACGGCGGCGAGTGCGGCCCGACCGAACCGCTGACCGACGACGAGATCCTGCTTGCACAGATCAAGGAGCAGATCGAGATCGGCATCAAGTATCAGGGCTATATCGAGCGCCAGGCCGGCGAGATCGAACGGAACGGTGCGAACGAAAATACGCGATTGCCCGATGGTATCGACTACACGGACGTGCGCGGTCTGTCGTTCGAGGTGAGTCAGAAGCTGAATCAGTTCCGCCCGGAAACGATCGGGCAGGCATCGCGGATCTCGGGCGTGACGCCCGCTGCAATCTCGTTGCTGATGGTCCATCTAAAGAAACGCGGGCTCGGCCGGCGGAAGGGCGCCGACGGCGCCTCGAATGCCGATGCGGAGGCCAAAAACGCCGCGGCGCAGCAATGACGGCGCAACGTCGTCAAGCCCCGATTGCCAGCCGGGAAACGCTGGGAGCATTGCTGTCGGAAGGTGCGGAAGCGTTGGGCGTTGCGTTGAGCGATGCGCAGCACGGCGCGCTGCTCGATTACGTCGCGCTGCTCGCGAAATGGAACGCGGTCTACAACCTCACCGCGATTCGCGATCCGCGACAGATGCTGGTGCAACACATCCTCGATTCGTTGTCGATCGTTCCGCATCTCGGCGCGCACGGCGCGGTCGCGACCGCGCTGGACGTCGGCTCCGGCGGCGGTCTGCCGGGCATCGTGCTCGCGATCACGCTGCCTGAATGGCAGGTGACGCTGAACGACATCGTCCACAAGAAATCCGCATTCCAGACCCAGGCGAAGGCCGAGCTGAAGCTCGGCAATCTGTCGGTCGTGACGGGGCGCGTCGAAACGCTGCGTCCCGGCGGCGACGTCCCGGGGAAATTCGACGTGATCGTGTCGCGGGCATTCGCGGATCTGGCGGACTTCGTTACACTTGCCCGGCACCTCGTTGCGCCGGGCGGTTCGATCTGGGCGATGAAGGGCGTGCGTCCCGACGATGAAATCGGCCGCTTGCCCGCCGGCGCGCGCGTCAAGCAAGCGATCCGTCTGACGGTTCCGTCGCTCGATGCGGAGCGGCATCTGATCGAAGTCGAGCTCGGCGAAGCAATTTAACCGGCGCGCCGTGAGGCGCCCGGACCATTTGAAGAGAAGGAACACACCAACGATGGCAAAGATCTTCTGCGTGGCGAACCAGAAGGGCGGCGTCGGCAAGACGACGACGACGGTCAATCTTGCCGCGAGCCTCGCGGCGCAGGGGCAACGCGTGCTGCTGATCGATCTGGACCCGCAGGGCAATGCCACGATGGGCAGCGGCATCGACAAGGCCGAATGCGAGTCGACTGTCTACGAAGTGCTGGTCGACGGTGTCACGGTTGCCGACGCGCGCGTGCGTCCCGAAGCGGTGAAGTACGACGTGCTGCCGGCGAACCGCGAGCTCGCCGGCGCGGAAATCGAGCTGGTGAGCGTGGAGAACCGCGAGCGCCAGCTGAAGGCCGCGCTTGCGATGGTTGCGGACGACTATGACTTCGTGCTGATCGATTGTCCGCCCGCGCTGTCGCTGTTGACGCTGAACGGTCTGTGCGCGGCGCACGGCGTCGTGATCCCAATGCAGTGCGAATACTTTGCGCTCGAAGGGCTGTCCGACCTCGTCAACACGATCAAGCAAGTGCATGCGAACCTGAATCGCGACCTGAAGGTGATCGGCTTGCTGCGCGTGATGTTCGATCCGCGGATCACGCTGCAGCAGCAGGTTTCTGATCAACTGAAGGCGCACTTCGGCGACAAGGTGTTCGACGCAGTGATTCCGCGCAACGTGCGGCTTGCCGAGGCGCCCAGCTACGGACTTCCCGGTGTGGTGTTCGATCGTGGCTCGCGCGGCGCTCAAGCCTACATTCAGTTCGGTGCGGAAATGATCGAGCGGGTGCGCGCGCTTTGAGTCGGCCTTCCAGACGAGAATCGAGGGAACAGAACATGAATGCGGTAGCGAAGAAAAAGGGTTTGGGACGCGGCCTGGAAGCGCTGCTCGGCGGCAGTGCCGACATCACCGAAGCGGTGAAGATCGACGGCGCGCCGAACGTGCTCGCGCTCGGCAAGCTGCAGGCCGGCAAGTATCAGCCGCGTACCCGAATGGACGAGGGCAGCCTGCAGGAGCTTGCCGCGAGCATTCGCGCGCAGGGCGTGATGCAGCCGATCCTCGTGCGACCTATTTCATCTGACAAATACGAGATCATCGCGGGCGAGCGGCGTTTCCGCGCCGCGCGCCTCGCGGGCCTCGAAGAGGTGCCGGTTCTCGTGAAGGACGTGTCCGACCAGGCCGCTGCCGCGATGGCGCTGATCGAGAACATTCAGCGCGAGGATCTGAATCCGCTTGAAGAGGCGCACGGCATCCAGCGTCTGCTCGACGAATTCAGTTTCACGCATGAGCAGGCGGCAGAATCGGTCGGCCGCTCGCGCAGCGCGGTGTCTAACCTACTGCGCCTTCTGAACCTCGCGACGCCGGTGCAGACGATGCTGCTAGCGGGCGATCTCGACATGGGCCACGCGCGTGCGCTGCTCGCGGTGGATGCCGCGACGCAGATCACGCTCGCGCATCAGGTCGTCAACAAGCGGATGTCGGTGCGTGAGGCGGAAAAGCTGGTCACGCACACGACGAAGGCCGAACCGACGGTGAAGGCGCGTGCGAAGGACGACGGCGGCCGCGACACGCGGCGCCTCGAAGAAGAGCTGTCGGATCTGCTCGCATCGAACGTGAAGATCAAGGTCGGTCGCCGCGGGCGCGGTCAGTTGACGATCGATTTCGGCGACCTCGACGCGCTCGAAGGCATCCTCGCGCGATTGCGCGGCAACGTCACTGCGTAACGGAGACGTGTCGAATTTGGTCGGCGGCCGTGCGCCGGCGCGCATCATCGCGTTCATCCTGCACGAGCCGGTCCTGTCCATTCTCATTGCGGCGCTGATCGCGCTGCAGTTCGCGCACCCGCAATCGGCGATTGCGCTCGCGCGGCTCGTCGACTGGCAGACGGTCGCGACGCTCGCCGGCCTGTTGATGCTGACGAAGGCGCTTGAGCTGTCGGGCTTCCTGATGTGGCTCGCGCATCGAATCGTTCACCGCGTGCGTTCGGAGCGTGCGCTTGCCGCGTTGCTCGTCATGTTCGCCGCAGCGTTGTCGGTGTGGCTGACGAACGACGTCGCGCTCTTCGTCGTGATCCCGCTCGTGTTGTCGCTGCGCGAGCTGACGCCGTTGCCGTTCAAGCGCCTCGTGATCTACATCGCGCTGGCGGTAAACGCGGGGGCGATCGCGACGCCGCTCGGCAATCCGCAAAACCTGTTTCTGTGGCAATTGAGCGGCGTCTCGTTCGGCCATTTCGTGATCGCGCTCGGGCCGCTCGCGCTCGTGCTGATGGTGCTGCTGCTCGCCATGACCGCATGCGCGTTCGAAAGCCGTCCGCTCGACTTGTCGAAGGACCGCATCGAACGGCCGGTCGATCGCGCACATGCGTTCGCGACCGTCGCGCTGTTCGCGGGCTTCGTGCTGCTCGCGGACGCGCACCATGCGCTCGTCGGCTCGCTCGCGCTCGCGGCGCTTTTTCTGATCGTGAGGCGCGACGCGGTGTTGAAGATCGATTGGCTGCTGCTGCTGATCTTCGTGCTGATGTTCGTCGTGCTGCGCAGTGCGGCGACGCTGCCGGCGGTCCATCGGACGATCGCCGGCATCGGCCTCGACACACCGCTGCGCGCGTATGCGGCGGGCGTGCTGCTGTCGCAAGGGATCAGCAACGTGCCTGCTGCGATCCTGCTGTCGGAGTTCACGCGCGACTGGCGCGCGCTCGCGTTCGGCGTGAGCGTCGGCGGCTTTGGCGTCGCGATCGGCTCGCTCGCCAACCTGATCGCGATCCGGCTGTCGCGGGCGCGCGGGATGTGGCTGCCGTTCCATCTCGTGAGCATTCCGTTCGGCGTCGCGAGCGCCGTGCTCGGCGCGCTCGTGCTGCATTATTTTTGAGCAGCCGAATGTGCCGGACCGGGGCCGGGGAGAGCGTGTTTCACGGCGCGCAAGCGATCAAAAAAACTCACCTTACAACTGCCGCCGGACGCCAAAAATTCACGAACTTTTCGCATCATGAAGCGCCGTTTCATACGGATTTTTGTCGCGTCTAAAGCCTTGAATCACCTGCAACTATCGCTTACAATCGCCCGGATTTGTTAGTTAGGCACCCCTGAAAGCTTTCGGAAAGCTTTAGGGCCGAATAGGGATTGAGCGGAAATAACTGCGATGGCGGATCGAGCGCCGGATAAAAGGCACGAAGATCGGCGAGCGCAACGCACCGTTTCGGGAGCCGTCGGGCGGCGCGAATCCGCCGCAGACGACTGGGATGTCGAACAGCAGGAAGTTGATGTCGCTCCGCTCACGCGGGCCGAGGCGGAAGCGCTGTTCGGTCCTGAAGTGAGCCGGCCATCGCGCGTCACGCCTTATCGGGTCGTGATGGCGCAAATGGTCTTGTCCCTGGTTGCAACACTGGCGTGGTGGCTGTTTTCCAAGTCGCCGGGCGCCGCTGCTCAATCGGCATTTCTGGGTGGAGCGATCGGCTGGGTGCCGAGTGCGTTGTTCGCGGCGCGTCTGAGGCAAAAAGGCGCGGATACCGTGATGGGCTGGGTGATCGGCGAAGTACTCAAGATGGGCGCGACGATTGCAATGTTCGTTGCCGTCGCGTGGGGGTACCCCGGCGCGCATTGGGTGCCGCTGCTCGTCACGTATCTGCTGGTGCTGAAGACGTACTGGATTGCGCTCGCCTGGCGATAAGGCATTAAGTGCCGCGCGTGGATTCGACAGTTCCCGCGCTGGCCCGTTCCCGCAATGAACCATTGCGGCGAAGCGGATATACCGATTTTCGACAATTTGGGTGACATCAACGATTATGGCAGCTAGCGAAGGAACGCGTGCTCTGGATCCGTCCGAGTACATTGCGCACCACTTGCAAAACCTTTCCACCGCGCATCAGACGTCGATCTTCGATATCCACGTCTGGAATCTCGACACGCTGTTCTGGTCGATCGTCTGCGGCATCGTCACCATCCTCATCCTGCGTCTGGCCGCGCGCAAGGCGACGCCGGGCGTGCCGGGACGCTTCCAGTGCATGATCGAAATGATCGTCGAAATGGTCGAAGACCAGTCGAAGGCGGTCGTTCACGGCAATCGCACCTTCATTGCGCCGCTCGCGCTGACCGTGTTCGTCTGGGTCGCGCTGATGAACTCGCTCGACTTCCTTCCCGTCGACCTGCCGGGCCGCGTGATCGGCTGGCTGGGCCTGTCGCAAGTCATTTCGCATCATCGCATCGTGCCGACGGCCGACCTGAACGGCACGCTCGGCATCGCGCTCGGCGTGTTCGTGCTGATGATCTACTACAGCCTCAAGATCAAGGGGCCGCGCGGTTTTGCGCACGAGCTTCTGTCGGCCCCGTTCGGTGCGCATCCGCTGCTGTGGATTCCGAACCTTGCGTTGAACATCGTCGAATATGTCGCGAAGACCGTGTCGCTCGGCATGCGGCTGTTCGGCAACATGTACGCGGGTGAGTTGCTGTTCCTGCTGATCGCCCTTCTCGGCAGCATGTGGGGCTTCGGCGCGGACGCATCGATACTCGGCTTCATCGGTCATGTCCTCGCAGGCAGTATCTGGGCGATCTTCCACATCCTGATTGTTCTGCTGCAAGCGTTCATTTTCATGATGCTGACGCTGGTGTATCTCGGTCAGGCGCACGAGTCGCACTAAGCGTGCCGGACAATCAAGCAAGTTTGTTTTCAGTTTTTTAATTCCAGTTCCAAGTCTTTTCTCAAAGGAGTGATCATGCAAGCTTTCATCGCCAACATCCAAGGTCTGACCGCTATCGGTATCGGTATCATCATCGGCCTGGGTGCAATCGGCGCCTGTATCGGTATCGGCCTGATGGGCGGCAAGTACATCGAAGCTTGCGCACGTCAGCCGGAACTGATCAACCCGCTGCAAACGAAGATGTTTCTGCTGGCTGGTCTGATCGATGCGGCGTTCCTGATTGGCGTGGGTGTGGCCATGCTGTTTGCATTCGCGAACCCGCTCCTGTCGAAGCTCGCGGGCTAAGGGTTCCTCGGAAATACAAATGCGTCAGGCTTGCCGGCGCAGGGCGGAACGGAAAGTGAGCGCGACTCGAAAGTTTTTTTCGGTGCGCTCCTCGTCGTTTCATTTTTCCGGAATAGCAGATTAAGGAAACACCGTGAATCTCAACGCAACCCTGTTTGCGCAAATGGTCGTGTTCCTGATCCTCGCGTGGTTCACGATGAAGTTCGTGTGGCCGCCGTTGATCAACGCCCTCGACGAGCGCTCGAAGAAAATTGCCGACGGCCTTTCGGCTGCGGAAAAGGGGCAGGCGGAACTCGCAGCGGCGCACAAGCGCGTCGACCAGGAACTCGCGCAGGCCCGCAACGAAGGCCAGCAGCGCATCGCCGAAGCTGAAAAGCGCGCGCAGGCGGTCGCCGAAGAAATCAAGGCGAACGCGCAGGCCGAAGCGGCCCGCATCATCGCTCAGGCGAGGGCGGATGCCGATCAGCAAATCGTGAAGGCCCGTGAAACGCTGCGCGGCGAAGTCGCCTCGCTGGCCGTGAAGGGCGCCGAGCAGATCCTGAAGCGCGAAGTCGATCATACGGCCCACGCCGAACTGCTGAATCAACTGAAAGCCGAGCTCTGATCATGGCCGAACTTGCAACCATCGCCCGCCCTTACGCAGAAGCGCTGTTCCGCGTGGCCGAGGGTGGTGACATCGCCGCCTGGTCCACGCTCGTGCAAGAGCTGGCACAGGTTGCGCACCTGCCCGAAGTGCTGTCCGTCGCGTCAAGCCCCAGGGTAAGCCGCGCGCAAGTCAGCGAGCTGCTGCTCGCCGCGGTGAAGGCGCCGCTCGCGACCAGCGCGGAAGCGAAGAACTTCGTGGGGATGCTGGTCGAAAATCATCGTATCGCGCTGTTGCCGGAAATCTCCGCGCAGTTCGACGAGCTGAAGAATGCGCGCGAAGGCGCGGCGGATGCGCTGATCGTCAGCGCGTTCCCGCTGGAAGGCGCGCAGCTTGCCGAACTCGTCGGAAACCTTGAGCGCAGGTTCAAGCGCAAGCTGAAGCCGACGATCGAAGTCGATGCGTCGCTGATCGGCGGCGTGCGCGTGACGGTTGGCGACGAAGTGCTCGATACCTCGGTCCGCGCGCGGCTCGCCGGCATGCAGGTGGCTTTGACCGCCTGAGCGCCTAAGCGGCCGGCACGCAACAGAATTGAATATCAGGAGCGAATAATGCAACTCAATCCCTCTGAGATCAGCGAGCTGATCAAGAGCCGGATCCAGGGCCTTGAAGCGAGCGCGGACGTTCGCAACCAGGGCACCGTGATTTCCGTGACCGACGGTATCGTGCGCATCCACGGTTTGTCCGACGTGATGCAGGGCGAAATGCTCGAATTCCCGGGCAACACGTTCGGTCTTGCGCTGAACCTCGAGCGCGACTCGGTCGGCGCGGTGATTCTCGGCGAATACGAACACATCTCCGAAGGCGACATCGTCAAGACGACGGGCCGCATTCTCGAAGTCCCGGTCGGTCCGGAACTCGTCGGCCGCGTGGTCGATGCGCTCGGCAATCCGATCGACGGCAAGGGCCCGGTCAACGCGAAGCTGACGGACGCAATCGAAAAGATCGCCCCGGGCGTGATCTGGCGTAAGTCGGTGTCGCAGCCGGTGCAGACGGGCCTGAAGTCGATCGACTCGATGGTGCCGATCGGCCGCGGCCAGCGCGAGCTGATCATCGGCGACCGTCAGTGCGGCAAGACTGCGGTGGCGATCGATACGATCATCAACCAGAAGGGCAAGGATCTCATCTGTATCTACGTCGCGATCGGCCAGAAGGCTTCGTCGATCATGAACGTGGTGCGCAAGCTCGAAGAAACCGGCGCGCTCGAATACACGATCGTCGTCGCCGCTTCGGCTTCGGAATCGGCCGCGATGCAATACCTCGCGCCGTACGCCGGCTGCACGATGGGCGAGTACTTCCGCGATCGCGGCCAGGACGCCCTCATCATCTATGACGATTTGACCAAGCAAGCTTGGGCGTATCGCCAGATCTCGCTGCTGCTGCGCCGCCCGCCGGGCCGCGAAGCCTATCCGGGCGACGTGTTCTATCTGCACTCGCGTCTGCTCGAGCGTGCGGCTCGCGTGTCGGAAGAGTACGTCGAGAAGTTCACGAACGGCGAAGTGAAGGGCAAGAGCGGCTCGCTGACGGCGCTGCCCGTCATCGAAACGCAGGCAGGCGACGTGACCGCGTTCGTTCCGACGAACGTGATCTCGATCACCGATGGCCAGATCTTCCTGGAAACCGACCTGTTCAACGCGGGTATCCGTCCGGCAATCAACGCGGGCGTGTCGGTGTCGCGCGTGGGCGGTGCCGCGCAGACGAAGGTCGTGAAGAAGCTCTCCGGCGGTATTCGTACCGACCTCGCGCAGTACCGTGAACTGGCGGCGTTCGCGCAGTTCGCGTCGGATCTCGATGAAGCGACCCGCAAGCAGCTCGAGCGCGGCCGTCGCGTGACGGAACTGCTGAAGCAGCCGCAGTACCAGCCGCTGCAGGTGTGGGAGCTGGCCGTGTCGCTGTTCGCGGCGAACAACGGTTACCTCGACGACCTCGAAGTCAAGGACGTCCTGCCGTTCGAAAAAGGCCTGCGCGAATATCTGAAGACGAGCCACGCTGACCTCATCAAGCGTATCGAAGACACGAAAGACTTGTCGAAGGACGACGAGAGCGCGCTGCACGCCGCTCTGAAGGACTTCAAGAAGTCGGGTGCCTATTGATCCGCGAGGGACACCTTGAAGTGGTGCGGGTTGCGTAAAGCGCTCGCCCCGCTTCGGTCAAGGAGCAAGCAATGGCTGGAATGAAGGAAATTCGCGGCAAGATCAAGAGCGTGCAGAACACGCGCAAGATCACGAAGGCGATGGAGATGGTGGCCGCATCGAAGATGCGCCGCGCTCAGGAACGCATGCGCGCTGCCCGCCCGTATGCCGACAAGGTCCGCGCCATCGCCGCGCACATGAGCCGCTCGACCCCGGAGTACCGTCACCCGTTCATGGTGGCGAACGATGGCGCGAAGACCGCGGGCATCATCCTCGTCACGACCGACAAGGGTCTGTGCGGCGGTCTGAACACGAACGTGTTGCGTGCGTCGATTCAGAAGTTCAAGGAGCTCGACGACAAGGACCAGAAGCTCGAAGCCACCGCGATCGGCAGCAAGGGCCTCGGCTTCCTGAACCGTTTCGGCGCGAAGGTGATCTCGCAGGTCGTGCATCTCGGCGACACGCCGCACCTCGACAAGCTGATCGGCGCGGTGAAGGTGCAGCTCGATCTGTATTCGGAAGGCAAGCTGTCGGCCGTTTATCTCGCGTACACGCGCTTCATCAACACGATGAAGCAGGAAGCGGTGATCGAGCAGCTGCTGCCGCTGTCGACCGAACATTTCGACAGCAGCGACGGCATGCCCGCCACGTCGTGGGATTACATCTACGAGCCGGATGCGCAGGCGGTGGTCGACGAGCTGCTCGTGCGTTACGTCGAGGCGCTGGTGTACCAGGCCGTCGCGGAAAACATGGCGTCGGAGCAATCGGCGCGGATGGTCGCGATGAAGGCCGCTTCGGATAATGCGAAGACGGTGATCAGCGAGCTTCAACTGTCGTACAACAAGAGTCGTCAGGCAGCGATCACGAAGGAATTGTCGGAGATCGTCGGCGGCGCCGCCGCCGTTTAAGCGGGCGCGCGAGCCGAGATGCTCCTCGCTCGGGCAACCCTGTCCGGGCGACTCGAAACTGCGCCTTTGCGCGAGTAAAGAATCAGGTATTTAAAGGAAATGCGATGAGTACTACTGCTTTGGTAGAAGGCAAGATCGTACAGTGCATCGGCGCCGTTATCGACGTGGAATTCCCGCGCGACAGCATGCCGAAGATTTACGACGCGCTCATTCTCGACGGCTCGGAACTGACGCTCGAAGTCCAGCAGCAACTGGGCGACGGCGTGGTCCGCACCATCTGTCTGGGCGCCTCCGACGGCCTGCGCCGCGGCCTCGTGGTGAAGAACACGAACAAGCCGATCTCGGTGCCGGTCGGCAAGCCGACCCTCGGCCGCATCATGGACGTGCTCGGCCGTCCGATCGACGAGGCTGGCCCGATCGAAAGCGAGCACACGCGCTCGATCCACCAGAAGGCGCCGGCGTTCGACGAACTGTCGCCGTCGACCGAACTGCTCGAAACGGGCATCAAGGTCATCGACCTGATCTGTCCGTTCGCGAAGGGCGGCAAGGTCGGTCTGTTCGGCGGTGCGGGCGTCGGCAAGACCGTGAACATGATGGAACTGATCAACAACATCGCGAAGGAGCACGGCGGTTACTCCGTGTTCGCCGGTGTGGGCGAGCGTACCCGCGAAGGGAACGACTTCTATCATGAAATGAAGGACTCAAACGTTCTCGACAAAGTCGCGCTGGTGTACGGCCAGATGAACGAGCCGCCGGGCAACCGTCTGCGCGTCGCGCTGACGGGCCTCACGATGGCCGAGCACTTCCGTGACGAAGGCCTCGACGTGTTGTTCTTCGTCGACAACATCTACCGTTTCACGCTGGCCGGTACCGAAGTGTCTGCACTGCTCGGCCGTATGCCGTCGGCGGTGGGCTATCAGCCGACGCTGGCTGAAGAAATGGGCAAGCTGCAAGAGCGCATCACGTCGACAAAGACAGGCTCGATCACGTCGGTTCAGGCCGTGTACGTCCCTGCGGACGACTTGACCGACCCGTCGCCCGCCACGACCTTCGGCCACCTGGACGCAACGGTCGTGCTGTCGCGTGACATCGCTTCGCTCGGTATCTACCCCGCGGTGGACCCGCTCGACTCGACGTCGCGCCAGATCGATCCGAACGTGATCGGCGAAGAGCACTACTCGATCACGCGCGGCGTTCAGCAGACGCTGCAGCGCTACAAGGAACTGCGCGACATCATCGCGATTCTGGGCATGGACGAACTGTCGCCGGAAGACAAGCTGTCGGTCGCTCGCGCGCGTAAGATCCAGCGTTTCCTGTCGCAGCCGTTCCACGTCGCCGAAGTGTTCACGGGTTCGCCGGGCAAGTACGTGCCGCTCAAGGAAACGATCCGTGGCTTCAAGATGATCGTCGACGGCGAGTGCGACCACTTGCCGGAACAGGCGTTCTACATGGTCGGCACGATCGACGAAGCCTTCGAGAAGGCCAAGAAGATCCAGTAAAGGTCGGGTGTAACGCAGCGGGCGCCCGTGCGTCCGCGATGACTGCTGCTTTGGCAGCGTGTCGCGGACGGGCGCCTACGTAATACGCTCAACCGTGCCTTGCATGGGATCGGAGTGAGGGCTGAGGCACTCACTCCGATCGACCGCCGGGGGGGCAGAGTAAGCGCTGAAGCGCTGACGCTGGCCAACCACGGCATGGGATCGGAGTAAGCGCTGAAGTGCCAACTCCGATCGACCGCCGCGGGGGCAGAGTAAGCGCTGAAGCGCTAACGCTGACCAACCACGGCATGGGATCGGAGTAAGCGCTGAAGTGCCAACTCCGATCGACCGCCGCGGGGGCAGAGTAAGCGCTGAAGCGCTAACGCTGACCAACCACGGCATGGGATCGGAGTAAGCGCTAAAGCGCCAACTCCGATCGACCGCCGCGGGGCCAGAGTAAGCGCTGAAGCGCTAACGCTGACCAACCACGGCATGGGATCGGAGTAAGCGCTAAAGCGCCAACTCCGATCGACCGCCGCGGGGCCAGAGTAAGCGCTGAAGCGCTAACGCTGACCAACCACGGCATGGGGTCGGAGTAAGCGCTAAAGCGCCAACTCCGATCGACCGCCGCGGGGCCAGAGTAAGCGCTGAAGCGCTGACGCTGGCCAACCACGGCATGGGATCGGAGTAAGCGCTAAAGCGCTAACTCCGATCGACAGGAGTCGATATGGCAACCATCAAAGTAGACGTCGTCAGCGCGGAAGAGCAGATCTTCTCGGGCCAGGCGAAGTTCGTCGCGCTGCCGGGCGAAGCAGGTGAGCTGGGCATCCTGCCGGGTCACACGCCGCTCATCACGCGGATTCGTCCGGGTGCGGTGCGCATCGAGGCCGAAAGCGGCGACGAAGAGTTCGTGTTCGTCGCGGGCGGCATTCTCGAAGTGCAGCCGGGCGCCGTGACGGTGCTCGCCGACACCGCGATTCGCGGCAAGGATCTCGACGCGGCGAAGGCCGAGGAAGCGAGAAAGCGCGCAGAGGAAACGCTGCAGAACGCGAAGTCGGACCTCGATCTCGCGAAGGCGCAGTCGGAACTCGCGACCGCAATGGCGCAGCTCGAAGCGATCCAGCGTCTCGCGAAGATCCGCGGCAAGCACTGAAGCGTTCGCGCGCCTCATCGCGCGCGTTCGATTCGCGCTTTTGCATCGAAAAGGCAGCCTTCGGGCTGCTTTTTTCGTTTTGGACGCGCGCCGCGCTTTGCGGGTAACACTTGATGTCAGAGTGTCGTAAGCGGATGGCAGAATAATTTACAGAAATACGTCCAAAACGATCAAACGTTCCATTGGCGGAGACACTCTCATGGCAGCAGATTCAGGCGTCGGCGCGCTGATCGCGCCGCAGGACGGGCTTTCGTACGTGCGCGGCTCGACCGAGGTCCCATTGAGCGAAGTGACGATCGGGCAGTTTCTGCTCGACACGGTCGCGCGCTTTCCCGAGCGGCCCGCGGTCGTGTTCCGCGAGCAGGGCATTCGCTGGACGTGGCAGGCGTTCGCACACGAAGTCGACGTGCTCGCGGCCGCGTTGATCGGGCTCGGCGTCGAACGGGGCGATCGGGTCGGCATCTGGTCGCCGAATCGCGCCGAATGGCTGCTCACGCAATTCGCGACCGCGCGCATCGGCGCGGTGCTCGTCAACGTCAATCCCGCCTATCGGCTCGCCGAGCTCGAATACGCGCTGAACAAGGTCGGCTGCAAGCTGCTGATCGCGGCGGAGCGTTTCAAGACGTCCGCCTATACCGAGATGATCGTCGAGCTCGCGCCCGAGCTCGCGACGCACACGAGCGGCGAGCTGCACGCAGCGCGCGTGCCGAGCCTGCGCACGGTCGTGACGATGAGCGACGTCGCGCCGGCGGGCATGCTGAGCTTCGCCGAGATGCTTGCGCGCGGCCGCGCGGCGCTCGATCCCGCACGGCTCGATGCGATCGGCGCGACGCTCGACCGCCGCGATCCGATCAACATCCAGTTCACGAGCGGCACGACGGGCAGCCCGAAGGGCGCAACGCTCACGCATCGCAACGTCGTCAACAATGCGCGCTCGATCGCGAGCGTGATGCAGCTCACCGAAGCCGACGCGATGTGCATTCCCGTGCCGCTCTATCACTGCTTCGGGATGGTGCTGTCGGTGCTCGCGTGCGTGTCGGCCGGCGCGAAGATGGTGTTTCCCGGCGCGGCGTTCGAGCCGGGCGCGACGCTCGCGGCGGTTTCCGACGAGCGCTGCACGGCGCTGCAGGGCGTGCCGACGATGTTCATCGCCGAGCTCGATCATCCCGACTTCGACCGCTTCGACCTGAGCACGCTGCGCACGGGCATCATGGCGGGCTCGCCGTGCCCGATCGAGACGATGAAGCGCGTCGTCGCGAAGATGCACATGTCCGAGGTGACGATCGCGTACGGAATGACGGAGACGAGCCCCGTGTCGTTCCAGAGCTCGACGACCGATTCGCTTGAGAAGCGCACGACGACGGTCGGCCGCATCCAACCGCATCTGGACGCGAAGATCGTCGACGCGACGGGCGCGATCGTGCCTGTCGGCGAGACGGGCGAGCTGTGCACGCGCGGCTATTCGGTGATGCTCGGCTATTGGGACGACGAGACGAGAACGCGCGAGGCGGTCGTCGACGGCTGGATGCGCACGGGCGATCTCGCGACGCTCGACGAAGAAGGCTTCTGCAACATCGTCGGACGCCTGAAGGACATGCTGATCCGAGGCGGCGAGAATGTCTATCCGCGCGAGATCGAAGAGTTCTTGTTTCGGCATCCGAAGATTCAGAGCGTACAGGTGTTCGGCGTCCCCGATTCGAAGTACGGCGAAGAGGTGTGCGCGTGGATCGTGCTGCGCGCAGGCGAGACGATGACGGAAGACGAGCTGCGCGAGTTCTGCCGCGGCCAGATCGCGCACTACAAGGTGCCGCGCTACGTGCGCATCGTCGACGAGCTGCCGATGACGGTGACGGGCAAAGTGCAGAAGTTCGTGATGCGCGAACGGATGATCGACGAACTGGGATTGAGCATGCAGAAGACGGCGTGAGGCGTCGTGCACGTTTTCGATGGACGAAAAAAAGCGGGCTGATGAGCCCGCTAAAAACCACACGCTACGGGGTTAGCGCGAGGAGACCAAAGGTGGAACGCATCGGCGTGGGCCGACGACGACTCCAACAAGGATGCCCCTGGGAAGGGATTCGGTACGAAACCGACGGGCTCGTTTGTTTGTGCTTGTGTTCGCTCACACGCTGCACACGAGACCGCATCCGTGTTGAAACCGTGAGAGGCATTTTGGGCGAATTACCCCACCGTCGCGGTAACAAAGTGTTTCAGGTTGTAACCCCCGTCGGATAAGGCTTTGCGGGATTTTTTGCTGTTTTGAAAGGGGCGAGATGTCATTTTTACCGCATCGAAAAACGGCGCCTTCGAGGTCCGCCAGGCCCCTTTTACGATGTGCTAGGCTGGACCGGTCAAGCTTTCGGGCGCCATCAAACATGCATCGAAATGACAGCGATATCGACTGACACAGTCCTGAGAAAGATTTTGAAACGCGATCGGGTGATCGCGGTAGTTGGCCTTTCGGATAAACCCTATCGACCGAGTCATGAAGTCGCTGGATACATGCAGCGGAACGGCTATCGGATCGTACCCGTCAATCCGCTGCTCGCCGGCACGAAGGTGCTCGGCGAGACCGTTCATGCGTCGCTTGCCGACGCGCGCGCGGCGCTCGCGGCCGAAGGCGCCGAGATCGGCATGGTCGACGTATTCCGCAAGTCGGCGGACGTGCCGCCTGTCGTCGATGCGGCGATCGAGATCGGCGCGCGTTCGGTCTGGCTGCAGCTCGGCGTCGTGCATGACGCCGCCGTTGCGAAGGCGCGCGCGGCGGGCCTCGACGTCGTCGTCGATCGGTGCGTGAAGATCGAGCATCGTCGGCTGATCGATTAGCGACGTCGCGCAGGCGTGGCGTTCGCAGCGCAAGCATCGCCGCGGCGCGCAACCGCGGCGCCGATACATCCGCGCACGGCGGGCGCGCCGGCGCACGACGCCGCGTGCTGCGGCGCAACGTCCGCACGCGCGCATCGCACCGCCATCCGCATCGCGTTCACTTGAGCCACTTATCCGAGATCGCCCGCACCTCGCCCGTTTCACGCGCGAGGTGCAGCCACTGATCGACGTACTGCTGGAACACGACGTCGCCGCGCGGCACCATGTACGCCTTTTCTCCGAACTGGAACGGCTTGTCCGGATGCACCGAGCACAGGCCCGGATTCAGTTTTTGCTGCAACAGCGTCTCCGACGCGTCCGTGACCATCACGTCGGCATTGCCCGCGAGGATCTGCTTGAAGATCGTGACGTTGTCCGGAAAAACGGTGATCCGCGCGTGCGTGAAGTGCTGCTTCGCAAAGCGCTCGTTCGTGCCGCCCGGATTCACGATCACGCGCGTCTGCGGCTGGTCGATCTGCGCGATCGTCTGGTAGCGCTCGACATCCGCGCAGCGCACGATCGGTGTCTTGCCGTCGGTCACGTACGGCTGCGTGAAGAACGCGCGCTTTTGCCGCTCGAGCGTCGTCGAGATGCCGCCCACCGCGACGTCGCATTTCGCGACGAAATCGTTCGTGAGCGTTGGCCACGTGGTCTTCACGAACGCCGTCTTCACGCCGAGCGACTTCGCGAGCGATGCCGCCATGTCGATGTCGATTCCTTCGAATGCGCCGTCTTCGCGGCGATACGTGTACGGCTTGTAGTCGCCCGTCGTGCAGACGCGCAGCGTGCCGCGCGCTAGCACGTCGTCGAGCCGCGATGCCGGCGCGGCGGGCTGCGGCACGGTCTGCGCATGGGCGAAGCCCGCCCAGCAGGCGAGCGCGAGCAACGTCTTCTTCATCGTGTCTCCTCGATACGTGTGGCCGGTCGGAACGCCGGATCATAACGGAGCGGCGGCGAGCGTCATATGGCCGCGAACGCTGAGCGCGGCGCCGCGTCCGGTAGAATGCCCCTTTGCGTTTCGCTTCGTCGCATTCATCGTGGCCCAGACTCTCATCAACGACACCTTCCTGCGTGCGCTCTTGCGCGAGCCGACCGACTACACGCCGATTTGGCTGATGCGCCAGGCGGGCCGCTACCTGCCCGAGTACAACGCGACGCGCGCGCGCGCGGGCAGCTTCCTCGGGCTCGCGAAGCACCCCGACTACGCGACCGAAGTCACGCTGCAGCCGCTCGAGCGCTTCCCGCTCGACGCCGCGATCCTGTTCTCCGACATCCTGACGATCCCCGACGCGATGGGGCTCGGCCTCGATTTCGCAGCGGGCGAAGGGCCGAAGTTCGCGCATCCGGTGCGCACCGAGGCCGACGTTGCGAAGCTCGCGGTGCCGGACATCGGCGCGACGCTCGGCTACGTGACCGACGCGGTGCGCGAGATCCGCCGCGCGCTCACCGACGGCCGGGGCCGCCAGCGCGTGCCGCTGATCGGCTTCTCGGGCAGCCCGTGGACGCTCGCGTGCTACATGGTCGAGGGCGGCGGCTCGGACGATTTCCGCGCGGTGAAGTTGATGGCGTACGCGCGGCCCGATCTGATGCACCGGATTCTAGACGTCAACGCGCAGGCGGTGGCCGCCTATCTGAACGCGCAGATCGAAGCGGGCGCGCAGGCCGTCATGATCTTCGACACGTGGGGCGGCGCGCTCGCCGACGGCGCGTATCAGCGCTTCTCGCTCGACTATATCCGGCGCGTCGTCTCGCAGCTGAAGCGCGAGCACGACGGCGCGCGCGTGCCGTCGATCGCGTTCACGAAGGGCGGCGGGCTCTGGCTCGAGGACATCGCGGCGACGGGCGTCGACGCGGTCGGGCTCGACTGGACGGTCAACCTCGGCCGCGCGCGCGAGCGCGTGGCGGGCCGCGTCGCGCTGCAGGGCAACCTCGATCCGACGATCCTCTTCGCTCCGCCCGAGACGATCCGCGCCGAAGCGCGCGCGGTGCTCGACAGCTACGGCAACCATCCGGGGCACGTGTTCAACCTCGGCCACGGGATCTCGCAGTTCACGCCGCCCGAGCACGTCGCGGAGCTCGTCGACGAAGTGCATCGCCATAGCCGCGCGATCCGCAGCGGATCGGGATCATGATCGCAAGCGGCCCGTTGCTGCGGCGCGATGCGGCGAATTTGCGCAATCGCGACCAAACAGGGCGCAAGCGCCCGTCCAATGGCGTTCTTATGCTTGTCAAGACTTGACTTATGCACATTTTCCACGTTGCAGCGCGGTAGAGGGCTTTATCGGCGAATGGGCTGCGCTATGGCGTCGGAAATTGGATAGCAGCCTTGCGGGATAAGGCTTCGCGGCCGGGCTGTCCGATCCGGAAAAAGCAGTGGATGGCCGTAGGCAGCGCCTTTGCGGGGTCATCGAGGGCGAGTTCTCAACAAAGTTATCCACAGGATCGGCGGTCGCGCCGCGATTCTTAATGAGAATCCAAAACTTAGCGCCGAAAGTGACGTTTTACTTTAACTTCGCGGACGTCGCGGATGTCTGGTATGCCGGGCATTCTGGCGTTCGGCGGCGCCGCACCGATGACTGACGCGTTCGTGCGCGTCGCGCTCGACCATCCGCTGCCGACGCTGTTCGATTACCGCTATCGGGCCGACGTCCCGGCCATGCCGGGGATGCTCGTGCAGGTGCCGTTCGGCCGGCGCAGCGCAGTCGGGCTCGTATGCGAAGTGACCGCTCACACGGACGTGCCCGCCGACCGGCTGAAGGCGGTCGACGCGGTGTGCGCGGAGCTGCCGTCGCTGTCGCGGCACTGGCTCGACCTCGTCGCGTTCGCGGCCGACTACTATCAGCGTGGGCTCGGCGAAGTCGCGCTGCCCGCGCTGCCGCAGGCACTGCGCGACGTGTCGCGCTGGGGACGCCTCCTTGCGCCCGAGTTGCGCTTCCGGCTGCTCGACGCCGGGCGCGCCGCGCTGCCGGACGCGCTGCCCGCGCGCGGGGCGGCGCTGCGCCGGCTCGCGCAGGCGCTCGCCGACGCGCCCGTGCTGTCGCTCGCCGAAGTTCGCGCGCTGCATCCGAAGGCCGTCGCGGTGCTCGACGAGTGGCAGGCGCAAGGCTGGGCCGCGTGCGACGAAATCGCGATCACGGACGCCGACGCACAGCTTGTGGATAACCCGGCGCCCGCCGCCGGCCGGCGCGCGGTGGCGACGCCGCCGCAACTGACCGACCAACAGGCCGAAGCGCTCGACGCGATCACGTCGGCGGACGGCTTCGCGCCGTTCCTGCTCCATGGCGTGACGGGCAGCGGCAAGACTGAGGTCTATCTGCAGACGCTCGCCGCGCTGCTCGAGCGGCGGCCCGACGCGCAGGCGCTCGTCCTCGTGCCCGAGATCAACCTGACGCCGCAGTTCGAGGCGGCTTTTCGTACGCGCTTCGCGGCGATGCTGCCCGCCGACGCGATCGTCACGCTGCATAGCGGTCTCGCCGAAGGCGAGCGCGCGCGCCACTGGATCGCCGCGCACACCGGCCGCGCGCGGATCGTGCTCGGCACGCGGCTCGCGGTGCTCGCGTCGCTGCCGTCGCTCGCGATGATCGTCGTCGACGAGGAACACGAACCGGCTTACAAGCAGCAGGAAGGGTTGCGCTATTCGGCGCGCGATCTCGCCGTCTGGCGCGCGAAGCAGCTCGCGATTCCGGTCGTGCTCGGTTCGGCGACGCCGTCGCTCGAGACCTGGTGGCAGGCGGAGCAGGGCCGCTACAAGCGGCTCACGCTGTCGAAGCGCGCGGTCGCCGACGCCGTGCTGCCGTCGGTGCGGCTCGTCGATCTGGAAGAGGAGCGGCGGCGCGGCCGCGCGTCGATGGGCGGGCTGTCGGGGCCGCTCGTCGCCGCGCTGAAGGCGCGGCTCGAGCGCGGCGAGCAGAGCCTCGTGTTCCTGAACCGGCGCGGCTACGCGCCCGCGCTCGCGTGCGACGCATGCGGCTGGGTCGCCGGCTGTCCGCGCTGCAGCGCGTATGTCGTGATGCACAAGCCCGAGCACGCGGTGCGCTGCCATCACTGCGGATGGGAGGCGCGCATTCCGCGGTCGTGCCCGGAATGCGGGAACGTCGACATCGCGCCGCTCGGCCGCGGCACGCAGCGCGTCGAGGAGACGCTCGCGCAGGCGGTGCCCGGCGCGCGGATCCTGCGCATCGACGCCGACAGCACGCGCCGCAAGGGCAGCGCGCAGGCGCTCTTCTCGGACGTGCACGCGGGTGAAGTCGACATCCTCGTCGGCACGCAGATGATCGCGAAGGGGCACGATTTCCAGCGGGTGTCGCTCGTCGGCGTGCTGAATGCCGATACCGCGCTCTTTTCGCACGATTTCCGCGCGAGCGAGCGGCTGTTTGCGCAACTGATGCAGGTGAGCGGCCGCGCAGGGCGCGCGGGGCTGCCGGGCGAGGTGCTGATCCAGACGCGCTATTCGCGCCACGCGCTGTATCACGCGCTCGCGCGGCAGGATTACGTCGGTTTTGCGAGTTCGACGCTCGGCGAGCGGCGCGACGCGCATCTGCCGCCGTTCGTCTATCAGGCGCTGCTACGCGCCGACGGGCGCACGCTCGATGCGGCGCTCGCGTTCCTGCAGCAGGCGGCCGACGCGTTTTCGACGCTGCCGGGCGCGGACCGCGTGACGGTCTACGACGCCGTGCCGATGACGATCGTCAAGGTCGCGAACGTCCATCGGGCGCAACTGCTGATCGAGAGCGCGTCGCGCGCGGTGCTTCAGCACACGCTGCGCGCGTGGCAGCCGCTGTTGCGCGAGCTGAAGGGCGTGCTGCGCTGGAGCGTCGAAGTCGATCCGCTCGACATCTGACGCATCATTCGTGCGCTTCGCGCAGCGTGGCGAGCGGCGCGTCGCGCTCGCATGCGTCGGCGTCGTGCGCGCGCCCTAGCGCCTGGAAGAACACCGCCGACGCGCGGTGTACGAATACGATCGCGCCCGCGATCCAGGCCGCGAGCACGATGCCGATCACTACCCATCCGTCCATCTCGTTTCTCCTTCGCATCCGCGGGCAGCGGGCGCACGCAAATCAGATATCACGTCAGATCGTTGCGAAAATCGAGCCGGCAAAATTGACAGGATCAGGGAAAATACTGATCGATCAAATTGGTGCGTGCGATTCACATTTTTTGATAACGCATTGATATTAAACGGGATTTGTGAGGTGCAACCAATTGCGCAATCTGGTTGCACCTTTTTATTGGGTGTCTTACGATTTTGCGATCTTTTAAAGTCCTTGGCCGGCATCGGGCTGGCCCCAGAAGAAAATCATGGCAAGCACCACACTGGGCGTCAAAGTCGACGATCTGCTCCGTTCGCGTCTGAAGGACGCGGCGTCGCGGCTCGAGCGCACTCCTCACTGGCTGATCAAGCAGGCGATCTTCGCGTATCTCGAGCGGATCGAGCATGGTCAACTGCCGCCGGAACTGTCCGGCCACACGGGCGTCGCCGATTTGTCCGACGGCCACGCCGACGGCGATGAAGACGGCGTGCCGCACCCGTTCCTAGAATTCGCGCAGAACGTGCAGCCGCAATCCGTGCTGCGCGCGGCGATCACGGCCGCGTACCGGCGTCCGGAGCCGGAATGCGTGCCGTTCCTGATCGGCGAGGCGCGGCTGCCCGCGAGCCTCGCGTCGGACGTCCAGTCGATGGCCGCGAGTCTCGTCGAGGCGCTGCGCGAGAAGAGCTCGGGTGGCGGCGTCGAAGGACTGATCCACGAATTCTCGCTGTCGAGCCAGGAAGGCGTCGCGCTGATGTGCCTCGCCGAAGCGCTGCTGCGCATCCCCGATCGCGCGACCCGCGACGCGCTGATTCGCGACAAGATCAGCAAGGGCGACTGGCGCTCGCACGTGGGCCATGCACCGTCGCTGTTCGTCAACGCGGCGACCTGGGGCCTGATGATCACGGGCAAGCTCGTCACGACGAACAGCGAAGCGGGCCTGTCGTCGGCATTGACGCGCCTGATCGGCAAGGGCGGGGAGCCGCTGATTCGCAAGGGCGTCGACATGGCGATGCGCCTGATGGGCGAGCAGTTCGTGACGGGCGAGACGATTTCCGAAGCGCTCGCGAACAGCCGCAAGTTCGAAGCGCGCGGCTTCCGCTACTCGTACGACATGCTCGGCGAGGCGGCGTCGACCGAAGAGGACGCGCTGCGCTACTACGCGTCGTACGAGCAGGCGATCCACGCGATCGGCAAGGCAGCGGGCGGCCGCGGCATCTACGAGGGCCCGGGCATCTCGATCAAGCTGTCGGCGCTGCACGCGCGCTACTCGCGCTCGCAGCAGGAGCGCACGATGAGCGAGCTGCTGCCGCGCGTGCGCTCGCTCGCGTTGCTCGCGCGCCGCTACGACATCGGCCTGAACATCGACGCCGAGGAAGCGGACCGGCTTGAGCTGTCGCTCGATTTGCTCGAGGCGCTGTGTTTCGATTCGGAATTCGCCGGCTGGAACGGCATCGGCTTCGTCGTGCAGGCGTACCAGAAGCGCTGCCCGTTCGTGATCGACTATCTGATCGACCTCGCTCGCCGCAGCCGCCATCGCGTGATGGTGCGGCTCGTGAAGGGCGCGTACTGGGATTCCGAGATCAAGCGCGCGCAAGTGGACGGCCTCGAAGGCTATCCGGTTTACACGCGCAAGATCTACACCGACGTGTCGTACCTCGCGTGCGCGAAGAAGCTGCTCGCCGCGCCGGACGCTGTCTATCCGCAGTTCGCGACGCACAACGCGTATACGCTCTCCGCGATCTATCACCTCGCGGGCCAGAACTACTACCCCGGCCAGTACGAATTCCAGTGCCTGCACGGAATGGGCGAGCCGCTCTATGAAGAAGTCACCGGCCGCGACAAGCTGAACCGCCCGTGCCGCGTGTACGCGCCCGTCGGCACGCACGAGACGCTGCTCGCGTACCTCGTGCGCCGCCTGCTCGAGAACGGCGCGAACACGTCGTTCGTGAACCGGATCGCCGACAAGTCGGTATCGGTGAAGGCGCTCGTCGCCGACCCGGTCGAGGAAGCCGAGCAGGTCGCGCCGCTTGGCGCGCCGCACGCGAAGATCCCGCTGCCGCGCGAGCTGTACGGCGCGCCGCGCCTCAATTCGATGGGCCTCGATCTGTCGAACGAGCATCGGCTCGCGTCGCTGTCGTCGGCGTTGCTCGCGAGCGCGCATCATCCGTGGCGCGCCGCGCCGATGCTCGCCGACGACGCGCTCGTGAACGCCCCCGCGCGCGACGTGCGCAATCCGGCCGACCTGCGCGACGTCGTCGGCACGGTCAGCGAGGCGACGCCCGAGCAGGTGAGCGCGGCGCTCGCGCACGCCGTCGCGGCCGCGCCGATCTGGCAGGCGACGCCCGTGGACGCGCGCGCCGACTGCCTCGCGCGCGCGGCCGACCTGCTCGAAGCGCAGATGCACACGCTGATGGGCCTGATCGTCCGCGAAGCGGGCAAGTCGCTGCCGAACGCGATCGCCGAAATCCGCGAGGCGGTCGATTTCCTGCGCTACTACTCGGCGCAGATCCGCGACGAGTTCTCGAACGACACGCACCGTCCGCTCGGCCCCGTCGTCTGCATCAGCCCGTGGAACTTCCCGCTCGCGATCTTCATGGGCCAGGTGGCCGCCGCGCTCGCGGCCGGCAACACGGTGCTCGCGAAGCCAGCCGAGCAGACGCCGCTCATCGCCGCGCAGGCGGTGCGCCTGCTGCGCGACGCCGGCGTGCCGGCGGGCGCGGTGCAGCTCCTGCCCGGCAACGGCGAGACGGTCGGCGCGGCGCTCGTCGCCGATCCCCGCACGCGCGCGGTGATGTTCACCGGCTCGACCGAAGTCGCGCGCCTCATCAACAAGACGCTGTCGTCGCGCCTCGATCCGGACGGCAAGCCGATTCCGCTGATCGCCGAAACGGGCGGCCAGAACGCGATGATCGTCGATTCGTCGGCGCTCGCCGAGCAGGTCGTCGCCGACGTGCTGCAATCGTCGTTCGACTCGGCCGGTCAGCGCTGCTCCGCGCTGCGCGTGCTGTGCCTGCAGGACGACGTCGCCGATCGCACGCTGACGATGCTGAAGGGCGCGATGCGCGAGCTCGCGCTCGGCAATCCGGATCGCCTGTCGACGGACGTCGGCCCGGTAATCGACGCCGACGCGAAGCGCACGATCGACACGCACGTCGCCGCGATGACGGACAAGGGCCATGCGGTCACGCAGCTGACGATGCCGGAAGCGTGCGCGCAAGGCACCTTCGTGCCGCCGACGATCGTCGAGATCAACAGCGTCGACGAGCTGAAGCGCGAAGTGTTCGGCCCGGTGCTGCACGTCGTCCGCTATCGCCGAAGCGCGCTCGACAAGCTGCTCGAGCAGATCCGCTCGACGGGCTACGGCCTCACGCTCGGCATCCACACGCGGATCGACGAGACGATCGCGCACGTGATCGGCCGCGCGCACGTCGGCAACATCTACGTGAACCGCAACGTGATCGGCGCGGTGGTCGGCGTGCAGCCGTTCGGCGGCGAAGGGCTGTCGGGCACGGGGCCGAAGGCAGGCGGCGCGCTCTACCTGCAGCGCCTCCTCGCGACGCGCCCGGCCGGTCTGCCGAAGTCGCTCGAGGCGTCGCTCGTCGTCGATGCGCCGCAGGACGGCGAGTCGCGCGATAATCCCTCCGCCGCGTTGACTGCGCTGCGCGACTGGCTGATCGAGCAGCGCGAGCCGGCGCTCGCCGCGCGCTGCGACGGCTATCTGTCGCACGTGCTGGCCGGTGCGACGGCGGTGCTCGCAGGGCCGACGGGCGAACGCAATACGTATACACTCGGCGCGCGCGGCACGGTGCTGTGCATCGCGGCGACGCCAAGCGGCGCGCGCGCGCAGTTCGCCGCCGTGCTCGCGACCGGCAACCGCGCGCTCTTCGCGGGCGCGGCGGGCGAGGCGCTCGCGGCGGCGCTGCCGGCATCGCTGAAGTCGCATGCGAGCGTGCGCAAGCAGGCGGACGCGGCATTCGATGCGGTGCTGTTCGAAGGCGACAGCGACGAGCTGCTCGCGCTCGTGAAGGAAGTCGCGCAGCGTCCGGGGCCGATCGTATCGGTGCAGGGCGTCGCGGCGGGCGCGTTCGAGAACGGCGACGACGAAGACTACGCGCTCGAGCGGCTCCTGACGGAGCGCTCGGTGAGCGTGAATACCGCGGCGGCGGGCGGCAATGCGAATTTGATGACGATTGGCTGAGCAATCCTTGCCCTTCGCCTCAAGAAACGGAAGCGGCAAGGCGAACCCGAAGTCGCTCCATTTACCCTGGTACTAGGAGAAGATATGCAACACACGATGAAAAAGCTGGCAGGCGCGACGTTCGTCGCGGTCATGTCGCTCGCGGGGGCGGCGCACGCGGATGACGTCAAGATCGGCTTCGCAGCGCCGATGACGGGCGCGCAGGCTCACTACGGCAAGGATATGCAGAACGGCATCGTGCTCGCGATCGAGGACTTCAATGCGACGAAGCCCATGATCGGCGGCAAGCCGGTGAAGTTCATGCTCGACACGCAGGACGACCAGGCTGACCCGCGCACCGGCACGACGGTCGCGCAGAAGCTCGTCGACGACGGCATCAAGGGCATGCTCGGCCACTTCAACTCGGGCACGACGATCCCGGCTTCGCGCATCTACGCGAACGCGGGTATCCCGCAGATCGCGATGGCGACCGCGCCGGAATATACGCAGCAAGGCTACAAGACGACCTTCCGGATGATGACGTCCGACACGCAGCAGGGCTCGGTCGCGGGCACGTTCGCGGTGAAGGATCTCGGCATGAAGAAGATCGCGATCGTCGACGATCGCACGGCGTACGGCCAGGGTCTCGCCGATCAGTTCGAGAAGGCGGCGAAGGCGGCGGGCGCGACGATCGTCGACCGTGAATTCACGAACGACAAGGCAGTCGACTTCAAGGCGATCCTGACGAAGCTGAAGGCGTCGAAGCCGGATCTCGTCTACTACGGCGGCGCGGATTCGCAGGCCGCGCCGATGGCCAAGCAGATGAAGTCGCTCGGCGTCGCGGCGCCGCTGATGGGCGGCGAGATGGTGCACACGCCGACTTTCCTGAAGATCGCGGGCGACGCGGCCGAAGGCTCGATCGCTTCGCTCGCCGGCCTGCCGCTCGGCGAAATGCCCGGCGGCAAGACGTACGCGGACAAGTACAAGAAGCGCTTCGGCGAAGACGTGCAGACGTACTCGCCGTACGCGTACGACGGCGCGATGGCGATGTTCAACGCGATGAAGAAGGCGAACTCGACCGATCCGGCGAAGTATCTGCCGTTGCTGTCGAAGACCGACATGGCGGGCGTCACGTCGACGCACATCGCGTACGACACGAAGGGTGACCTGCGCAACGGCGGCATCACGATCTACAAGGTCGAGAAGGGCGAGTGGAAGCCGCTCAAGAGCATCGGCGGCAAGTAAGCGTCGCGCGTGGCGCGGGCGTCGCGTAGCGGCGTCCGTTTCGCGCTTCGATATCGACGGGCCCCGGATCTGCGCAAGCAGGTTCGGGGCTTTGTTTTGTCGACGGATGCCCGGCGGCGCGTCGCACGGGGCGATGCTTGCGATTGAGTTGGCATCGGCATCGGCATCGGCGCGCAGTGCGCGGTGCGCGGTGCGCGGTGTGCCGAGCCAGTGAGTCACGGCGTTCGAGCGTCGTGAGGTTCGGATGCCGAAGGGTCGCCGTCGCCGCCGCCGCCGCCGCATTACGCGCCGCTGGCGCGCAGCAAGTGCTTCTGCAGCTTGCCCGTCGGCGTGCGCGGCAGACGCTCGGCGAACACGTATTCGCGCGGGATCTTGTACGCGGCGAGCCGCTTCGCGCAGAACGCGCGCAGCGCGTCGGCATCGACCGCACCATCCGCGCCGCTCGCCGTGCGCAGCACGACGTGCGCGATCACGGTCTCACCCCATTCCGGATGCGCACGGCCGATCACCGCGGCTTCCGCGACGGCCGGATGCGCGGTCAGCACGTCCTCGACCTCCTTCGAATAGACGTTCTCGCCACCTGTCACGATCATGTCCTTGATCCGGTCGACGACGAACAGATAGCCGTCGTCGTCGACGCGCGCGACGTCGCCGCTCCGATACCAGCCGCCGTCCGCGAACGCCGCGCGCGTCGCGTCGGGATCGTCGAGATAGCCGAGCATCATGCTGTCCGCGCGCAACCGGATTTCGCCGATCTCGCCCGGCCGTGCGTCGTCGCCCGACGCGGTCACGACCCGCACGTCGACGCCAGGCGTGCCCTGCCGGCCGATCGAGCCCGTCTTGACGGTCTGCTCGAATGGATGGAGCACCGTGCCGGCCGGGCCCGTCTCGGTCATCCCGTACACCTGATAGAACGCCTCGCTGCGATACGCGCGCATCAGCCGGCGCGCAATGTCCGCGCCGATCGGCCCGCCGCCGTACAGCCATGCGCGCACGCTGGTGAGATCGAACGACGCGAAGTCGGCGATCGCATCGAGCGGCAGCGTGTACGACACCGGCGCGCCGAAATACAGCGTCACCTGCTCGGCCTCGACCGTCTGCAGAAAGTGCAGCGGATGATAGTCGCGCATCAGCACGACGGTGCCGCCTACATATAGCGTCCCGCCGAACCAGTTGTTGAGCGGCGACGCGTGCCAGATCGGCATCGCCATCAGCGTGCGCTCGCGCTCGGTCATCGACAGCGCGAGCGCGCTCGTCATGGCGGCGAGCGCGACTGTCCGATGGCTGTGCAGGCAGCCCTTCGGGCGTCCCGTCGTGCCCGACGTGTAGAGAATCTCGGCGAGCGCCGCGTCGTCGGGCGTGCCGGACGCGATGCCGCCCGCGTCGGCGGCGAGACGGTCGAACGACGCGGCGCTGCTCGCATCGCCTTCGGTCACGAGGCGATGCGCGTCGTGGTCGACTTTCGCGAGCACGGGCGCGAGCGCGGCGTCGAACAGCACGGCGCGGCTCGCGCTGTGGCCGAGGATGGCGTCGACTTCCGGCGCCTGCAGCTTGTGGTTGATCGGCACGACGACCGCACCGATGCGCCACGCGCCGAGCAGCAGATCGAAGAACGCCGGCGTGTTGAAGCACATCGCGGCGACGCGATCGCCCGGCGCGACGCCGAGCGCGGCGAGCACCTCGGCCGCGCGCCGCGAGCGGCGATCCATCTGTGAATACGTGGTCGTCGCGCCGTCGTAGCGCAGGAACGGCTTGTCGGGCGTCGCGCGCGCGGCGCGGTCGAGAGCGGCAATCAGGTTCATCGCTTCGGATTCCTTGCTTGCGGCGGACGTGGCGCGGAAAAGCGCGGCGCGCGAGCGGCGGCGCCGCGCGCGGTTATGCGGCGTACGCGCGTTGCAGCAGCGCGGCGACGTCGACGCGGCGCGAATCGAGCGCGCCCGTCACGCGGCCCCACACCGGTTCGCCGAAGCGCGTCGCGATGAAGCCGTCGCTGACGGCGGCGGGCGCCGCGTCGAGCAGCAGGCACGCTTGCGCGACGAGCGCGATGTGCTGCGCGAGCACGCGGCCGAGCGCTTCGAGCGCATCGGGCGGCGTGCCGAGCAGCGTGCGCAGCGCGTCGAGCGCCGCACGAATCCGCGCATCGCGGCCGCCGAGCGCGTGCAGTTCGTCGACGAGCGCGTGCGCCGCGTCCGGCTCGCGCGAGATCGCGCGCATCACATCGAGACACATCACGTTGCCGGAGCCTTCCCAGATCGAATTGACGGGCGCCTCGCGGAACAGTCGCGCGATCGGGCCGTCGTCGACATAGCCGTTGCCGCCGAACACTTCCATCACTTCGCCCGCCGCCTCGACCGCTCGCTTGCAGACCCAGAATTTCGCGGCCGGCGTGACGATGCGCGTCCACGCCGGCTCGCCGCGCTCAAACGCCTGCGCGAGCCGAATCGCAAGCGCGAGCGCCGCTTCGCTCTCGAGCGCGAGATCGGCGAGCACCGCGCGCATCAGCGGCTGCTCAGCGAGCGCGCGGCCGAACGCGTGACGCTGCCGCGTATACGCGATCGCCTGCACGAGCCCCTGGCGCAGGATTGCCGCGCTGCCGAGCACGCAGTTCAGGCGCGTGTAGGTCGCCATTTCGATGATCGTCGGAATGCCGCGGCCTTCTTCGCCGAGCATCACGCCCCACGCGTCGTCGAGCTCGACCTCGCTGCTCGAGTTGCTGCGATTGCCGACTTTGTTCTTCAGCCGCTGGACGAGCACCGCGTTCTTCGTGCCGTCCGGCCGCCAGCGCGGCACGTAGAAGCACGACGTGCCGCCCGACTCGGTGCGCGCGACGACGAGGTGCGCGTCGCACATCGGCGCGGAGAAGAACCACTTGTGACCCCGCAGCAGATAGTCGCCGCCGCGGCCGCCCGCGCCGACGGGCGCTGCGACCGTCGTGTTCGCGCGCACGTCCGAGCCGCCCTGCTTTTCGGTCATCCCCATGCCGAGCGTGATCGACCGCTTCGCGTCGATCGGCACGTCGCGCGGATCATGGACGTTGCTGTAGAGCTTGTCTTTCAGTTGTGCCCACAGCGCGGGCTCCTTCTGCAAAACTGGGATGCTCGCCTGCGTCATCGTCGCCGGGCACAGCGTGCCCGCCTCGATCTGGCCGTGCAGATAGAAGCCCGCCGCGTTCGCCGCCCAGCGGCCTGCGCGCGCGTCGCGGAACGCGAGCGAGATCAGGCCCTGTTCACGATAGAGGCCGAGGAGCGCGTGCCAGCTCGGATGGAAATCGATGCGGTCGATCCGGCGGCCGCGGCGGTCGAACGCATTCAGCTCGGGGACATGGCGATTCGCGTCTTCGGCCTGCTGCGCGGTGTCGCGCGCGCCGAGCCGCGCGCCGTACGCGTCGAGCTGCGGCGCGGCCCACGACGCGCCCGCGCGTTCGAGCGCTTCGCCGAGCGCAGGGTCGGTCGCGAAGAGGTTATAGTCGATCAATTCGTCGAACTGGTTGCTCACCGCGTGGGTCGACCAGGCCATGATGGACGTCTCCGTGTCGTTGTTCGGCTCGATCAGGTTAGCAAAGATGACTTCGCGACATGTTCAGGTTTCCGCGCATCCCGACAAGACGATCGCGCAGCCGCAGCCGGCCTTGCGCCGCCGTCCGCGGCAGCGGCGCGCGCACGCGAGCTCGGAGGCGCTGCAGCAGGCGTTTGTTCGGGTTTGGCTCGAGCGCGGCTACGCGAAGGCGACGATTCGCGAGATCGCCGCGGTTGCGGGCGTGAGCGTCGGCACGTTCTACGAGTATTTCGGCGACAAGGAGAGCCTCGCGGCGCTCACGATCCACCACTACGTGAAGGCGCTCGCGGCGCGGATGCGCGGCGTCGTCGATGTACGGCGCGGCGCGGGTTGCAGGGCGATCGCGGCCGCGCTCGTCGACGCGCAGGTCGATGTGATCGAGCAGGACGCGCGCGTATGGGCCGCGATCTTTACGCTCGAGCGCAAGGTCTCGCCGATCGACGCGTATCGCCGGCATTACGACGACTACGTCGCGCTGTGGCGCGACGCGCTCGCGGGAGCGGGCGATGCGCCGGCGAATGTGCGGCTCGACGTGGCGGCGCGTGTCGCGCATGCGTTGTGCTACGGGTGGGTGTCGCAATCGCTGCTGACGCAGGGTGCGGCCGTCGATGTCGCGCAGTTGCGCGGCGAACTGCATCGGGCTGTGGACGCGTATCTCGCGGCGGGGGCGGATGTCGGTGTCGGCGGCGGCGCGGTTTCTGGTTGAGCCGGGCCGGATGTCTCGCCGCCGATGTTGCGAATGCCGACGGGCGCTGCCGTGCGGTCGCAGCGCTTTTCTCGTCGATGTCGATGAGCTTCCCGCAGGCTTCGTATGCGTCGAACTGGTGATCGGCAGACCCGTCAGGCTGCGAACCGCTGAACCGCTGAGTCAGCCGTCTGGATAGGCCCCATGACAGCGGCCACGCGTCACCGGCATCGATCACGCGACGCCTTCCACCAACGCTCCAGCCTGCATCGAACAACATAGCCTCCGCCGTCCCGCGTCGCCCGCTCTCCCGCGTTATGAGTTTTCGTCATGCCTGCCATGACGAACTTTCGATTGCCGCGAGAAATTGGCTCAGGCCAAATCCGCGTCGTTGACCCATGCGTCGGAGATGACCGGCGCGCCATTCCAGGAGAAAGGAAGACCCATGCAGAGCGCCGCCGCGCCCCGTTCGAAGCTGCCCGACGTCGGCACGACGATCTTCACGGTCATCGGCCAGCTCGCCGTCGAACATCGGGCGCTGAATCTGTCGCAGGGCGCGCCGAACTTCGCGCCCGATCCGGCGCTCGTCGAGCGCGTCGCCTGCGCGATGCGCGATGGGCACAACCAGTACGCGCCGATGGCGGGCGTCGCCGCGCTGCGCGAGGCGCTCGCCGTCAAGACCGAGCGCCTGTACGGCGGACGCTACGATCCGGAATCCGAAATAACCGTCGTCGCGAGCGCAAGCGAAGGGCTCTACGCGACGATCAGCGCGCTCGTGCATCCGGGCGACGAGGTGATCTACTTCGAGCCGTCGTTTGACAGCTACGCGCCGATCGTCCGCCTGCAGGGTGCGACGCCCGTCGCGATCAAGCTGTCGGCAGAGGGCTTTCGCGTGAACTGGGACGAAGTGGCCGCCAACATCACGCCGCGCACGCGGATGCTGATCCTCAACACGCCGCACAACCCGACCGCGACGATCTTCGGCGACGCCGACATCGCGCGCCTCGCGCAACTCACGGCGGACACCGACATCGTGGTGCTGTCCGACGAGGTGTATGAGCACGTCGTGTTCGACGGCGCGCGCCATCACAGCATGGCGCGCCATCGCGTGCTCGCGGAGCGCAGCGTGATCGTGTCGTCGTTCGGCAAGTCGTATCACGTGACGGGCTGGCGCGTCGGCTACTGCCTCGCGCCGGCCGAGCTCACGCGCGAGCTGCGCAAGGTCCATCAATTCATGACGTTCGCGGCGGACACGCCGATGCAGCACGCGTTCGCCGAAGCGCTCGCCGAGCCGTCGAGCTATCTCGAGCTCGGTGCGTTCTACGAGCGCAAGCGCGATCTGCTCGTGCGTGAGCTTTCCGGCTCGCGTTTCGAGCTGCTGTCGAGCGAGGGCTCGTTCTTCATGCTCGCGCGCTTTCGGCATTTTTCCGACGAATCCGACGCCGATTTCGTGCTGCGCGCGATCCGCGACGCGCGTGTCGCGACGATTCCGTTATCCGCGTTCTATGCGGACGGCACGAACACCGGCTGCATCCGCCTCAGTTTTTCGAAGGACGACGCGACGCTGATCGAAGGCGCGCGGCGTCTGCGCAGCCTCTGACGCGTGCATCGCGCCGATGACCGGACACGACCCCGACCTCAAGGAGAATCATCGATGAAACGACTGCAAATCTGCCTGGCGCTCGCATGCGCATTGGGCGTCGTCACGGGCTCGGGCGCGGCGCGCGCCGAGGCTTCGCAAACGCTGCGCTTCGGTCTCGAAGCGCAATATCCGCCGTTCGAATCGAAGGCGGCGAACGGCGAGCTGCAAGGCTTCGACATCGACGTCGGCAACGCCGTCTGCAAAGAGGCGAAGCTCGCGTGCAAGTGGGTCGAGACGTCGTTCGACGGGCTGATTCCCGCGCTGCAGGGGCGCAAGTTCGACGCGATCAATTCGGCGATGAACGCGACCGACCAGCGACGTCAGGCGATCGACTTCACGACGGTGATCTACCGCGTGCCGACGCAACTGATCGCACGCGCGGACAGCGGCCTCGTGCCGACGCCGGAATCGTTGAAGGGCAAGCGGGTCGGCGTGCTGCAGGGCTCGATCCAGGAAGCGTACGCGAATGCGCACTGGGTGGGCGCGGGCGTGCGGGTCGTCGCGTATCAGGACCAGAACCAGGCATACGCGGATCTCACGGCAGGCCGCCTCGACGGCACGCTCGTGCTCGCGCCCGCGGGCCAGCGCGGATTCCTGTCGCGGCCGGATGCGAAGGGTTTCGCATTCGTCGGGCAGCCGGTGCGCGACGACAAGATTCTGGGAAGTGGCATCGCGTTCGGGCTGCGCAAGGGCGACGATGCGCTGAAGGCGCGCCTGGACGCCGTGATCGACAAGCTGAAGGCGGACGGCACCGTGAAGACGCTAGGCCGGAAGTACTTCGGCGACATCGACGTCTCGACGAAGTGAAGGATGTGGTGCGATGAGCGCGCGCGCGGGCACGACGCTGCAAGCTGTGCAGGACGCGACGGAAGCGGCCGACTTCGCGTTCGGCGTCGATCTCGGCGCGCGCGGCTCGTGCCAGATCGGCGGCATGCTCGCGACCAACGCGGGCGGCACGCGCGCGATCCGCTTCGGGAAGATGCGCGAGCAGACGCTCGGCATCGAAGCGGTGCTCGCGGACGGGACGGTCGTCACGTCGCTGAACCGGATGCTGAAGAACAACGCCGGCTATGACGTGAAGCAGCTCTTCATCGGCAGCGAAGGCACGCTCGGCGTCATCACGCGCGCGGTGCTGCGGCTGCATCCGCCGCTCGCGGCGCCTGCGACGGCGCTATGCCGCGTGCGCGACTAAGACACGCTCGTGCGGTTCTGGCGCGACGTGCGCGCGACACTGCCGTGCGTCGTCAGCTTCGAGGCGATGTGGCTGGCGTTCTATCGCTACGTCGTCGCGTATACGCCGGGCGTCACGCCGCCGTTCGATGCGGACGACGATTTCGTCGTCATGATCGAATGCGCGGCGAGCGATCCGCGCATCGATGCGCGCGACACGCTCGAGCAGCGTCTCGGCGCGTGCTTCGATGCAGGGCTCGTGAGCGATGCGGCGCTTGCCGCGTCGGAGCGGCAGACGCGCGACATGTGGACGCTGCGCGAAGGACTCGCGATCGACGCGCTGCCGCATCTGCTCAATTTCGACGTGAGCTAGCCCGTCGCCGAACTCGGCGTGTTCGCCGAGCGCTGCGATACCGCGCTGCGTGCGCGCTGGCCGCATGCGGTGTGTCTGTGCTTTGGGCATGTCGGCGACGGCAACGTGCACATCGGCGTGTCGCTCGCCGATCCGCCCGCGCATGGCGCGGACGGCGTCGAGCACGTCGTCTACGAAATCGTGCGGACGATGGGCGGGTCGATCTCGGCCGAGCACGGGATCGGCGTGCTCAAGCGGCCATATCTCGGGTACTCGCGGAGCGCTGCCGAGATCGGCGTGATGTGGGCGATGAAAAGCGCGCTCGATCCACTCGGGATCCTGAATCCCGGGAAGATGCTGTAGTCGCGGCTGGACGGGGTGAGGTGCGGTGTGCGAGCGGTTTCCGCTGGAGGCGGTGCGTCGTCGTTTCTGCTCGTGCCCTGGACGTTGTTGCGGACGACGCGAATCTGCGTAGCATCGTTGCCGTTGCCGTTGCCGTTGCCGTTGCCGTTGCCGTTGCCGCTGCAGCACGCAGCACGCAGCACGCAGCACGCCCGGCAATGAAGCCGGCACTGTCGGTCAGAGAAAGAAGCGACGGCTCGACTCTCGCGATGGCGCTTCGCCCATTCATTCCGAATCTGGCGAATCGGCCTGCGCGAATCGCGCGGCGACCTCGCGCAGCCAAGCCTCGCTCCAGGTGAGCGCGCCAACCTTCAGATGCTCGACGATGCAGCGTACCCAATCGAGCTCGGCTTCGAGCGTCACCCGCATCAGTTCGCCGTCGAGCAGAAAGAGCCGCGGGATCTGCATCGCGAGCGCGGCGTCGTGCGTTTCGTCGAGACGGGCGAGCTCGGCTTCGAGTGCGGCGGCACGCGCTTCGAGCTGGCGGCGCGCGTCGTCGGCGGACAGTAGCGGCAGCACCGACAGCGCGGCCGGAAACGACGGAAATTCGCGCGCCGGTCGCGCGAGCTGCTCACGCAGCCACATGCGGGCGGTGTCGCGGCCAGCATCGGTGATTTCGTAGACCGTGCGCTCGGGAAACGCGCCGTCGCGTTCGGTCTCGCGTACGGCGATCAGCGCGTCGCGCTGCAGGCGCTCGATCGTCTGGTAGAGGCTGTTGCGCTGCCTGACGTTGACGATCTCGTCCTTACCCCGCAGCTTCACGAGTTGCTGGATTCGGTACGCATGCATCGGCGCTTCGGTGAGCATCGCGAGCACGACGAGTGCAAGTGGAGAATATCGAGCCATAACATGAGTAGTTAATTAATTTCTAGTTATATTATGACTAGATATAAATGAACGCAAGCGCCGCAACGCCCGCCGCTCGGACATCGGCGGACACCGCATGTCAGCCGACGTGCGAGCGCTTGCCCGGCATGTCCGGCGTTTCCATCGTCGCGAGCCCGTGCACGATCCCGCAGTCCTCGACCGCATGCTCGCCCTGGCACCGCTCGCGCAATTCGATCAGCTGCGCGCGCAACTGCTCGAGTTCTGCGAGGCGAGTGTTGACGTGGCCGATGTGCGCGTCGAGCAGCGCGTTGACGGAATCGCAGCGGTCCGCTGGATCGTCGGTGAAGCGCAGCAGCGCGCGGATCTCGTCGTGCGTCATGTCGAGCGCGCGGCAATTGCGGATAAAGCGCAGCCGCTCGACGTGCGCGCCGGTGTAGTTGCGGTAGTTGCAGCCGGTCCGTTCCGCGTCGGGCATCAGCCCCTCTTTTTCATAGAAACGAATCGTCTCGGGCGTGCACCGGGCCGCTTTCGCAAGTTCGCCGATTTTCATTCGAATCTCCTTACAAAAAGGGTTGACCTTGTAGTGACTTCAAGGTGTTAACTGTACATCGTCAGTCACAGAGGAGTTGCCATGACCGAGGCCACCCGGGCCGAAAACCGGCCGCGTACGCCCGAAACCGATCGCGACTGCGCGCATCCGAACGATGTGCGCGATCCGGCATCCGTCGACGCTCGCTCGCATTCGCACGTGCACGCCCCTGATGGTGCCGCGGCGTACGCGTACGGTCAGGACGGGCGTTCACGCGGGCGCGAGCTGGCGGATGCGGCCGACCCGAACCGAAAGGACGGCGCTCGACACCAGGGTTGCGCGCACCGTGACGCCGAAGGCCATGCGCATGGCAATGCCCATTCTCGCGAACGCGATCACCATCCCGATCGACGCAATGCGGACTCCGGCGCGCGAGCGAATGGTGAAGGAGCGAACGGTGAAGTTCTGCTTCGCGCCGATGGTCACGCTCAGTCACGCGCCGACGGTTGTTGTTCGCACGACCACCAGCACGGCGATATCGACGCGCTTGCAAACCGTGGAGCCCAGTCTCACGAGCGTGGTTCGATTGGTTGCGGCCACGATGCGCGAGCCGACGACGATCGTCAGCACTCCCACTCCCACGCTGATGCCGATGCCGACTGCTGCGCACCCGCACCCGCCGCGTTCGCGCCGCTGCCTGGCGCGCGGAAGGCAGCGGACGGCCGCGTGCGCTCTGCGTTCCGGATCATGCAGATGGACTGCCCGACCGAAGAAACGCTGATCCGCAAGAAGCTCGGCGGGATGGCCGAAGTCGCGGCGCTCGAATTCAACCTGATGCAGCGGATGCTGACGGTCGAGCACGCGCCGGGCGCGGAGGCGGGCATCGTCGGCGCGATCCGCTCGCTCGGGATGACGCCCGAGCAGGCCGACACTGGCGCGACGGGCCGCGGCGCGTCGCCCGTGCCGGCCGAAGCGCAGCGGCCGTGGTGGCCGCTCGCGATCGCGGGCGGCGCGGCGGCCGCGTCCGAGGCGGTCACGTGGCTGCAGCTTCCCGTATGGCTTGCCGCCGCGCTCGCGCTCGCCGCGGTCGCGACCTGCGGCCTCGGGACGTACCGCAAAGGCTGGATCGCGCTCACGAACGGCAATCTGAACATCAATGCACTGATGAGCATCGCGGTGACGGGCGCGATGGCGATCGGCCAGTGGCCCGAGGCCGCGATGGTGATGGTGCTCTTCACCGTCGCCGAGCTGATCGAGGCGCGCTCGCTCGATCGCGCGCGCAACGCGATCCAGAGCCTGATGCGGCTCGCGCCCGACACCGCGACGGTCAAGCAGCCCGACGGCTCGTGGCGGACGATCGATGCCGCGCAGGTCGCGCTCGGCGCCGTCGTGCGCGTGAAGCCCGGCGAGCGGATCGGTCTCGACGGCGAGATCGCCGCCGGCCGCTCGACCGTCAATCAGGCGCCGATCACGGGCGAGAGCCTGCCCGTCGAGAAAGGCGACGGCGACCCGGTGTACGCGGGCACGATCAACGAAGCCGGCTCGTTCGAATATCGTGTGACGGCGGTCGCGGGCAACACGACGCTCGCGCGGATCATCCACGCGGTCGAGGAAGCACAGGGGGCGAAGGCGCCGACGCAGCGCTTCGTCGACAGCTTCGCGCGCATCTACACGCCGATCGTTTTCGCGATCGCGCTCATCGTCGCGATCGCGCCTCCGCTCGTGTTCGACGGCGCATGGCGCGACTGGATTTATCGCGCGCTCGTGCTGCTCGTGATCGCGTGCCCGTGCGCGCTCGTGATCTCGACGCCCGTGACGATCGTGTCGGGTCTCGCGGCGGCCGCGCGGCGCGGCATCCTCGTGAAGGGCGGCGCGTACCTCGAGCAAGGCCGCCGGCTCGCGTGGCTCGCGCTCGACAAGACGGGTACGATCACGCGCGGCAAGCCGGTGCAGACCGACTTCGAGATGCGCGCGGCCGGCATCGACGTCGCCCGTGTGCGGCGACTCGCCGCGAGCCTCGCCGCGCGCTCGGACCATCCGGTTTCGCAGGCGGTCGCGGCGGCCGGCGTAGCCGAAGGCGGCGCGGGCGGCGTCGGCAACGGCAGGGACGCGTCGTTCCTCGACGTCGCCGACTTCGAGGCGATTCCGGGCCGCGGCGTGCGCGGTGCGATCGACGGCACGCTGTACTGGCTCGGCAACCACCGCCTCGTCGAAGAACTCGAATGCTGCACGCCCGCGCTCGAAGCGCGCCTCGACGAGCTCGAGCGGCAGGGCAAGACGGTCGTGATGCTGATCGACGGCACGCGCGTGCTCGGCCTCTTCGCGGTCGCCGACACGGTGAAGGACACGAGCCGCGCGGCGGTCGCCGAGCTGCACGCGCTCGGCATCAAGACTGCGATGCTGACGGGCGACAACCCGCACACCGCGGAGGCGATCGCGCAGCAGGTCGGCATTGACGACGCGCGCGGCAACCAGTTGCCGCAGGACAAGCTCGCCGCCGTCGACGAACTCGCGACAGGCGGCCGCGCGGTCGGCATGGTCGGCGACGGGATCAACGATGCGCCCGCGCTCGCGCGTGCCGATATCGGCTTCGCGATGGGCGCGATGGGCACCGACACGGCGATCGAGACGGCCGACGTCGCGCTGATGGACGACGACCTGCGGAAGATCCCGGCATTCGTGCAGCTGTCGCGCGCGACGCATCGTGTGCTCGTGCAGAACATCATGTTCGCGCTCTCCGTGAAGGCGGTGTTCGTCGGACTGACGGTCGCAGGGATGGGCACGATGTGGATGGCGGTGTTCGCCGACGCGGGCGCGAGCTTGATCGTCGTCGGCAATGGCTTGCGACTGCTGCGCCGCGGACAGTGAACGGAGGAGACGATGAACTGGCTCAAGCGGATCGTCGGCGGTGGGCATCATGGAAACGGCGGCCGTCGCAACCATCACGGTGGCGGGGCGGGCGGCGGGCACGGTCATGGCCGCGGCTACGGCTGGGGCTCCGACAGTCCCGGCGGCCGCGGTTGGGGCCGCCGGGACGCACCGAGTGACGACGGCCGGGATCGAGAACGTAGCGGCGTTCCGCCTCAAAGGGAGACGAGCGGGCCCGTGCAGCGCGCCGCATGCGCGAAGTGCGGCGCGATCAACGGAGCGGATGCGAAGTTCTGCGCGCAGTGCGGCGTATCGCAGGCACCGGCCGCGTGCGGTGGATGTCGCGCGCTGCTCGATGCATCCGCGCGCTACTGCCCGCAATGCGGGACGGCAGTCTCGAAGGCGCGCGCGTGACGCGAGGCGGGGCGGGGTGCGGGCGGTTGCCATGCGATGCGTCGGCGCGCGCATTCCGATAGCGCTGCTAAGCAAGTTCGCGATTGCGTGCGTGAGATTTCAGGCGCGCTATTCGGGTCGATATATTCGAGTCGACCCGTTCGTTCGGTGCACAAGTAAGCAAGCGTCGATATGTTTGATGCAGTGGTTCGACGCAATCCAGTCGCGGTGAGCGTCCGAACCCGTTCGTTTTCTCGCTGCCCTATCTGCAGCGAAGCGAATCCGCCGACTCAGCCGCGACACGGCCAAACTTGCCCACGGCAGCCGTTGTTCAGCGCGCACGGCGCACCCAAATCGCCCCCTGTCTGTCCGACGCCCCGCACAGCAAATCCCGGGCCTGCCATAGCGAACGAAAGCGTCTTGCGCAAGCCGGTTCACATTCTTCCATCAATCATCCCGTCTGTTTCATGCTTGCGACTCGCCGACACGAACGCGCGCCGTGTGCCGCATCATTTCGCGACGCGCGCAACGTCCGTGCGCACGATTTTTATTAGCAGGATCGATCCCTTAGAATAAAGTTCGAGTACAGTGAAGCACGATTGAAGCCGTCATCGTTCCCCGTGTAAGGTCGCCGCTGCGGAGCCAGGTTTTTCTTCGGAGTCCGCAGGTTGTTCGTCGAGGTCCAACGCAACATCACGCTTTTCGGGAGAGAACATATGGATTCATCCAGTTTCCTGACGTCGATGCAGAGCACGCTCGGCGTTTATCTGCCCAAGATCGCGGGCGCGCTCGGCATCCTGGTCGTCGGCTGGCTGATCGCCGTGATCGTCCGGGCGGGCGTGCGGCGCTTGCTGAGTGCGCTGAAGGTCGATGCGCGCATCGCCGAAAGCACCGGCCAAGGCGCACAAGTGGAGCGCATCATCGCGGGCGGCCTGTTCTGGCTCATCCTGCTCGTGACCGCGGTCGGCATCTTCAACGTGCTGAACCTCTACGCGGTATCGAATCCGTTCTCGCTTCTCGTCACGAAGATCATCAACTATCTTCCGAACCTGCTCGGCGGCGCGGCGCTCACGCTCGTCGCGTGGCTGATCGCATCGCTGCTGCGCAGCCTCGCCGACAAGACGCTGAAAGCGAGCAAGATCGACAGCAAACTGTCGGAAACGGCAGGGATGCGGCCGATGAGCTCGTACCTCGGCGACGTGCTGTTCTGGCTCGTGATCCTGATGTTCATCCCGGCGATCCTCGCCGCGTTCGATTTGAACGGGCTGCTGTCGCCCGTGCAGGGGATGATCGACAAGATCCTCGCGATCGTGCCGAACGTGTTCGCCGCGGCCGTGATCGGCTTCGTCGGCTGGCTCGTGGCGCGCATTCTGCGCGGGCTCGTCACGAACCTGCTCATCGCGGCGGGCGCCGACAGGCTCACGCAAAGCGTCGAGAGCCCGGCGCCCGTGAAGATCTCGAGCCTCATCGGCACGGTCGTCTTCATCTTCGTGTTCGTGCCGACGCTGATCTCCGCGCTCGACGCGCTGAAGATCGAGGCGATCTCGCGGCCCGCGACCGACTTGCTCGGCCAGTTCCTCAACGCGGTGCCCGACATCTTCGCGGCCGTCGTGATCGTGCTCGTCACGTTTTACGTCGCGCGCTTCGTCGGCGCGCTCGTGCAGAAGCTGCTCGTCGCCGCGGGAGTCGACGGCCTGCCCGCCGTGCTCGGCGTCGAGCGCGTGTTCACCGGGATGCTGCAGCCTTCGGTGCTGGCCGGCCGGCTCGTGATTTTCTTCGCGATGCTGTTCGCGACCGTCGAAGCCGCGAACCGGCTCGGCTTCACGCAGGTGCGCGACGTCGTCACGCTGTTCATCGAGTTCGGCGGGCACGTGCTGATGGGCGGCGTGATCCTCGTGATCGGCTTCTGGCTCGCGGGCCTTGCGCGCCGCGTGATCGAGCAGACCGACAGCGAGCACAGCCGGCTCTTGTCACGCATCGCGCAGTTCGCGATTCTCGGCCTCGTGTTCGCGATGGGATTGCGCGCGATGGGCATCGCGAACGAGATCGTGCAGCTCGCGTTCGGCCTCGTGCTCGGCGCGATCGCTGTCGCGGTCGCGCTGTCGTTCGGTCTTGGCGGCCGCGAAGCCGCGGGCAAGCTGCTTGACCGCTGTTTCAACCAGCGCGGCAAGCAGGACTGACGCGCGGATGACGCGCGACGATCGCCCGTGCATCGGCGCGGTTTCCGCGGTGGCGCGCCGGTGTGGCACCGGGCGCCGTTTTCGCGTGCCGGACTTCGACGCGAACGTCACCCGATTACCGCGCTTCGAACCTTCCGCAACGCGTCTTCGAGTGATTCGAGCGCAATCGAGCCGAGCGCGATCCGCAGCGCATGCGGCGCGCTCGGCGCGGTCGAGAACGGCTCGGCCGTCGTCACGAGCACGCCTTCGCGCTCGAGTTCTGCCGCGACCCGGTCCGCGCGCAGTTCCTCGGGCATCGCAAGCCACAGATAGTAGGAAGACGGATGTGAGACGACGTCGCCGTCTCGCAATATCCGTCGCGCGAGCGTCTGCCGGCGTCGCGCATCCTTGCGCTTGCGTTCCTCGAGCGTGTCGACGATTCCGCTGTCGATCCACTGGCACGCCAGCGCGACCGTCAGCGACGGCGTATTCCACGTCGACACGCGAATCGCGTGCTCGAGCGCCGGCACGATGCGCTCCGGCGCGGCCACGAAGCCGAGTCTCAATCCCGACGCGACGCTCTTCGACAGCCCCGATACGTAGACCGTGCGATCGGACGCATGGGTGAATACGGGCTTCGGCGCGGGCTCGGCGAGAAACGCGTATGCGCCGTCCTCGATGACGAGCAGATCGTGACGCTCGGCGAGCTCGGCAAGGCGCATGCGACTCTGCGCGGACATCACGGAGCCGAGCGGATTGTGCAGCGTCGGCATCGTGTAGACCGCGCGCACCGGGCGCTTTCTGCAGAGCGCGTCGAGCCGGTCGAGATCCAGGTTCTGCTCTGCCGACAGCGGCAGCGGCGCAAGCACGATTCGGTGCGCGAGCGCGAGCGCTTTCATGCCGGGATACGTCAGCGCGTCGACAGCGAGGATTTCGCCCGGCTTCATCGTCGCCATCAGCGTCACCGCGAGCCCCTGCTGCGCGCCGTTGACGATCAGCACCTGCTCGCCCGGCACGCGGATGCCGCGATTGCGCAGATGCCTCGCGACGGTCTGCCGCTCGTGCCAGCGGCCGCCTTGCGGCGCCGAATGCAGCAGCGCGTCGAGATCGCCGGACGCGGCGAGGCCGCGCAGACCGCTGCGCAGCAGTTCGACCTGGCCCGGCAGCGACGGATAGTTGAACGTCAGATCGATCGCGCCCGCCTTCGCCGGATGCTGCTCGAGGCCGAGCCCGCGCGGCAGCGACGTGTCGCGCACGAACGTGCCGCGCCCGGTCTCGCCGACGATCAATCCCGCTTCCGCAAGCGCCGCGTAGACGCGCGACGCTGTCGCCAGCGCGATCCCGTGCCGCTTCATCAACGCGCGGATCGTCGGCAACTGCGCGCCGGGCGCGAGCGTGCCGGCGCGGATGCGGGCGGCGAAGTCGTCGACGATCGTCTGGTAGCGTGATTCGGCCATCGCGTTGTATCTAGAACAATTGTTTGTTTGTATCGGATGGCGCAGATTACGCTGCGCGTGTCGTTCACGCAAACATTCGCCAACATGATCCAGACGTCCACTCTGTCGGTCTTCATCGCGGCCGTGATGGTATTGCTGATGTCGCCGGGCCCGAACATGGCTTTTGTGATCGCGCACGGCGCGGCGTACGGGCTGCGCGGCGGCATCGCCGCGGCGCTCGGCGTCGGCGCCGCCGATCTGGTGCTCACCGCGCTGACGGCGGCGGGCGTCGCGGCCATCGTCGCCGCGTGGCCGCCGTCGTTCGACCTGATCCGCTATGCGGGCGCGGCCTATCTGCTTTGGATGGCGTACAAGGCGGTGCGCCATCCCGGTTCGCTCGGCAAGGCCGCCGCAACTGAGCGGTCGCTCTGGTCGGTCGGCATGCGCGCGATGCTGAACAGCCTGTCGAATCCGAAGGCGCTGCTGTTCTTCATCGTCTTTCTGCCGCAGTTCGTCGATCGTCACGGCGCGTCGATCGCCGGCCAACTGGTCGCGCTCGGCTGCGTGCTGACCGCGATCAGCATCACGTTTCACGCGCTGCTCGGCGCGGCCGGCCATGCGGTGCGCGGGTTCGTCGGGCATCGCACGGCATCTGCTTGGCTCGCGGCCTTATTCGTGCTGCTTGCGGTGCGCCTTGCGACGATGTCGAGGCTGTCGTGAGCGACGCACACGGTGCACACGGCGCATGCGCGCGTCATCGATAGGAGAACTTCCGATGTACATTGCCGCTTTCATCTACCGGCCCGGCAGCTTCGACGACGAATTCCGGCGGCTGACCGCGTCGATCGACGACGTCGCGATGAGCCTGCCCGGCTTCGTCGGCATGGAGTCGTGGCGCTCGACGGACGGGCTGATGTTCAACGCGAGCTACTACTGGCGCGACGAGGCGACGCTGCGCGCGTTCGCGGCGCATCCGAAGCACCTCGATGCGAAGCGCGGGTTCCGCAAGTGGTACGACGGGTATCACGTCGTTGTTTCGAAGGTCGAGCGCGCATACGGCGACGGTTCATTTCAGCATCTCGTTCCGGATTCGCGGCGAGAGCAGATCGATTAGCATGTCCAACGATCGTGCCGACGATCAAGCGACATCCGCGCTGCCGATCCGGCCTTTCTCCGGCGCGCGCGCATAACCGGCCGGCAGTGGCGGGAAGCCGACGAGCCGCGCCGTTCCCGAACGCAGCGTGAGTACGTAGAGCAGCATCGGGCAAACGATTCCCGCGAGCGTGCCGAGCGCGAGTTGCACGCCGACGTCGACGACGCCGAGTTTGACGAGCGCGATGCGCGTGGCGGCCGTCGCGAGGATATGCGCGAGATAGATCGGCATCGATGCGAAGCCGATGTGCTCGAGCCACGTCGGACGGCGCGCGAGCCGGGGCGCGGCGTCGCCGCGTCGCGCCGCGCGATCCGCGACGAGCAGCACGAGCGCGCAGCCCGCGAGCGCGGCGGGCAAGGCCCAGACGCTGTCCGGTTCGCCGAAGCGATGCGCGAGCGCGACCGCCGCGGCGAACGTCACGGCAACGGCGACGAGTGAGCGCCCGCTCGACGCGCGTTCGACGAGCGCGGGCAGCTTGTCGCCGATCAGCATGCCGAGCACGAAGAACGGAAGGTACGTGAGCGTCATCGACACAATGCCCCATTGCGTCGACGAGCCGGCGGCGAGCGCGACGACCGCGAGTCCGCCGATCGCGAGCGCCGCAAGCGATGCGAGCGCACGTCCGGACGCCGCGCGGTCGTGCGCACGGATGCCGGGCGCGACGATCGACCCTCCCCATGCGATCAGCATGCAGATGAAGAGCGCGTACAGGAACCAGAACTGGCCGAACGGCCGCCACCCGATCGCGAGCAGATCGTTCGGCGTGAACGCATGATTCATCCCGCGCGTCGACAGCGCGAGCTGCACCGCGCCTTGCAGCAGCGACCAGACGAAGTACGGATAGACGATCGTTCGCAGCTTCGCGAGCAGGAAGCCGTCGCCCGCGCGCTGCAGCGACTTCGGCACGTGCAGCCCCGACAGCAGGAAGAAGAGCGGCATGTGGAATGTGTAGATCGTGTAGTCGGTCGCGGCGAGCAGAGCGCTCGGCCAACCGGCCGGCACGAGGCCGGCGGCGAACAGGCCGCGCAGCGCGTGGCCGTACACGACGAGGATGATGCCTGCGCCCCGAGCGGTATCGAGATAGGAGTCCCGCATGCTCTGAATGATTGGAATGGTCGATCGCTGGGCCGCGCGTCGCCGGAAAGACGGCGCGCGGGACGCTCACTGCGTGACCACAATGTAGGGGCTTGCACGCCGGCGATCTGTGTGTCGGGCGACACAAGTTCGCTGTCGTGTCGTGCGGCGGATGCGGATGCTCGGCGGGCGGCACGCGAGGAGGCCGGCGTGCGGATACGCGCGCATCCGATGCGACGCATGCCGCCGGTCGCATTCGCCGCATCCGCCGTGCGTTGCGATGCAGCAAGTCGCAACGCGCGCGTGCACACCGATCCCTGCATGCGCCCGCTTCAGCCGTCGGAAATATTTCCGTATGCGAAATGAAAGCGCGGACGTTTGCCGATTTTCGATAACACGTCAATTATTGACTCACTAGCATCGATTCTCAGTTGCGGGGCGGGCCGATCTCGACGCCGGGCTCCGCCCCTTCGAGGAGAGATTCATGCAGACAGAGTCGAATGGCCGTCCCGGCGCGGGCGGCGGCAAGGCAGCGCAGCCGGCGCTGCAGCAAACCCTCGGCACCTGGCAGTTGTGGGGCATCGCGGTCGGTCTCGTGATCTCCGGCGAATACTTCGGCTGGAGCTACGGCTGGGCGAGCGCGGGCACGCTCGGCTTCGTCATCACAGCGCTGTTCGTCGCGGCGATGTACACGACCTTCATCTTCAGCTTCACCGAGCTCACGACGTCGATCCCGCACGCGGGCGGCCCGTTCGCGTACGCGCGGCGTGCGTTCGGCCCGGCAGGCGGCTATCTCGCGGGCGTCGCGACGCTCGTCGAGTTCGTGTTCGCGCCGCCCGCGATCGCGCTCGCGATCGGCGCGTACCTGCACGTGCAGTTTCCGGGGCTCGAACCGAAGCACGCGGCGATGGGCGCGTATCTCGTGTTCATGGCGCTCAACATCGTCGGCGTGCAGATCGCCGCGACGTTCGAGCTCGTCGTCACGCTGCTCGCGATCTTCGAGCTGCTCGTGTTCATGGGCGTCGTGTCGCCGGGCTTCGCGTGGAGCAACTTCATGAAGGGCGGCTGGTCCGGCGCCGATCACTTCAGCGTCGGTGCGTTCCACGGGATGTTCGCGGCGATTCCGTTCGCGATCTGGTTCTTCCTCGCGATCGAAGGCGTCGCGATGGCGGCGGAGGAAGCGAAGCATCCGAAGCGCTCGATCCCGATCGCGTACGTCGCCGGCATCCTGACGCTCGTCGCGCTCGCGATCGGCGTGATGGTGTTCGCAGGCGGCGCGGGCGACTGGACCAAGCTTGCGAACATCAACGACCCGCTGCCGCAGGCGATGAAGTACATCGTCGGCGCGAACAGCGGCTGGATGCACATGCTCGTGTGGCTCGGCCTGTTCGGCCTCGTCGCGTCGTTCCACGGGATCATCCTCGGCTATTCGCGCCAGATCTTCGCGCTCGCTCGCGAAGGCTATCTGCCCGAATGGCTCGCGAAGGTGCATCCGCGCTTCAAGACGCCTTATCGCGCGATTCTCGCGGGCGGCGTGGTCGGCATCGTCGCGATCTACAGCGACGAGCTGATCCAGTTCGGCGGCCAGACGCTCACCGCGAACATCGTGACGATGTCCGTATTCGGCGCTATCGTGATGTACATCGTCAGCATGGCCGCGCTCTTCAAGCTGCGCCGCGTGCAGCCGCGGATGGAACGCCCGTTCCGCGCGCCGCTGTATCCGTTCTTCCCGGCGTTCGCGCTCGTTGCGGCGATCGTGTGCCTCGGCACGATGGTGTACTTCAACGCGCTCGTCGCGTCGATCTTCGTCGCGTTCGTCGCGCTCGGGTATGGCTACTTCCTCGCGACGCGCTCGCAGCGTGCGGCCGCGCCCGCCGACGCGCTGCTCGAGGAGTAGGAAGCGTGCGCCGCGCGCCGGAGGGCGGCGCACGGCCGTTACGACAAGGAGTCCAGATGCGATATACGGAGACGATCGGTTCGCGCACTTACCGCTTCGCGGACCTGAAGATGCTGCTCGCGAAGGCGAGCCCTTTGCGTTCCGGCGACCAGCTTGCGGGCGTCGCGGCCGCGACCGAGGAAGAGCGCGTCGCGGCGAAGATGGCGCTCGCGAGCGTGCCGCTCGCCGCATTCCTCAACGAGGCGGTGATCCCTTACGAAGACGACGAGGTCACTCGCCTCGTCGTCGACACGCATTCGCGCGACGCATTCGCCGAGATCTCGCATCTGACCGTCGGCGATTTTCGCAACTGGCTGCTGTCGAGCGCCGCCGATTCGGCCGCGCTCGAGCGGATCGCGCCGGGACTCACGCCGGAGATGGTCGCGGCGGTGTCGAAGCTGATGCGCAATCAGGATCTGATCGCGGCCGCGAGAAAGCGCCGCGTCGTCACGCGCTTCCGGAACACGGTCGGGCTGCCGGGACGGATGTCGGTGCGGCTGCAGCCGAACCATCCGACCGACGACGTGAAAGGGATCGCCGCCTCGATGCTCGACGGCCTGATGTACGGCTGCGGCGACGCGATGATCGGCATCAATCCGGCGACCGACAGCCTCGCCGCGATCACGAAGCTGCTCGCGATGATCGACGCGTTCCGCGAGCGCTACCGCGTGCCGACGCAGTCGTGCGTGCTCACGCACGTGACGAACACGATCGCGGCGATCGAGAAGGGCGCGCCCGTCGATCTCGTGTTCCAGTCGATCGCGGGTACCGAGAAGGCGAACGCGAGCTTCGGCATTTCGCTGTCGCTGCTCGCCGAAGCGCGCGAGGCGGCGCTGGCGCTCGAGCGCGGCACGGTCGGCAACAACCTGATGTACTTCGAGACGGGTCAGGGCAGCGCGCTGTCGGCGAACGCGCATCACGGCGTCGATCAGCAGACCTGCGAGGTGCGCGCCTACGCGGTCGCGCGCGCGTACGAGCCGTTTCTCGTCAATACGGTGGTCGGTTTCATCGGCCCCGAATATCTGTACGACGGCAAGCAGATCATTCGCGCGGGGCTCGAGGATCACTTCTGCGGCAAGCTGCTCGGCGTGCCGATGGGCTGCGACATCTGCTACACGAACCATGCGGAAGCCGACCAGGACGACATGGACAACCTGCTGACGCTGCTCGGCGCCGCGGGCATCAACTTCATCATGGGCATTCCGGGCGCGGACGACGTGATGCTCAACTACCAGAGCACGTCGTTTCACGATCAGCTCTACGTGCGCGAGGTGCTCGGCCTGCGCCGCGCGCCCGAGTTCGAGGAATGGCTGGAGGCGATGGAGATCGCGGATGCGCACGGCGCGCTGCGCGCCGCGTCGGCGCGCGTGCCGCTCCTCGCCGGCGCGAACGACTGGATGGGGCTTTCCGCATGAGCGACGCGGTCGAAAAGAACCCGTGGGGGCAGCTCAAGACGTTCACGAACGCGCGGATCGCGCTCGGACGCGCGGGTAACAGCTTGCCGACCGCGCCGCTCCTTGCGTTCAACCTGTCGCACGCGCAGGCGCGCGATGCCGTCCACCAGCCGCTCGACGCCGACGCGCTGCGGCGCGAGATCGAAGCGGCCGGACTCCCGACGCTCGGCGTGCAGAGCGCCGCGCCGGACCGGCAGCATTACCTGCGCCGGCCGGACCTCGGCCGCAAGCTGTCCGACGACGGCCGCGCGCTGCTCGCCGGCTACGGCGCGGCGCTCGACGCCGCGCCGGACGTCGTGTTCGTCGTCGGCGACGGGCTGTCGGCGTTCGCGGCCGCGAAGCAGGCGCTGCCGCTCCTGAATGCGATGCGGCCGAAGCTCGACGGCTGGCGGATCGGGCCTGTCGTCGTCGCGCGGCAGGCGCGCGTCGCGCTCGGCGACGAGATCGGCGAGCTGCTCGGCGCGGGCCTCGTCGCGATGCTGATCGGCGAGCGGCCGGGTTTGAGCTCGCCCGACAGCCTCGGCGTGTATCTGACGTACGCGCCGAAGGTCGGCTGCCACGACGCGCAGCGCAACTGCATCTCGAACGTGCGTCCCGAAGGGCTGCCGCACGATGCGGCCGCGCACAAGCTGCACTATCTGATGACGCATGCGCGGCGGCTCGGGCTGACGGGCGTCGGACTCAAGGACGACAGCGATGCGTTGTTGTCTTCGGCGGACGCGGAGCGGATCGCGGCGGCGTAGTTCGGCCGTGGTGCGGTGAAACGCGCTCGTGCGGCGCCGGCAGAGGGCGGTGCGGCTGCGCCCGCGCGCGGAAGCGCCGGCCTTATCCCGCCGCGCTTGCCTCGATTGTCTCGACCGGCACATCCGCATGCCGCCGCTCGTGCTCGAGCAGCCACCGCTTGCGCTCGATTCCGCCGCCGTAGCCCGTGAGCGAGCCGTCCTTGCCGATGATCCGATGGCACGGCACGATGATCGAGATGCGGTTCGCGCCGTTCGCCGCGGCAACCGCGCGCACGGCGAGCGGGCTGCCGAGCTTGCGCGCCTGCTGCTGATACGCCGCGGTGCGTCCGTACGGCACGGTCAGCAGTTGCCGCCACGCGGCGCGCTGGAACGCGGTGCCGGGCGCGTCGAGCGCGACGTCGAAGCGCTGCCGCCTGCCAGTGAAGTATTCGGCGATCTCCCGCTGCGCTTGCCGCGTGTGCCGATTCTCGCCGACGAGCACGCGCGCGCCGAGCAAACGCTCGAGATCGGCGAATTCGGCCGCGAGCGTGCGGCGATCGACGAATTCGAGCAGGCAGACGCCCTTGTCCGTCGCGCCGACGAACATCGGGCCGAGCGGCGTCGTAAAGCGGGCAGTGACGATCGTGTTCGTATGAGCGCCTTGCATCGGCGTGTCTCCGAGAATTTTCCTGAACGTGTGTGCGAAGCCGCTCAGCGAGCCGTAGCCGGCGTCGACTGCGGCATCGGTCGTGCGGGCGCCGTCCCGCATCGTCTGTCGCGCGGCGTCGATCCTGAGCATCCGCTGGTATGCGTGAAACGTCATCCCGTAGTGCCGCGCGAACCAGCGGCGCAGGCTTTCCGGGCCGATGCCGTGCGCACGCAGCGCGTCGTCGGAGATCCGTTCGTGCGGATGCGCATCGACGAGCGCGAGCGCCCGCGCGACGGCGGGCGGCGGCTCGCTCGCCGGGCGCGTCGGCCGGCAGATCTTGCACGGGCGATAGCCGGCCGCGAGCGCGTCGTCGAGCGTCGTGAAGAATTCGACGTTCTCGCGCTTCGGCTTGCGCGCGCGGCAGGTCGAGATGCAGAACACCGACGTCGTCTTCACGCCGACGAAGAACGTGCCCGCGTATTCGGGCGACCGTTCGACGAGCGCACGGTAATAGACGTCGATCCGCCGCGGGTCGGCGATGCGCATGGCAGGCTCCAGCGAATGCGATGGAACGACGATAGCGCGCGTCGCGCGCGGGCGGCAACCGAAAATCGGACGAGTATTTTTTCGGGCCGGACGGCGTCCGATGTGTCACGCTTTTGGCGTCAGGCGTCAGGCGTCAGGCGTCAGGCGTCAGGCGTCAGGCGTCAGGCGTCAGGCGTCAGGCGTCAGGCGTCAGGCGTCGGATGTCGTGCGTCGTGCATCACGCGTCGCGAAACAGCCGTTCGCAGACGAAATCGACGAACACTCTCACCTTCGGCGACAACTGCCGATTCGACGGCCACAGGATCGAGAACTGTCCGGGGCCGATCCGATAATCGTCGAGCACGGTCGTGAGCGCACCTTCGGCGAGCGCGTCGCGTGCGAGGAAGTCCGGCATGTAGCCGATGCCGAATCCCGCCATCACCGCGGCGCGCAGCGCCTCGATGTTGTTGCACGTCATCGCCGTGTGCAGGTTCGGCGGCTCGCAGCCGTCGGCGAGCAGCGCCCACGGCTGCAGCTTGCCCGTCGTCGGAAAGCGGTAGCGCACGCACGCGTGCGCGTCGAGGTCGCGCAGCGTGCGCGGCGTGCCCGCCAGCGCGAGATACGCGGGCGATGCGCACAGCACGAAGCAGAACGGACCGAGGCGGCGTGACATCAGGCTTGAATCGCTGAGCGCGCCGCTCCTGATCACCGCGTCGAAGCCGCCTTCGACGACGTCGACGAGCCGGTCGTTGAAATCGAGATCCAGCTCGACGTCCGGATAGCGGCGCTTGAATTCCGGCAAGACGGGCAGCAGGAACCGGTAGCCGATCACGGGCAGGCTCACGCGCAACCGGCCGCGCGGCGTCTGCGCGCTCTGCGACACGGTCGCCTCCGCGTCGCGCAGCTCTTCGAGCACGCGGTGGCAGCGCTCGTAGAAGTGGCGTCCTTCGTCGGTCAGCATGACCTTGCGTGTCGTCCGGTGAAAGAGCCGCACGCCGAGCGTGCGCTCGAGCTTCGCGATCGTCTTGCCGACCGCCGACGCCGACACGCCGAGCTTGCGCCCGGCCGCGACGAAGCTGAGCGTCTCCGCCGTGCGCACGAACGCGACGATGCCATTCAGGTTGTCCATATCGCTCCGAGTCTCTTCGTTCGCTGAAATTCAGGAATTGAAATCCGCAATATACGGAATCTTGCGTTGTTTTTCGTCGATTGAATCCGGATTATCGTTCGTCGCTCTGCCGGCTTGCTCGCCGCGCCCGCCGCGGCGCGGCGACGACCGACGCTTTCCGAACGGAGCGATGACGATGGATCGATCTTTTTCTGCCGCGCGGCTCGCGATACTCGCGGCCGTCTGTCTTGCCGCGCTCGCGCTGCCGCTCGGCTTTTCGGGCGGCGCGGTCGCGACGCCCGCGATCGGCCGCGATCTCGGCGGCGGCCCGATCGCGATGAGCTGGATCACGAACGCGTTCATGCTGACGTTCGGCAGCCTGCTGATGGCGGCGGGCGCGCTCGCCGACCAGTTCGGCCGCAAGCGCGTGTTCGCGCTCGGCGTCGGCGGCTTCACCGCGTGCTCGCTCGCGCTCGGCTTCGCGCCGTCGATCGTCGTCGTCGATCTGCTGCGCGCGGCGCAAGGCGTCGCGGCGGCGGCGGCGCTCGCGGGCGGCACGGCCGCGCTCGCGCAGGAATTCGACGGCGCCGCGCGCACCCGCGCGTTCAGCCTGCTCGGCACGACGTTCGGGCTCGGGCTTGCATTCGGGCCGGTGCTCGCGGGCGTGCTGATCGAGCGCTTCGGCTGGCGCGCGATCTTCGCGACCGGCGCGGCGGCCGGCGCGCTGTCGCTCGCGGTCGGCGTGCCGCGGATGCGCGAATCGCGCGATCCGAACGCGCAAGGCCTCGACTGGGCGGGGACGCTCGCGTTCACCGCGATGCTGTCGAGCCTCACGTTCGGCGTGATCCAGGCGCCTGAAAGCGGCTGGGCGAGCCCACTCGTCGCGGGGCTGCTCGCGGGCGCGGCGCTTTTCGCGATCGCGTTCGCGGCGATCGAGACGCGCGTCGCGCGGCCGATGCTCGACCTGGCGCTGTTTCGCTACCCGCGCTTCGTTGGCGTGCAGGTGCTGCCGATCGCGACCTGCTGCTGCTACATCGTGCTGCTCGTCGTGCTGCCGCTGCGCTTCATCGGCGTCGACGGCTTCAGCGAAGTCGACGCAGGCTGGCTGATGCTCGCGCTGTCGGCGCCGATGCTCGTCGTGCCGATGATCGCCGCGACGCTCACGCGCCGGATGTCGGCGGGCGTGATCTCGGGCATCGGCCTTGTGATCGCCGCCGCGGGCCTCTGGTGGCTGGGCCGCGCGCTGCACGACGGCGCGGGTCCCGCGGCGATCGCGCCGATGCTTGCGATCGGCGTCGGCGCGGGGATGCCGTGGGGGCTGATGGACGGCTTGTCGGTGAGCGTCGTGCCGAAGGCGCGCGCCGGGATGGCGACGGGGATTTTCAGCACGACGCGGGTCGCGGGCGAGGGGATCGCGCTCGCGATCGTCAATGCGATCCTGGCGACGTTCGCGCAGTCGCACGTGTGTTCGGCGACAGCGTCGCTCGCCGCGCCGGCCGCCGTGCACGAGGCCGCCGCGCGGCTCGCGACGGGCGATCTCGCGCATGCAGCCGCACTGTTGCCGGGCGTCGCGCGCGCGACGCTGCGGCAAAGCTATGCGGCAGCGTTCGGCAGCGTGCTCGAAGGGCTGACGGTCGTCACGCTGTTGTGCGCGCTCGCCGCGTTCGCGTTCCTGAGCCGGACCCGCGCGCATGAAGAGCCGGCGGCCGGACCCGCTCGGCAGCCGCGCACGCTGACGCTCGATCGCGAATGCGGTTGAGTCGACGCGACGATCGCCCGGCCGACTTGGTGTGAAGAGCGTGCGGCCAATGAATGATGCGACGACGATTGACGCGACGATGGAAGACGTGCGCCCTGCGAACGAGGTGCGCGAGATGAGACTCTACGTCGCACTGCGCCGAGTCGCGCCTAGTGCCGCGACGCGACGACGCGACGATGTGACGACGCGCGAGCCGCTCGCCCGCTCGACCGATTCGACATCCCAGTCGCAAGAACGCCCGGCGGATCCGCATCGAGACGCGAATCCACCGAGCCGGGCCAAGCCGTTCATGCGACGCGTATCGGTCGCGCATCGCCCGCGTGCGGGATCAGAAGAACCCGAGCGGCTTCTCGCTGTAGCTGACGAGCAGATTCTTCGTCTGCTGGTAGTGGTCGAGCATCATCTTGTGCGTCTCGCGGCCGATCCCCGACTGCTTGTAGCCGCCGAACGCCGCGTGCGCCGGATACGCGTGATAGCAGTTCGTCCACACGCGGCCCGCCTGGATGCCGCGGCCGACGCGGTATGCGCGGTTGCCGTCGCGTGTCCAGACGCCCGCGCCCAGGCCGTACAGCGTGTCGTTCGCGATCTCGAGCGCCTCTTCCTCGGACTTGAACGTCGTTACCGCAAGCACCGGCCCGAAGATCTCTTCCTGGAAGATGCGCATCTTGTTGTGGCCGCGAAACACGGTCGGCTTCACGTAATAGCCTTCCGACAGCTCGCCGCCGAGCACGTTGCGCTCGCCGCCCGTCAGGCACTGCGCGCCTTCCTTGCGGCCGATGTCGATGTACGACAGGATCTTTTCGAGCTGCTCGGACGACGCCTGCGCGCCGATCATCGTCTGCGCGTCGAGCGGGTGGCCTTGCTTGATCGATTCGACGCGCTTGAGCGCGCGCTCCATGAAGCGCTCGTAGATGCTCTCCTCGACGAGCGCGCGCGACGGGCACGTGCAGACCTCGCCCTGGTTGAGCGCGAACATCGCGAAGCCTTCGAGCGCCTTGTCGAAGTAGCTGTCGTCGCGGTCCATCACGTCGGCGAAGAAGATGTTCGGGCTCTTGCCGCCGAGCTCGAGCGTGACGGGGATCAGGTTCTCGCTTGCGTACTGCATGATGAGGCGGCCCGTCGACGTCTCGCCCGTGAACGCGATCTTCGCGATCCGCTTGCTCGATGCAAGCGGCTTGCCTGCCTCGAGCCCGAAGCCGTTGACGATGTTGAGCACGCCGGGCGGCAGCAGATACTGGATCAGCTCGGCGAACACGAGGATCGACGCGGGCGTCTGCTCGGCCGGCTTCAGCACGACGCAGTTGCCGGCCGCGATCGCGGGCGCGAGCTTCCACGCGGCCATCAGGAGCGGGAAGTTCCACGGGATGATCTGGCCGACGACGCCGAGCGGCTCGTGGAAGTGATAGGCGACCATGTCGCCGCCGATGTCGGCGATCGAGCCTTCCTGCGCGCGGATGCAGCCCGCGAAGTAGCGGAAGTGGTCGATCGCGAGCGGCACGTCGGCCGCGGTCGTCTCGCGCAGCGGCTTGCCGTTGTCGATCGTCTCGGCGACCGCGAGACGCGCGAGGTTCGCCTCCATCCGGTCGGCGATCTTGAGCAGCACGTTCGCGCGCTCGCCCGCGCTCGCCGCGGCCCAGCCGGCTTTCGCGGCGTGCGCGGCGTCGAGCGCGAGCTCGACATCCGCTGCGCGCGAGCGAGGGATCGCGGTGAACGGCTGGCCGGTCACGGGCGAGACGTTGTCGAAATACTCGCCGCCGACCGGGGCGACCCATTCGCCGCCGATGAAATTCCCGTATTGCTTGCGGTACGGAAATTCGATGTTCAGGTGTTGCATGTCCGCGTGATTCATCGTTGCTCCTCGCATGTCGGTATCGGTGATGCGTCGCGCGACGTGCGCGACGCCCGTCGTTACGCCAAAACCGTGCCAGCCGGCTGCGCGGCGGTGCATCGGGGCCCCGGCGCGGGGCTCGGCGCGCGGGCGCCGCCGCCTGGCGCGCGCGACTGCGCCGTCGTTGAACAGCCGCCGCATGCGGATTGTTCAAATGCGGCGCAGCGCGAAGACGAGACCGGCGATTTTGGCGACGCTACGCTTCGGCATGGGAATTGCGTAATCGAACGGATCGTTTCAGCTTCAGCGACGCAAAAGAGGGCGCGATGGATCACGAGCACACCGGCGCCGAGACGACGGCGGAGGACACGGGGCGCAGCGCGGACGGCGACGGCACGGCCGGGCGCGCCGTCGTCAGCGTCGCGCACGACGCCGACGAGCAGGCGCGCAACCTGATCGGCTGGCGCCAGACCTACGACCAGCTCGCGGCGGGCCGCTTCGTCGGCACGCTGACCGAGCTGCCGCTCGACACGATGAAGGTGTTTCGGGAGACGACGAGCCACACGCTGCGGCAGGCGTGCGAGGTGCGCGGGGACGCGTACTGGTTCGGCATTCCGGTCGCGCGCGACGGCGCGGCGCGCATCGACGCGCGGCCGATCGCCGCCGATGCGCTCGCGTTCCGGCCCGGCAACGTCGAATTCGAGCTGTTGACGCCCGCGCAATTCTCGATCTACGGGCTCGTCGTGCGCGGTGCGGTGCTGCGCCGCTACGCGGAGGAGGTCGAGCGCTGCGGGCTCGACGAGCGGTTGCCGCTCGTGCCCGTCGTGCGCGTCGGCGAGGCGCGGCTCACGCGGCTTTGCGCGCTGCTCGCCCAGCGGCTCGACGACGCGGACGCGATGAGCGCGGCGGGCGCGCCGCTGTCCGACTGCGCGCGCAACGACTTGCAGGCGGAAGTGCTCGCGGCGCTGTTCGACCTGTGCGTGTCGCCTGCCGCCGACGCGACCGTCGAGCATTCGTCGCGGCGGCGCAAGATCGTCGCGGCCGCGCGCGACTACGTGCTTGCGCATCGTTCGCGGCCCGTCGGCGTGCCCGAGCTGTGCGAGCAGCTGCACGTGAGCCGGCGCACGCTGCAGTACTGCTTCCAGGACGTGCTCGGGATGGCGCCCGCGACCTACCTGCGCGCGCTGCGGCTGAACGGCGTGCGGCGCGACCTGCGCGGACGCGCGGCGGATTCGGTGCAGGACGTCGCGGCCGCGTGGGGGTTCTGGCATTTGAGCCAGTTCGCGACCGACTATCGGCGGATGTTCGGCGCGCGGCCGTCCGAGACCTTGCGCGACGCGCTCGCTTGCTGAAAAAGGACGGTTGCGAGCGGGGCGGCTGGCGCTTGTGCCGGCTTGACGCGGCATCGCACGATGCGGCGGCTTGCTTGCGATGCCGGGCGAGTGAGATGTCGGCGGATTGCCGTCACTTGCGCGACGAAGCGCGGCAGCAGCGGATCGCATGGCGCTTGTGGAAAGGCGGCAAGCAAGTACTATCGCAAGCGTGCCCGACCGTGCGTACCGGCGCCCGCGCGCTGCTCCGTGCTCATCGCTTACCACTTCCGCTTACCGCTTGCTCAACGGCTTCGCCGCGCTCACCCCCGCGCCGGCGGCCAAGCGATCGCGTCCCAATCGACCCGCCGATACGCAGCCTCGACCAGTGCGATATCGCCGGCCGCGTCGCTCTTGTGGCGATTGCGCAGCGTCTCCGGCACGTCGAGCGCGATCGCCGTGCAGAACGGATAGTCGCGCACCCGCAAGTCGGGCGCGATGCTGGAAAAGCACGCGAGCGTCGGCACGTCGAACCCGGCCGCGATGTGTACGGCCGACGTGTCCGCGCACAGCGCGACGCTCGCGTGCTTGACCCAGCGAATGAACTGCGCGGTATCGCCGGAGTGGTCGCTCACGTCGACGTAATCCGGATGATCGATCGGCTCGAAGCCGACCACGGGCAGCCGGTAGGTCCGCGCGAGCCGGTCGACGAGCGCGGCGCGCAGTGCCGGCGGAATGCTGCGCAGCGGGGTGCTTGCCTGCGGGCAGAACAGCGCGTAGCGCCGGCCGCGCCATTCGCGCGGCGGCTCGGGCAGCGCCAGCCGGGCGAGCCAATGATTGCGCTTCGCGCCGGCGGCGACCGATTCGGGCGGTACGCCGAGCGCCGCGAGGAAGAAGTCGATCATCGGCAGTGTCGCGAACGCGGGCCAGTACAGGTGATTGCCGAGATCGATGCGCGTGTCGCCGGCCGGCAGCGCGGCGGCAGGCCACGGCAGCGGGCGGATCGGCGCGATCACGTCGGCCGCGAGCCGGTACAGCGCGTCGACGTAGGCGGGCGCATGCGCGGGCCGGTACAGCACGAAGCGCGCGTGCGGGTGACGCGTCTCGATCGCCGCGAGCGCCGTGAGGCCGATCACCGAGTCGCCGAGTGTGACGCCCATCCCGTTGATCACGTGAACGGTCGATAACGTCGCGTAATCGAGCGTGAACGGACGGCTTGCCGCGTGCAACAGGCCGAGGCGGGCCGCCGCGCCGACGTAGCCGTGCGCGTCGGCCGCCGTGCGCTCGAGATCGTATGGCGCGACGAGCCGCCCGTCCGGCGCGAGCAGCGTGCCGGGGTAGGCGAGCGCGTCGGCGGGCGACAACGTGGCTGCGGCGTGCGTCGTCATCGATGCGGGGTGCGGTGCAGGACGACGCGTCAAGCGCGACGCGCACGCAGGCCCTGCTCACGCACCTGCTCGAGCGTCGCGGCGGGCGTGCAGGCGTCCTGCGGCACGCGGATCTCGATCAGCGCGGGCAGCCCGCTCGCGAGCGCGCGATCGAGCGCGGGCAGGAAATCTGCGGTGCGCTCGACCGTTTCGCCGTGCGCGCCGAACGCGCGCGCGTACGCGGCGAAATCCGGGTTCGTCAGCCCCGTGCCGTGCACACGCCCAGGATAGTTGCGCTCCTGATGCATGCGGATCGTGCCGAAATGACCGTTGTTCACGACGAGTACGACGATCGCGAGCCCATATTGGATCGCGGTCGCGAGCTCGCTGCCCGCCATCATGAAGCAGCCGTCGCCCGCGAGCGCGACGACCGTGCGCTGCGGATACAGCGACTTCGCCGCGAGCGCGGCCGGCACGCCGTAGCCCATCGCGCCGCTCGTCGGTGCGAGCTGCGAGCGGAAATGCCGGTACGCGAAATGGCGATGCAGCCACGCCGCGTAATTGCCCGCGCCGTTCGTGACGATCGCGTCGTGCGGCAGCCGTTCGCGCAATTGCAGCATCAGCTCGCCGAGCTGCACGCCGCCCGGCATCGGGCGCGGCGTGCGCCAGTCGAGATAGGCGCGATGCGCGTCGGCGGCGCTGCCCGTCCACGCGGGCGATGCCGGCGGCTCGAGCGCGGCGAGCTGCGCGGCGATCTCGGGCATCCCCGACGCGATCGGCAGATCCGCCGCATAGACCCGCCCCAGTTCGTCCGCGCCCTGGTGCGCGTGAATGAGCACTTGCTTCGGCTTCGGAATGTCGATCAGCGTATAGCCGCCCGTCGTCGCTTCGCCGAGTCGCGGGCCGAGCGCGAACAGCAGGTCCGCATCCTGGATGCGGCGCGCGAGCGCCGGATTCACGCCGAGGCCGACGTCGCCCGCGTATTGCGGATGCTCGTTGTCGAACGTGTCCTGATAGCGGAACGCGCACGCGATCGGCAACTGCCAGCGCTCGACGAACGTGCGCAGATCCGCGCCCGCCTCGGGCGTCCAGCCGCTGCCGCCCGCGACCACGAGCGGCCGCTCGGCGCGCGCGAGCCGCTCGCGCAGCTCGTTCATCTGCGCGGCGGACGGCGCAGCGGCGATGCGCTTCGCCGCGGGCGCGACGGGTTGCGGCGCGCACGACTCGGACAGCACGTCCTCGGGCAGCGCGAGCACGACGGGGCCAGGCCGGCCCGACATCGCGACGTGAAACGCGTGGCTCAGATATTCGGGGATGCGGCGCGGATCGTCGATCTGCGCAACCCACTTCGCGAGCTGGCCGAACATCCGCCGATAGTCGATTTCCTGGAATGCCTCGCGATCGAGATGCTCGCGCGCGCATTGGCCGATGAAGAGGATCATCGGCGTCGAATCCTGGAATGCGGTGTGCACGCCGATCGATGCGTGCGTCGCGCCGGGGCCGCGCGTGACGAACGCGATGCCTGGCCGGCCGGTCAGCTTGCCGACCGCTTCCGCCATGTTCGCGGCGGCGGCTTCGTGCCGGCAGACGACGGTCTGGATGCGTTCGGTTTCGTCGGCGAGGGAATCGAGGACGGCGAGAAAGCTCTCGCCGGGCACGCAGAACACGCGCTCGACGTGATTCGCGAGCAGGGCGTCGACGAGCAGGCGTGCGCCGGTGGTGGCGCGCTGCTCGAGGTCCGGGGAAATCGACATGTAAGACGGACTCCCTTCGTGGCGGGACGTACAGCTTACGCCGGAAGGGAAGGTGGCGGAAGGCGCGCCATTACCTATGGCGCGCCCGATGGCGATTACCAGCGGAACGACTGCGGGTAGTGATCCGATGCGCCGACCAATTGAGTTCCGGCCTGAGAAAAGGTGAATCCAGGCGCGTTGGTGATCGCATAGTCGAGAATGCCGCCGCCTTGTTGCGTCGCGCGGTTGCTGCTCACGACGGCGCCTTGCGGCGGTGGAACGAATCCCGCCGCATTCGGCGGCGCATTGAAGTCACCGACGCATGCCCAGGTTCCGCCGAGCTGACTGATCTGTCCGATCTGCGCATTGTTCCACGTGCAGACATTGGCCAGCGTGACGTTGCGGGATACCGGCGGGCTGTGAATCGAATAAATCGTGATGGCGTTACGCGTTTGGGGATCGGTGACCGTGCACCACGGCATCGCGCGCGGGCTGTTCGGATTGAAGCCCGCGGCGGCGGGCATCAGGATATGGCGCTCGCTCGGGGCGATGTTGCTGAGCACGGCGAGGCCGAGCCGGTCTTGGGGCGCTTCCCAGTACACGCATTCCATGAAGTCCGCGCGGACTCTGAAGTTACCCGTGTAGCCGATGATTGCGCCGTCGTTGCCGATGATCGGCGCCCTTTCCTCCAGCAACGTCGCGAAGTTCGACCCGCATTCCTGCAGGCACAGCACGTTTGCGCGGGTTTGTTGCAGTACCGGGTCCAAATAGACGGCATTGGTTGCGCCCAGCATGTTCCACGTAGCGATGATCATTTTTTCTCCTTTGAGCGACATGGGGAGTCGGAGACGAGCACGGCTGCGGCGGCGAACGTCGGGCGACGCGGCCGCTCGGACGGTAGTCCCGCCGATCAAGATATCGATTGGCGGGCGGGCGCGATACTGACAGGAATGGTAGGCGCGCGGCGGCGTCGACGCGCTGCGCGCTGGTCGGCATTGCGCGCTCGCGAGCTGGTGCCACGGGCGGCAGGCGGTTTTTTTGTCGTTAGGGTGTTGCTTGAGGTAGGGGAGAGATCCGAGCGCTGCTTGCGGCAAGAGCGAGATACGCCGAGTACCGGTTGTGGACGCGTAAAAATGCCGTAAGCGCGCCGCTTCGCCGCACGTGAGCCGGCCATGCGCCGCGCGAGTTGCGTGGCCGGATGGCCGCGAGCGCGGCGCGAAGAAAACCGGGAGGCGGCGTTCGGCCGCCCCCGCATCAGCACTCGACGATATTCACCGCCAGCCCGCCGCGCGACGTTTCCTTGTACTTCGTCTTCATGTCCGCGCCCGTCTCGCGCATCGTCTTGATCACGGAGTCGAGCGACACGTAGTGCGTGCCGTCGCCGCGCAGCGCCATGCGCGCGGCGTTGACGGCCTTCACCGACGCCATCGCGTTGCGCTCGATGCACGGAATCTGCACCATCCCGCCGACCGGATCGCAGGTGAGGCCGAGGTTGTGCTCCATGCCGATTTCGGCCGCGTTCTCGACCTGTTGCGGCGTGCCGCCCAGCACGGCCGCGAGCGCGCCCGCCGCCATCGAGCACGCGACGCCGACTTCGCCCTGGCAGCCGACTTCGGCGCCCGAGATCGACGCGTTGAGCTTGTACAGGATGCCGATCGCCGCCGCCGTCATCAGGAAGTCGATCACGCCTTGCTCGTTCGCCCCCGGCGTGAAACGCGTGTAGTAATGGAGGACGGCCGGGATGATGCCTGCAGCGCCGTTGGTCGGCGCGGTGACGACGCGTCCGCCCGCCGCGTTCTCTTCATTGACGGCGATCGCGTACAGGTTGATCCAGTCGATCATCGACAGCGGATCGCGCAGCGCCTGCTCCGGGTTGCCCGTGAGCGTCCGATAGAGCTGCGGCGCGCGGCGCTTGACCTGGAACGGGCCGGGCAGGTTGCCGTCGGCGTCCGGGTTGTCGATGCCGCAGCCGCGCGCGACGCACGACTGCATCGCGTCCCAGATCTTCAGGAGGCCCGTGCGCGTTTCCTCCTCGGTGTGCCATGCGCGCTCGTTTTCCCACATCAGCTGCGCGATCGACTTGCCGGTCGATTCGGTGAGCGCGAGCAGCTCGGCGCTCGTGCGAAACGGATGCGCCATCTGCTCGACGGCGGCGAGCACCTTCGTGTTCGGTGCGCCCGCGGTGACGACGAAGCCGCCGCCCACTGACAGATAGATCGCCTCGCGCAGCACCGCGCCGTTCGCGTCGGCCGCGCGCAGCTTCATCGCGTTCGGATGCTCGGGCAGCGCCTGCCGGTAGAACGCGACGTGCTCCTTCGGCACGAACGGCACCGGATGCGTGCCGAGCAGCGCGAGCGTCTTCGAGTCGCGCACGGCGTCGAGCCGCGCGGCGATCGTCGACGGCTCGACGGTGTCGGGCGCGTCGCCCATCAGGCCGAGCATCACGCCGCGATCGGTGCCGTGGCCCTTGCCCGTCGCGCCGAGCGAGCCGTACAGCTCGACCTTCACGCTCGCGGTCGCGGCGAGCAGCGCGTCGCGTTCGAGCCCTTGCGCGAACATCAGCGCGGCCCGCATCGGACCGACCGTATGCGAGCTCGACGGACCGATGCCGATTTTGAAAAGATCGAACACGCTGACTGCCATTTCCTTTCCTGAATTGCTAGAAGTATTGGGGGATCACCGCGCCGGCAGCGGCAAGCACGCGGCCAGCCACGCAGGCGGCATCGGCGAGAGTTGTTGGGCGACGCTCGTGTAGCGGCCGTCGAGGCGCGCGGCGAGGTGGAACAGCTCGGTCGCGTTCTTCGGCTCCCACATGCCCGAATAGCCGGGCAGGCCCGCCTCACGGCGCTTTGCATCGAACGGCACCGGCGAACGGACGAATTCTTCGTGCGTCTTTTCGCCGCGCGCGTACGGCACGAGCCAGTCGAGCGCGGCAGCGAGCGTCGCGCCGTTCGACGCGCGCTCGCGCAGCCAGTTGCGGTTGAAGCGCCGCGCGGCGAGCGCCGCTGTCACGAGCGGCTGCAGATCGTAGACCGCGTAGTGCAGCGCGTCGCGTTCGAGAAAATCGTACGTGGTGCCGTCCGGCTCGACGTTGTCGGCGAGATGCTCGACGAAGAGCCGCTGCGCGGCGTTCATCATCTTGCGATCGCCGAGCGTGAATGCGGCGAGCGCGATCAGCTTGATTCGGTGGCTTTGCCAGTTGTTGCGCCATGTGCCGTTGAGCGGGCGCTTCTGCGCGTCGATCTGCTGCACGTAGCCGTTGCCGAGCGACGCGATGAACGCGGCCGTCGCGTTGCGCGTCTTCACGGGCAGCACGCTCGCCGTCATGTCGTACGCGAGGATCAGGCTTTCGAACCGCGTCTCGTCGATCGGATTGAAGCTCGGACGGTAAGTGTTCACCCACGCCGACAGGAAGCGGTCGACGAGCGCCAGATAGCGGCTCTGGTTCGTCACGCGCCACGCGAGCGCCGCGTTGCGCATCAGCTCCATGTCGTTGAGCGCCTCGGCGCTCTGGTCGTAGATGCCTTCGTGCGGCAGCGTGCCTTCGGTGTGCACGTGCGGCAACGCCTTCGGCTCGTCGTTCAGATGCGCGTCGACGCTCTTGATGAGCGCCTGCACGCCCGGCTCGGCGTGCGTCGCCTCGCTGCTCTGCAGCGCGGGCGCGGCGCAGAAATTCATCGCCGCCCGGGCGGGGCCGGCCGCCGTCAGCGCGGCGGCGGCGAGAAGCGCCGGCGCGAGCGCGCTCAAGCGCCGCCGCGTCGCCTGCGCGCGGCCCGGAAACGTCTGACGCACCATGCAGAACTCCTTTAATGGCTGGATCGCGGTGTGAGATGTTAGCCGGACTTGCGGGCGAATGCGAACGCGCGCGCCGTCCGCAACAGCATATTGCGGACGGCGCGTCGCCGATGAAAGGAACACGGCACGGCGCGCAGGCCGCGCCGGCGCGTCATGCGTATTCCGAGACCGGCACGCAGGAGCAGAACAGATTGCGGTCGCCATATGCGTTGTCCGCGCGGCCGACGGGCGGCCAGTACTTGTTCGCGACGAGCGATGCGACCGGGAACGCGGCCTCTTCGCGCGAGTACGCATGCGGCCAGTCGTTCGCGGTGACGACGGCTGCCGTGTGCGGTGCGTGACGCAGCGGGTTGTCCTCGCGGTCGGCGCGGCCTTCCTCGACCGCGCGGATTTCGTCGCGGATCGCGATCATCGCGGCGATGAAGCGGTCGAGTTCCTCCTGCGATTCCGATTCGGTCGGCTCGACCATCAGCGTGCCCGGCACCGGGAAGCTCATCGTCGGCGCGTGGAAGCCGTAGTCCATCAGGCGTTTCGCGACGTCGTCGACACTGATGCCGCTCGCGTCCTTGATCGGACGCAGGTCGAGAATGCACTCGTGCGCAACGAGCCCGCCCGGGCCCGAATACAGCACCGGGTAGTGCGGCGCGAGACGCTTTGCGATGTAGTTCGCGTTGAGGATCGCGGTTTCGGTCGCGGCGGTCAGGTTCTTCGCGCCCATCATCGCGATGTACATCCACGAGATCGGCAGGATCGACGCCGAGCCGTAAGGCGCCGCCGACACCGAGCCGATGCCTTCGTCGCCGCGCGCGTAGCCGGTCGAGCGCTGGTTCGGCAGGAACTTCGCGAGGTGCGCGCCGACCGCGACCGGGCCGACGCCCGGGCCGCCGCCGCCGTGCGGGATGCAGAAGGTCTTGTGCAGGTTCAGGTGCGACACGTCGCCGCCGAATTGGCCGGGCGCGGTCAGGCCGACCATCGCGTTCATGTTCGCGCCGTCGACGTACACCTGGCCGCCGTGCGCGTGGACGATCTCGCAGATTTCGCGCACGTTCTGCTCGAACACGCCGTGCGTCGACGGATACGTGATCATGATCGCGGCGAGATCGTTCGAATGCGCGTCGGCCTTCGCCTTCAGATCGGCGATGTCGACGTTGCCCTGCGCGTCGCACGCGACGACGACGACCTTCATGCCCGCCATGTGCGCGGACGCCGGGTTCGTGCCGTGCGCGGACGCCGGGATCAGGCAGATGTTGCGGTGGCTTTCGCCGCGCGATTCGTGATACGCGTGGATGATCAAGAGGCCCGCGTACTCGCCCTGCGAGCCGGCGTTCGGCTGCAGCGACACGGCTGCGTAGCCAGTTGCCGCCACCAGCATTTCTTCGAGCTGGCCGATCATCTCGCGATAGCCGACCGTCTGCTCGGCGGGCGCGAACGGGTGGATCTGGCCGAACTCGGGCCACGTGACGGGCAGCATCTCCGACGTCGCATTGAGCTTCATCGTGCACGAGCCGAGCGGGATCATCGAGCGGTCGAGCGCGAGATCCTTGTCCGACAGGCTGCGCAGGTAGCGCAGCATTTCCGTTTCCGAATGGTGGCGGTTGAACACATGGTGCGTCAGGTACGCGCTCGTGCGTTCGAGGCCGGCCGGCAGCGCGGGCACGCCGGGCAGCGCGGCGTCGAGCGTGTCGACATCGGGCGCCGTCGCGCCCGCCGCCTGCGCGAAGATCGCGAACAGGTCGGCGAGATCGGCGCGTGTCGTCGTTTCGTCGACCGACACGCCGACTCGCGTGTCGCTCACGCGGCGCAGGTTGATGCGCTTGCCCTTCGCGAGCTCGTGGACTTGTGCGGTGCGCGCGCCGGTGTCGATCGTCAGCGTGTCGAAGAACGTGTCGTTGACGAGCGCATAGCCGAGCGGCTCGACGCCCGCTGCGAGGAGCGCCGCGACGCGGTTCACGCGCAGCGCGATCGTCTTCAGGCCGCGCGGGCCGTGATAGACCGCGTACATGCTCGCCATGATCGCGAGGAGCGCCTGCGCGGTGCAGACGTTCGACGTTGCCTTCTCTCGGCGGATGTGCTGTTCGCGGGTTTGCAGCGCGAGGCGCAGCGCGGGCTTGCCCTGCGCGTCGACCGTCACGCCGACGAGACGGCCCGGCATTTGCCGCTTGAATTCGTCGCGCACCGCCATGTACGCGGCGTGCGGGCCGCCGAAGCCCATCGGCACGCCGAAGCGCTGCGTGTTGCCGACCGCGACGTCCGCGCCCCATTCGCCGGGCGGCGCGAGCACGGTGAGCGCGAGGATGTCGGCCGCGGCGACGACGTGGCCGCCCGCCGCGTGGATCGCGTCGGCGAGCGCGCGGTAGTCGCGCACGTCGCCGTTCGCGCCCGGATACTGGAGCAGCACGCCGAACGCGTCCGCGCTCGCGGCGTCGGCGGCGGGGCCCGTCTTCACTTCGATGCCGACCGGCTTCGCGCGCGTCTTGATCACTTCGAGCGTCTGCGGCAGCACGTCGTCGGCGACGTAGAACAGGTTCGACTTCGGCTTGCCGACGCGCTGCAAGAGCGTCATCGCCTCGGCCGCGGCCGTCGCCTCGTCGAGCAGCGACGCGTTCGAGATGGCGAGGCCCGTCAGGTCCGCGACCATCTGCTGGAAGTTCAGGAGCGCCTCGAGGCGGCCCTGCGAGATTTCAGGCTGGTACGGCGTGTACGCGGTGTACCACGCCGGGTTTTCGAGCACGTTGCGCAGGATGACGGCGGGCGTGTGCGTGTCGTAGTAGCCCTGGCCGATGTACGAGCGGAACACCTGGTTCTTGTCCGCGCGCTCGCGCAGCGCGGCGAGCGCTTCCGCCTCGCTCTTCGGCTGCACGAACGGGCCGAGCGGCAGCGCGTCGCCGCGGCGGATCGACGCGGGAATCACGGCGTCGATCAGCGCGGCGCGCGACGCGAAGCCGAGCGTGGCGAGCATCGCGCGCTGGCTGGCGTCATCGGGGCCGATGTGGCGCTCGGCGAACGCGTCGTGCGTTTCGAGCGCCGCGAGCGAGAGGGGCGTGCGCTTCATCAGATGATCCGGGTATTCGAGCTTCATAGCATTCCTGTGTCGACCAGAGTTGGCGCTTTAGCGCTTACTCTGGTCCCATGCTTTGCGGTCGACCAGAGTTGGCGCTTTAGCGCTTACTCTGGTCGACCGCGGCGCGGCGGCCCGTGCTGCCGGCGCGCCGCGCGGTTCGTGAGTGGGTGGATTAGCCGACCAGCTTCTCGTAGGCGGCTGCGTCGATCAGCTTGTCGGTCGACGCGCCTGCTTCGAGCTTGATCTTGAAAAGCCAGCTCGCATACGCGTCGCCGTTGACCTGGTCGGGCGCGTCGACGATCGCCGCGTTCACTTCGACCACTTCGCCCGACACCGGCGTGTAGATGTCGGACGCTGCCTTCACCGACTCGACGACGCCGATGGCGTCGCCCGCCTTCACGGTCTTGCCGACTTCGGGCAGTTCGAGGAAGACGATGTCGCCGAGCGTTTCCTGCGCGTGGTCGGTGATGCCGACCGTCAGCGTGCCGTCCGCTTCGGTGCGGACCCACTCGTGTTCTTCCGTGTATTTCAGATCGGCCGGGACGTTGCTCATCGGATGCTCCTGAGATTGAATTCGTTCAAGCGTTTAAATTGAGTGTGGTTTCGCGCGCGGGCGCGCCGGTTGCCGCGCGTCAGACCGCGAGCACCTTGCCGTTGCGCACGAACGGCAGTTTTACCACGCGCGCGGGAAGATGCTTGTCGCGGATCTGCACGTGCACCGTGTCGCCTGCGGCGACGTCCTTCGGCACGCGCGCGAACGCGATCGATTCCTGCATCGTCGGCGAGAACGTGCCGCTCGTGATCTCGCCTTCGCCATGCGGCGTCACGACCTTCTGGTGCGCGCGCAGCACGCCGCCCGCCTTGCCGTTTTCCTTCTGCAGGATCAGGCCGACGAACGCGGCGCGCGAGCCGTCGCGCTCCAGCGCGTCGCGGCCGACGAACGCGCGCGGCGCGGCGAGATCGACCGTCCACGCGAGGCCGGCGTCGAGCGGCGACACCGTCTCGTCCATGTCCTGGCCGTACAGGTTCATGCCGGCTTCGAGGCGCAGCGTGTCGCGCGCGCCGAGTCCGCACGGACGCACGCCGCGCTCGGCGAGCGCGTTCCACAGCGCTTCGACGTACGCCGCCGGGACGATGATCTCGAAGCCGTCCTCGCCGGTGTAGCCGGTGCGCGCGACGGTGAGGTCGCCGAACGGCGTGCCCGCGACTTGCGCGGCGTTGAACGGCTTGAGCTCGCTCGTCGCCGCGCGCGCGGCGGGGATCGTGTCCCAGACCTTCGCACGCGCGTTCGGGCCCTGGGCGGCGACGATCGCGAAGTCGCGGCGCGGCGCGATCGAAAGGCCGAAGCCGCCTTGCTCGTTGAGCTGGGTGAACCACGCGACGTCCTTGTCGGCGGTGCCGGCGTTGACGACGACGCGGAAGAAATCCTCGGTGAAGTAGTAGACGATCAGATCGTCGATGACGCCGCCTTGCGGGTTCAGCAGGCACGAGTAGAGCGCCTTGCCGGGCGTCTGCAGCTTCGCGACGTTGTTCGCGAGCGCGTGCTCGAAGAAAGCGCGCACGCGGGGGCCCGTGAAATCGACGACGCACATGTGCGACACGTCGAACATCCCGGCGTCGGTGCGCACGGCCTGATGCTCGTCGATCTGCGAGCCGTAATTGACGGGCATGTCCCAGCCGCCGAAGTCGACCATGCGGGCATTGAGGGCGCGATGCGCAGCGTGAAGCGGGGTGATTTTGAGAACGGTCATCGGGGTCTCAGGCAAGGCGGCCGGGCTTCGGCCCGGCCGCGAAAACAAAACGGCAGACTCGGCGAACCGCCGGCGCGTGAAGCCGCCTGCGATGCGTGCATGCCCCTCTGTCCTCGATACCTGAGAGATTGCGCGATGGATTCGATCCAGTTCGCGCGCGCCCCTTCGGTGGGCAGCCTGCCCGTGCGACGCGTTGCGTGCACGCAGCTACTGCCGCTCTCCAGAGTGCGAAAAACGGCGTCCGACGCATGTCGTCGTCAGACGGATTCTTCGACGCGGCCGGTCCTTTTGCCTGAGAGTTTGCGGGTGTGCCCCTTCGGCGGCGCGGCTTGCCCTTCGATCGACGAACGACGGCCGCACGCTCTCCCGACGCGTGCGGGCGAATGTACGCGAGCGCGGATGGGTTGTCAATTTGGGCAAATAGCTGTCGCTTGAAGACAAGCGACGGTGGTATGCGGGGCGACGTCGGCGCGTTGTTTGCCGGTGAGCGTGTGGCGCGTTCGCGGTGAGCGGTGAGCGGTGAGCGGTGAGCGGTGAGCGGTGAGCGGTGAGCGGTGAGCGGTGAGCGGTGAGCGGGCCGGGGTTGGAACCGCGAAGTGCCGCCTCGTGAATGCGCGGCTCGGGCGAAAGTCGCCGAAGCCGCGTCCCGAAGCGTTATCGGCCGAGCGGCCCACGGGCCGCCCGGAACGCTCACTCGCCGATCGCGCGAGCGGCCGTATCGAGTTCCTGGTTCAGCACGCGCTGCTCGTCGGCGGACAGGCCGCCGCCGTGCTGGGCCGCCATGTCGGTCGACTCCTGGCGGATCACGTCGAGCCGGCGATGCAGCGCGGCGCCTTGCGGCGGCGGATAGTAGCCGGCGTTCACGCGCGCGTCGATGCGGTGGTTCAGGTTGTCGATACGGCCCTGGATCTGCTGCATCCGCTCGTAGCCGACCACCTGCGGACTTGGGCGGGGTGCCGGCGCGGGCGCGGGTGCCGGCGCGGGGCGCGGCGGCGTGACCACACATGCCGCGAGCGACGAGACAAGGACGCAGCATACCGCCGCGCGGATCAACCGTTGCATTGCATTCTCCTGATTGTCGATGCCGGACAGGCAATTAGACGAACGGCTCAGACCCTCGTCGAGATGACGTTCGTTCCCGAATCGTTTGTAACGGTTTGTTGAAGCTTGAAGATCAGGCAAGCCGCAGGCGCCCGATCGCGCCGGCGGCGTGTCGCGCGCCGCTCAGATCGCTTCGCGCACGAACGGCAGGCGCCGGCCTTCGCGTTCGCTGCGCGCGGCGAGCTCGATGATCGTCATCACGTCGACCGCGTCCTGCGCCGCGACGGGGAACGGCGCGCCGTCGTGGATCGATGCGGCGAGCGCGCGATAGAACTCCGCGTACTGGCCGTCGAGTGTCGGCACCGGACGCTCGATCTCGAGCTCGCCGTCGAGTCCGCGCAGCACGCCGGGCGGGTTGCCGCCGCCGAACTCGACGTCGTCGGGCGTGAGGCCCGCCTTCAGCTGATCTTCCTGCGTGTCGAGCCCGTGCTTCTGATAGCCGGCTTGCGTGCCGAGCACGGTGAAGCGTGCGGGATCGATGGCCGCGAGCGCGCTCGCGTGCAGGATGACGTCCTTGTCCGGATAGCCGAGCTGCAGATGGACGAAGTCGGGCGCGTCGCCGCCGTCGCGTCGCGTCTTGACCGTCGCGCTCACCGTATCCGGCGTGCCGAACAGCGCGAGCGCCTGGTCGATCAGATGCGGTCCGAGATCGAACAGCAGCCCGCCGCCGCGCGACGCTTCCTCGCGCCATCGCGTGCGCACGCGCGGACGGAAGCGGTCGAAGTGCGATTCGAAATAGGTGATGCGGCCGAGCTCGCCGCTTTCGACGAGTTGACGCACAGTCAGGAAATCGCCGTCCCAGCGGCGGTTGTGGAACGGTGCGAACACGCGGCCGCGCGCGGCCGCGAGGCGGGCGAGCGTGAGCGCGTCGACGGCAGTCAGGGTGACCGGCTTGTCGACGACCACGTGCTTGCCCGCTTCGAGCGCGCGCTTCGCCAGCTCGAAATGGGTGTCGTTCGGCGTCGCGATCACGACGCATTCGACGTCCTCGCGCGCGACGAGCGCATCGAGATCCGGCACGACGACGGCGTCCGGATAAGCGGCGCGCGCGCGTTCCGGTTGGCCGGTGGCGATCGCGGCGATCTGCGTGCGGCCGCTGTGCGCGATGACGGGCGCGTGGAACGTCGCGCCTGCGAAACCGAAACCCATCAAACCAATCTTGAGCGTTGACGACATGAACGATCCTGTCTGCTTGCAAAACGGGGGCGCTGCGGCTTGGACGCCGCACGGCGACGGATGACTATTGTGGCATGACGAATGGGGGCGGAACGGGTTGCCGGCCACGTTGGCCGAACGGACAGGGCGCGCGTAAGCCGAACGACAGGCGCGCCGAGTGCGACGCTTTCGGCGCTGCCGCGGCGCGGAAGGCGGATTGCCGAAGCGACGGGATTCGATTCCTGTCCAACCGACTTTCGATGCCCGTCCGATGCTCGCGAGAGCCGAAATCGAACTGAATATCGCCCGTTCGCTTCAACTTCTTCCGATTCCCATGCAGTTCCCGTAATCATGTCGAGGTCGATGGCGTGTGCCCGTGATAGCGGCGCGCGCGATCGCTCAGTCGGGCGTCGCCATGCTCGTCGACGCTTGCGGGCGCGAGCCGCGGGCGGCGAACCGCTTTGTCATGCCCTGCACGACGATCGACAGCGCGGCGGCTTCGGCGAACGCCCAGACCGCCGGCTGGTGCGGCAGCGCCAGCGCGACGCACAGGCAAAACGCCGCGAACGAAAAGCGGCCGAGCACCATGCCGCGCAGCAGATGGACGACGAATTCGGGTCCGTGCGTGCGATGCGACGACACCGACAGCACGCTGCCGAGCAGCGGAAACACGGCGAGCAGGCCGCTCCATGCGGCGCCGAGCGCACCTGACAGCGACGTGACGGCGAATGCAAGCGCCGCGCCCGCTGCGAGCCGGCCGGCGAGATCGGCGGGCGCCAACGGGGCGCGCGGCGCTGCCGCTCCGCCGCGCGGCAGACAGGACTGGCCGAACAGCGTCGCTGCGAGCGCGACGGCGGTCGCGGCGAGCGGTGTCGCGGGCAGGCGCACGAGCATGCTCGCGGCGGTAATCCAGGCGGCAAGCCCGGCCGCCAGCGCGAGCGGCCACCGATGCCGGCGGCACGTCCACGCGTACGCGAAGTTGAACGATTCGGACGCGACGATCGCGGACAGCGACAGCAGCGCCGCATGCGCACCGAACGCGGGGCCGCGATCGACGGCAAGGAGGAAGAGAATCGGACCGGCGACGACCGGGAGCCCCGCGAGCCAGCCCGCAATGGATGGCCCCCACCACCTGCCCGACATCGACACGATCAGCAGAAACAGAGGAACCAGCGTGAGCTTCAGCGCGAGCATCGCAGGGCGCGTCCGGTAAAAGGGGCATGCTATCAAAGAACGCCGCGCACGATCGGCGGCGCGGGAGACGGCGCGCGCCTCGCGCCGTCGGTCAGCACCCCCGTCGCGCGAACGCCGGGTGCACACTGTCCGAACGGCTATCGCAGCGATCGTTTCACATTCGCGAAAGAACCGCCGGCCGTCGCCGTGTTAACATGCGCGTCCCGCGAGCCATTTGCCGGGACCGGCGCCGCCGTCCGCGCGCCGGCTGCGCTTCGTTCGCGGCGCCTTCCGGCTTCGCCGCCGTCAACCGCAACACCATCCGCCATCATGTCCGCAGGCCTGAATCCCGCTCAAAGCGAAGCGGTGCGCTATCTCGACGGTCCCTGCCTCGTGCTCGCCGGCGCGGGCAGCGGCAAGACCCGCGTCATCACGCAGAAGATCGCGCACCTGATCGAAGCAAAAGGCTTCGAGCCGCGCCACATCGCCGCTGTCACGTTCACGAACAAGGCCGCCGCCGAAATGCGCGAGCGCGTCGGCAAGCTCCTCGAGGGCAAGACGCTCACGACGCCCGGCAAGGAAGGCCGCAAGGTGCCCGTCAATCAATTGACGGTCTGCACGTTCCACTCGCTCGGCGTGCAGATCCTGCGGCAGGAGGCAGAGCACGTCGGCCTGAAGCCGCAGTTCTCGATCATGGATTCGGACGACTGTTTCGGGATGATCCAGGAGCAGATCGGCACGACCGACAAGGGCCTGATCCGCAAGATCCAGACGATCATCTCGCTGTGGAAGAACGGCCTCATCATGCCCGAGGAGGCGATGACGATTGCGGCCAACGGGGACGAGCACCAGGCGGCGCTCGTCTATCGCAATTACGTCGCGACGCTGCATGCGTATCAGGCGGTCGATTTCGACGACCTGATTCGCTTGCCCGCCGAGCTGTTCGCGCGCAACGAGCCGGTCCGCGATCGCTGGCAGAACAAGCTGCGCTATCTGCTGATCGACGAATACCAGGACACCAACGCGTGCCAGTACGAGCTGCTGAAGCTGCTCGCGGGCCCGCGCGCCGCGTTCACCGCGGTCGGCGACGATGACCAGGCGATCTACGGCTGGCGCGGCGCGACGCTCGAGAACCTCGCGCAGCTCGGCAAGGACTTCCCGAAACTGCACTTGGTAAAGCTCGAGCAGAACTATCGGTCGACCGTGCGGATCCTGACCGCCGCGAACAACGTGATCGCGAACAACCCGAAGCTGTTCGAGAAGAAGCTGTGGTCCGAGCACGGAATGGGCGATTCGATCACCGTCACGCCGTGCAACGACGAGGAGCACGAGGCCGAATCGGTCGTGTTCCGGCTGTCCGCGCACAAGTTCGAGCGGCGCACGCAGTTCCGCGATTACGCGATCCTCTACCGCGGCAACTTTCAGGCGCGGATCTTCGAACAGGTGCTGCGGCGCGAACGGATTCCGTACGTGCTGTCGGGCGGCCAGTCGTTCTTCGACAAGGCGGAGATCAAGGACCTGTGCGCGTACCTGCGCCTGATCGCGAACGCCGACGACGATCCCGCGTTCATCCGCGCGGTCACGACGCCGCGCCGCGGGATCGGCAACACGACGCTCGAGGCGCTCGGCGCGTTCGCCGGGCAGGCCAAGGTGTCGCTGTTCGAGGCGGTCTACATGGGCGGGATCGAAGCGCGGCTGTCCGCGCGGCAGATCGAGCCGCTGCGGATCTTCTGCGACTTCATCCAGCGCCTGACCGACCGCGCGGACAAGGAGCCCGCGACAGTCGTCCTCGACGACATGATGGAAGCGATCCACTACGAAGCGTACCTGTACGACGCCTACGACGAACGGCAGGCGCAGACGAAGTGGCAGAACGTGCTCGAATTCCTCGAATGGCTGAAACGCAAGGGGACGAAGCCGGAGCCGGCAGAGGCAGCCGACGGCGAAGCGGACGGCTTCCACAACGCGGACGGCCTCGCCGACACCGGCAAGAACCTGCTCGGCCTGATTCAGACGGTCGCACTGATGTCGATGCTCGAAGGCAAGGAAGAGGATCCGGACGCGGTGCGGCTGTCGACCGTGCATGCGTCGAAGGGGCTCGAGTATCCGCACGTGTTCCTTGTCGGCGTCGAGGAAGGGATCATGCCGCACAGCGGCGGCAGCGACGACGGCCCGATCGACGACGAGCGGATCGAGGAAGAGCGCCGGCTGATGTACGTCGCGATCACGCGCGCGCAGCGCAGCCTGCATCTGAACTGGTGCAAGAAGCGCAAGCGTGCGCGGGAGACCATCGTGTGCGAGCAGTCGCGCTTCATCGCCGAGATGGGGCTCGACGAAGCCCCGCCGCCGACGCCCGAAGAGGCGCCGATGACGCCGAAGGACCGGCTTGCGAGCTTGAAGGCGTTGCTGCAGAAGTGAGCGGGGCGCGCGGCGGGGGCTGCCGCGCCTGGGTTTTCGGGCGGTTATGAGGAACGCCGCGTTTGTGCTGCGGCGCGACGTGAGGGTGTCATTGGGGCTGATGAGGGGTCAATCGCGCAATGGCTAGGCTCGCGGGCCGCGACGAGATGCGCGAACGATCTCGCGGAGGTTGGCGGCATCGCGGACGCTTCGCGACGGTTGCCGTCGGCGATTGCATCGCGCAGCGTGGTGCGGCCTGCACGTGCCGGCCGCGGCTTTGCCGCGATCTTGCATAAGGCACGTCTGGCAAGGAGCCGCAGGCGGAAACAGGTCGGCCGCGCGGATCGGGCCGCGGCTTCTCAAGCCCGGTTGTGGCGAGCCGCCCGGACGAACGATCCGCGTCGATTCTTGCGCCTGCGGCATGCGGCATGCGGCATGCGCCGGCGGACCCTATCAAGAAAAAACCCCGCGCCGCGGAAGACCACGGATCGCGGGGTTGTCTGCCGCGCGTGATGCCGCGCCGGTGCTTACTTCGCGGCGTTGACCATGTAGTCGACGGCCGCCTTTACGTCGGCGTCCGACGCGTTCGAGCCGCCTTTGGGCGGCATCGCGCCCTTGCCGTGCAGCGCGAAGTTGTAGACGGTATCCATCGAATCCTTCAGGCGCGGCGCCCAGTCGGCCTTGTTGCCGAACTTGGGTGCGTTCAGCACGCCCGTTGCGTGGCATGCCTGGCACGTCGATTCGTACAGCGCCTTGCCGGCCGACGCCGAGCTTTCGGCGTTCGCGCCGGCTGCGGGCGCCTCGCCCGGTTTCGGCAAAGCGGCGATTGCGGCCATCGCGGCGGCGGCTTGCGCGTCGGCGGCGGCCGTATCGGAAGCGCCTGGCGCAGACGCGGCGGCCGCGCCGGAAGCTGACGCCGCATTCGTGGCCGGCTGCGCCGGCTCGGCGAACTTCGCGCCTGCTTGATTGGCCATGTAGACGACCGCGCGCGCGACTTCGTAGTCGCTGTAGTCGTCGGGGTTCGTGCCGCCGCGCGGGGGCATCGCGCCCTTGCCGGTCAGCGCGATATGCAGCACCTCGTCGTAGCCGGCGGCGATGCGCGGCGCCCAGGCGGCGTTGTCGCCGAACTTCGGCGCGCCGGCTGCCCCGGTGCCGTGGCAGGTTACGCAGACGGCCTTGTAGACTTCCTCGCCCGTCTTGTAGACGCGCGGCGCGTTTGCGTCCTTCACGTCGACTTGTGCGATGGGCGCGATGCGCTTCGCGACGGCTTCGTCGGACAGGCCGTCGGTGCCGGCGCCCGTGCGGAACGCGTGATTGGCGTAGGTGGCGAACAGGACGATGACCGCGATCGGGATCGCGAATGACGCGATGACAACTGCGATGAGTTGCCCGGGGGTTTTGATGGGGGCTCCGTGGGGTGCTTCGCTCATGCTTGCCTCGTCTCCATGATTAGGAATTGTGAGCGGTACGGCAATGAACGGCTGTTGGGTGAAGCTCGGACGATTATAGACGGAACGTTTACATGGCGGCGAGCGATCGCCCGGCGCGTGTTTACCCGCAAGCCGGAGGGGCGGGCGACGCGCGCGGAGGGCGATGCGAGAGGGATGTGGGATGGACGCGCAGCCGCGGTGGACGGTCCAGTGGAAACAAGGTATTCTTGCCGTCTTGCTACGCGTTGCGGCTATCTAGGGCCGCATCGCATCCGTAAGCGCCCGTAGCTCAATGGATAGAGTACTGCCCTCCGAAGGCAGGGGTTGCTGGTTCGATCCCAGCCGGGCGCGCCAATTTACCCACCCATACATGGCCCTCTCGCTGGCGTACAGCCCCGTAGAGCGGTTCCTGTGGCTTACCTATACCCAACTGTACCTCGGACCATCCAGCGGCTCTTAGAGGCTGTATTCCCTTCGTGCGCCACCGCACTGTTCCCGAATTTGTACCCGCGTGTCCCGGCCTACGCGTTGTCGTCCAGCCACCCACGCAGCCAGTCAGCAGCCCAATCAGCGGCCTCCTGCGGCGACCCCATCACGCCCACGTCCTTGAACGTGTAGCCGAGCATCCCCGGTTGCCCGTCCGTGCGCTTCCGCGAGATCGTGGCCTTCGCCGTGAACATGCCCTCGACCGGCACCGTCTCGATGTCCAGTCGCCACGCCCCGTGCTGTTGGGTCACTCTCATGGTTGTACCCTCCTGTACCCGGACCAAAAATTGTACTGCTCATCCGTGAGGGTAGCGCCGCCGCGTGCGCGTGCCGATTCCCCCGTAGGCCCTCCGTCGAATGCGCTGGAAGAATCGGGAGGGCGCGCCGGGAGCCTGCCGGGAGCGCGCCGACTGCCGTGCCTGCCTGCGATAGGCAGCACTCGCATAGACATTTTCCCTGTGCAATCAATGCGTTAGCTGTGCATTGGCGGGGCTTATCCCTGATTCGGGTACATATCCGGGCCAATAGCGGGCCTGTAACGGGCTGGAATGCACCGGGTACACGCTGATATGGGCAAGGGTGCGTCGTGCCAGTGGCGGGCCTGTACGCGTGCCGTAGGGCTATTCTCCGATAACTGCCGATATGTACCCGCGTCTTGCTTCTGGCAACGTGCCACGAATGCGAGCGAACGCGTGCGGGTATCTATCTGCTGTTTTCTAATTTCGGTTGCGTAGGTGACAAGACACATTGCCTTGTCCTGTGTGCTGTGCGTGCTGTGTGCGCCCTGTGCCGATACCCTGTGCTTACGCCCTGACTATCCCTGTGCATTCCCTGTGCTGTGTGCCGGGTGCTATCCCTGCCGTGCCTGCCCTGCTATCCCTGCCGATCTCTCAACGCTACCTATACGCCACGCCCTGCCGTATCCCTGCTATGCCCGCCGTGCTGTGTGCTGTGCAATCCCGTATCTGTTGCCATCGGAGCGGATGCGACGATGTTATGAGGAGGGGCTTTGCGGGTATCTGTGATTCGGGTACACAAAAGGCACTTGACACAAGAAAACGATTGGGCCTATAGTTCGATCCAACGCAGCACCGAACAGACGAAAGCCTAGCCCTAGCGGGCAGTCAGTAGACAATGAGGTGTAGCGTGATCGCAGTAACGCAGTAGCAGTAACGTTGAGTGATTCGGGTACAAACGAGGCACTTGACACAAACGAAAGACAGCAGTAAGATTCATCCAACGCTGCAACGAAGTGATCGCAGCAAGTAACGAGACACGGGATAGCACTGTGAACCCGTGCGACTGGAAGCACTGTGTACGCAACCAATGTGAAGTACCCGGATGGGGAAAAGCGGAGGGAGCTAGGCAGGGCGAGCTAGGGCGAGTTGCGCCTAGTGAGTTCTGGCCCGTACAGACACCTTGCCGATGGTCGAGTGCCCGATCTTTAACAATCTGGAGCGTCAACTATCAGCCAGCACGCGACTAATGCGTCGCATTGAATGCTGGCAGGTACGAGACCGTAGGCATTGCACATTGCGCAGTAAATCGCGGGTTAGCCGTGATCGCCGTGCAGTGCCACGAGATAGGCGCATTACGTCGCGCTGACGATAGGCAGGCGAGTACCTGAGTGCAACGCAACCGGCAACGGGAGAAGCGGGCAGGGAAAGCGAGTCCAGTACACCAAGGCGTAGTGCGTCTATCTCGAATGGTTTCCCGAGGTTCTGGCTTGGACAAGCGGAACCCTTAACAACCCGCCCTGATAGGGGGATGTATGACCAAGAAACACTTTGAAGCGCTTGCCGCCGAGATAGCGGGCATTCGTGACCGTGGTGCGCGGCTTCTGGCTGCGCAGTGCGTTTGCAATGCGGCCCAACGTTTCAACCCGAGATTCGACCGTGTGCGCTTCTTTCAGGCGTGCGGTCTTCTGGAGGGTTGGGACCATGTATAACGGCCACAAGAACTGGAACCACTGGAACGTATCCCTGTGGATCAACAACGACGAAGGGCTGTATGACTTGGCCCGTCGTGCCCGTCGAGAAGCCCGCCGCTCGCTTTGGCGCAAGGCCGGGTTCCGCACCTCTACCGAGTTGGCTGCTGGCCTGTTCATTCAGGAGTTGCAGTCCATCGGCGTCTACAAGACACCTGACGGCGCGAAGTACACGAAGACCGCCGTGCTGGCTGCGCTTCAAGGCATGGAGGGTTGAGCCATGAAAGCCATCGTGGAGTTCGGCGTGCGTGGCGAACGCTGCACGCAGTTCGTGTGCCCTACGACGAGGGCCGCAAGCGAGCTTGCATCCGACTGCGACATGATCAAGCGCGATGCGACGTGGCCGAACAACTGCATCGATTGGGAGCGCGCAGCTCGCGAGCTTCAGGTCGATTACAGCTCCGTCGAGTTCGATGGCGTGACCTACTGGTACCGGTGAGGTGCGGTCATGATCGAACTCCCAAACATCGACGCACTGTCGCTGGACGAGCTTGTGCAACTCCAGCGCGGCCTGTCCCAGCTTGAGCGCTATGTGCGTGCTCGGCACGCTGCCGTTAAGGCTCGCCAAGCGGGTGACGTTGCGCACGCCACGCATTGCGAGCAGGTGTGTGCCGGCTTTTACAAGCATCTTCCTGAATGGGCGAGGTGGTGAGATGGGCCAGCGCTGGTACACCTCATCCTCGGGCCGCATCGAATTCTGGCTGTACGAGGCAGATGCTCGATTTGGCTACCATCCCGGTCAGTGCGACGCGTCCATCGCCGCTCGTGGACATCGAGCACGCACTACGTGTCCCTGTCGATTCTGGACGGTGTGCCGCGTGGCCCTGCGTATGGCAACAGCCAATTTGCCGCTGACCGGCGCGAGCGCAGGGACGAGGCATGAGGACTGCGACTATCGAGGTCTATCACGTATGGGGCACGAAGTCGCATAAGTCGGCTGACGTGCTCTATCGCGGCAAGCTGTTGTGTCGGCGGGCCGGTATCGAATCGCAGCAGAAGCTACTGGACGAGGCGCGCAAGTGGGCGCACGACCACGGCTTCACTCATGTAGTAGTGCGGCATATCTCCTGAAGATAGCCACGGCTCGGGTACAATTCGGGCCGTCTATGTCAACGTTCTGTAAGGCAGAGCGTTTACCTAGACTTGACTTACCGGCGCGCTCCCTGCCGTTTCGGAGCAGGGCCGCTGCTCTTTTCAACATGGCCGGGAGGCCACAATAAGAATAGATGCGAGGTAGCTATGAAGCACCGCACAATAGGTAGCAATCAGTCCGTCCTTACGTTCAAGAACGGCACGTCGATCTTGTTTTCATACGAGACACCGTGCGCAGCTTTTGTTCCGGGCGAGGGGTACAAGAGAACCGCCGACTTCGTGAGTCGCACGACGCAGCGTCACATCGCTACGTGGATCGGGAACAATCCGTCCACTGTTGTGCCGCAATCCGTCATCGTCGCGTTGATCGGCTCTGCTGCTGGCAAGCACGAGGACGACGGTGATGAGAACGTCGCCTGATCTCCTCCATAAAGCAGGTGCAATCGCCCTGCTCCTCTTTTTCGTAATCGCATTCCTTCTGTAGAGCACCAGCTATAAGGCCCGCTTCGGGTCTTCTGTCGGGCGCTTTGCATTCGTTAGCACTCCTCTTAACTTTCCGGCCCGCGATGGGCTTTCTGGAGACTCGCCATGAGCGATAAGAAGTATCTGGACAAGGCCGCACTCGACAAGCTGATCGAGTCGATCAAGGGCCGTGGCAAGAAGTTGCAGGACGACGTGCAGAAGGCTGCGCTGTCGGCTCTGCATATCGTCAACGATGGCGTGGGCGACATCGGCCCCGCGAACCGGCTGCTGCTCGCCATGCCTTCCGGCCTGCGCCGTCATGCGCTGGCTTCCTACCTCGTGTCTTTCGGCAAGCTGAAGCTGAACGAGGACAAGGCAACGAAGGGCGAGAAGCCCCTCGTGTACGACAGCAAGCGTCCCGGCGACACGGAGAGTGCATCGGGCACGACGTGGTTCGACTTCACTCCCGAGCCTGACCTGAACAGCAGCACGGTCTTCGACTTGCACGCCGCCGTGGTTGCGCTCATCCGCAAGGCGAGCAAGGGCAACAACGACACGGAGTTCTTCCGGCGCATCCTCGCTGCCGCTCCGTCCGACGTGCTGGAGAAGGCCAAGATTCCGCAAGAGATCGTGGCAAAGCTCGGCACCACGCAAACCGCCGAACAGACGGCGTAAGCCCCTTCACCTCCACGCATCGAAGGGGTGCGTGGAACGTTGACCCCAAGATGTAAGTGTATGTAACATTCGATTCGTCTTACACAGGGTTTACGGCAAACAACAGCACCCTAGATGAGCGAAAGCTGCTCGTCATTTTCGGCTGCCTTTCAGGGCCACACGTAGTGAACAGCGTGTCGAACGGGGGTTCGGCACACGGACTGGTTCGCTTGTCGCAAGCACAACTGCGCTCCCTCCCAAGGTGCGCCGTCCTTCACTGGACAGTGTTGATCTATTAATGCGCAAAGCACAAATAAACTTCTGGATGGGTCAATGAACACCATTCTCAACATTGGTCTTGCTCGAAACGATGGCAAGCCCGACAACGGCGTCCTGCACGTTGTCGCAAGTCTCAATGAATACGGTTTCAAGTTCGTGGCTGGCGAAGTCTTCGAGGTCACGCATGGCAACGGCACCGCGCAAACGCTCATCGCTGAAGTCGAGTATCAACATCACGCTCAATACATCCCGCAAGCTATCGCTGCTCTGTCGGATGAACTGGCGCAAGACTGCATCGCAGTCGGCTACGTGATCGACGGCAAGGTGCAAGGCGGCGATCTCTATGGCCCGAAGTCCGCCGAGTGGGGTCCATTCAACCCCGAGTATTTTGTTCTGCCGACTCGCTAAGGACTACTTCCCATGCTCGTCTTCCGCATCGAGGATGCGGCGGGCGTGGGTGCGTACCGATCCAACTGCGAGAGTCATCCTGTAGACCATACCCAACCTGCGCCTTGGGAAGACCCCAAGCTGCGTATGGCATGGGCCGGTCTATGCGACGACGGCATTCATAAGGATTACTACTTTGGTTGCGGCTCGCTAACGCAGTTGCGCCGTTGGTTCCATTGCGAGGACTGGCGACGCACTGCACACGAAGCGGGGCTGCGTGTCTCCGTCTACAAGATTGATCCGCTCGCGTTCAACCCGAACGAGCGGACGGCGAGGCTCGCCTATCGCGGCTCGAAGCAAGTCATCTTCCGCAGGGAATCGGCGCAACACGTTCGCAGCATTCCCCTGACTGACCTCTGAAACCGTGCGCAGTACAGGCACACCCTTGGGAGCATTCAATGCAACCGCGCATCACCTACGTCTACGACGGGCAGGGCCGTGTCATTGCGGCTGTCGTGTCCGGTCTGGTCGGCAACGCATCGCCGCGTGAAAACAACGCCATCAGGAGCAACGCATGAGTCTGTTCGACATCGCATCCGCACGCCGTCGCATCTTCAACGCCATCGACGCCGTGCAGCGGCTCGACTATGCCCGTCCGCTGCCTGCCTTCCACAAGTCCCGCATGGGCCAGCGCTTCGCAGAGTGTCAGCAGCATCAGCGCGAGCAAGTCGAGCACACGTTCGACAAGCTGGTCGAGTCGCATCGTCTTCTGGAACAGACGCAGGCCGAACTCGAAGGCGCACAGCGGGCGAACAAGAAGCTACACGACGAACTCGCAGCGACGCGGGAGTCGCTGCACAAGCTGGTCTATGTCACGCCGTCGAGCGTCCTGATTCAGGCAGGCTTGGTCGAGTACGTTGGTCGGCGCGGCGCAGCATTCGCAGCGGCACAGCGTCCGCCCGAGGCAGTGAAGTACACGGGCCACGGCAGCAACACGGGCGGTCTCCAGCAGCACAGCATCGGCCCGGAGTACCCGTTCATCACCTACATGCACGGCGACAAGTGGCGTGTTCTGGACAGCCGCACGGGCCACACGCACTACGCCGAATGGTCCCGCTCGGACCATGCACACAACGTGGCCCGTAGTTGGGCGCAAGGCGTCGCGAACGGGCAGAACATCGCCATCCAATCCAACGGTTTCTTCGGCATTCACAAGGAGGAGTAATGCGTCAGCAATTCCGCACGAACCTGCCCGAGCAGGATGACCTGCACCCGCTGTCGGTGCAGTTGAAGGACGACAAGTGGCACGTCTTCGACGCCAGCACTGGCGGCTGGTCGAAGGAGGGCTTCGACTCGTACAAGCAGGCCGAAGCAGTGGCCCGCGAGATCAAGCATCAGCAGAAGGTGAACGCAGCAGCACGCGTTCTGGAGTTGGCAAACAAGAAGGAGGCAGCATGAATCGTTTCGAGAACCCCATCGTCGTTCGCACTCTCACCACGGTCGGTGGCTCGCGTCCCGGCAAGGCCATGACCCGCAAGAAGGATCGCAAGGCACGCAAGCTCGGCTTCGTGAACTGGCAGCACTTCATCCAGCACCTCCTCAACAACCCGCAACTCATGGAGAACATCAACCGCATCGCGGCAGCTGTCGCCGCTCGCCGCCTCGGCGCGTAATTCCAGCAAGACACGCAGCCAACGTGAGGCGCGTGCAACTCGAAACTCACGGACCATAAATCGCGTTAGCCAAGTGCGCGCATGTTTAGCAAGGACTAAGACATGAAAGAACTCCTCTCCCTCACCCGGAAAGCTCACGAACTCGCTGTGCGTCTCCACGTCGCCGCGCTTCGTGTTCAGGTCCGCGTCATCCGTGCCGAAGCTCAAGCCTCCCGCGAATCCGCCCGGATCGCGTCGGCAGCAGCAGACCGCGCACGTCGTATCGCCAACGATGCAGTCGTTCAGGCCGACGCCTACGACCAGCACGCCGCAGTGGTCGAACAGGCCGCTCGCGTCGAAGCCACGAGCATCGGCGGCGCTCTCTAACCATGATCCACGTCACCAAGAAGGCGGTCTACGGCCCGTACGGAAGTAAGCTGTCGCCCGCCTTTGTCATCACCCGCGTCGAGGTGTTCGGCCTCGTCGTGTACCGGGCGTCGCTCGAAGGCTACATCGAATGAACGACCTGTCCGAGCTTTACGAGGAGTCGGGCATCGAGCCTGACTTCACTCCTGTCGATACCGTGTTCAACCAAGTCGGCGCAGGCATCGCGGTCGGCTTTCAACTGATGGAGCAAGACGACGAATGAACGGCGAACAACTCAAGGCTGAAGGCCAAGCGAAGGCAGTCAAGCGTGCAGGCAGCGAGTGGCTGGCGACGGCCCTCTCGCGTCTGAAGGACTACGCACTCGAATCGTACGCATACGGTCAGGGCGAAGTCACCATCGACGGCTTCCGCGAATCGCAGCACGCCATCGAGCCGAGCAACGTCAACGCGTGGGGCGCGCTGCCGCGTGCCGCAGTGAAGGCGGGCATCCTCACGCCGACGAGTCGCACCGTCAAGGCGAAGCGCGTGAAAGCGCAGGCCCGCGTGGTCCGTGTGTGGGACGTGAACCCGGCTGCGCTGTAACGGTTGCTCGACCCGAAGACATGGCTCGACGCCGCGCAAGCTACCGACGAGGGCCGGTCGCGGCGGGTTGACCATCACTGCGGCGGCGGACGCACGCTCAAGGTGTCCAACGAGGAGCGGGGCTGGTCAGCCTTCTGCTTTCGTTGCGACGACAAGGGCTGGTTCGCCAAGCCGCAGGAGTCGCTGTCCGAGCGCATCGCAAGACGTGCTCGCGAAGCCGAGCAGGACGAGCGCACAGCCTCGTCAGTGGCCTTGCCCGAGCCGATCAATACCGACGTGGCCACTTGGCCCGTGAGGGCCGCAGTGTGGCTGTACAAGGCCAGCATCGGCAAGCCCGAGATTGCGGAGCTAGGGGCCTACTGGCACGAGTCCACCGCTCGTGTCGTGGTCCCCGTGATCGAAGGCGAGGAGATCGTCTACTGGCAGGCTCGCGACCCTTGGTGGACGCGTAGCTCGAAGCGCCCGAAGTACCTCAACCCCGAGACCGACAAGCAGCACCTCGTCGCTAAGTACGGACGGGGCGACCCGCTTGTGCTTACCGAGGACGTGTTGTCGGCGTACCGCGTAGGCCAAGTAACTGAGGCGTGGTCTCTCCTCGGCACAAACCTCACCGACCCTGTGCTCATTCGCATCATCAAGCGCGGCGGCAAGGTGCGTGTGTGGCTGGACCCCGACGCAGCGGGCCGCAAGGCATCCCGAACGATCATCAACAGGCTGGCGGCGTGCGGCGTGGACGCGGAAGCGATCCAGACGCAGCGCGACCCGAAGCTCTACTCGCGGAGGGACATAGCACTTGTCATTGGACGTGACACTCCTGCGTCTCCTGAAGACAAGGGAACGGTTTGAAAAGCTGTACAGGTCCGTGCCCGAGCAGGGCATAGACGACAACACACGGACGATCCTCAAGGACTTCGGCAAATACTTCGACGCCAACCCCGGCGTCAAGGTGATCGAGCCGGGACCGTTCGCCACGTACTTCAGCCTCCTGCACCCGAAGCTCAAGCCCGAGACCATCGGCGTGTACAAGGCACGTTTCAAGGAGATCGGAAAAGACCCGGCGCCGGGGACCGAGGACGGCATCCTCGAACGGCTAGTGTCTGTCCGCACGGCGGCGAAGCTACAGCAGTTGCTCGAAGACTTCGACGGCGGCGAGGCCGACCTGAGTGCTGCACTGCGCGTCATCAACGATGAGCACGAGGCGTTCTTCCTGCGCCGCAAGAAGCATCCGAAGGTCCGCGACCGCATCGAAGACATCCTCGAAGAAGACGAGAACGACACCGGCTTCCACTGGCGTCTGAACTGTCTCAACGGTTCGATGCGCCCGCTACGTGCTGGCGACTTCGGCATCATCGGTGCGCGTGTCGATACCGGCAAGTCGTCTTTCATCGCGAGCGAGTTGACGTTCATGGCTCCGCAGGTGGACGAACTCTACCCGGATCGTGAGCGGACTATCGTGTGGTTCAACAACGAGGGTCCGGGCAAGCGCATCAAGCATCGCCTGTACAACGCCGCGCTGCAAGAGAGCACGAAGGAACTGATCGTGCGCAAGAAGGCGGGCACGATCTACGACGACTACGTTGGAGCACTCGGCGGGCGTGACCTGATCTACGTGTTCGACGTTCACGACTACACCATGTCGGAACTCGAAGACATCGTGAAGGAACTCGACCCGGCCATCGTCATCATCGACATGCTCGACAACGTGCAGGCCGATGGGCAGGCAACCAACGGCGGCACACGCACTGACCAGATTCTCGAATGGCTGTACCAGCGTGCCCGTGTGTGGGCCGTGAAGTACGACTGTGCAGTGCTGGCTACCTCGCAACTCAACGGCGAAGCCGAGGGTGAAATCTACCCGAAGCAATCCATGCTCGCCAACAGCAAGACCGGCAAGGCCGGGGCCGCAGACGTGATCGTGATGGTTGGTCGCAGCGACTCTCCCGACTTGCAGAACAGCCGGTTCATTTCACTCCCGAAGAACAAGAAGCGACGCGACGGCGGGGCACAAGACCCGCGCCGCGAGGTGACGTTCGACGGGCCACGTTCCATCTTCAAAGACCCGGAGTGACATGGCGACATACACGAAGGAGTTGTCGCGCCGCACGACTATCAGTGAGGACGACGAACGGGATACGGTCATGCTCGTGCAGAAGAACGACCCGAAGTTCCGCGACGAGGACGACATCATCGTTCTCAACTCTCACGAGGCCGAGCGCGTCTACGCATTCCTGCATCGGAAGTTCGGAGGGCAATGAACTACACCGTATGGGACATCGAGACCAGCACTAAGACGGAGTTCAAGCGGAAGGCTAACCCCTTCTCGCCCGAGAACTACGTGGTCTGCCACGGTTTCAGCCGAGGCAAGATTGGTGCAGACACGTTGGCCGAACCCAAGGGCGAATACTTCGGCGTGGGCGATGCAATGGAGGGCCGCATCGCTGCGTGCAAGAGCCTCCCGAAGGATTGGTTCACTAAGCTGCTGAAGGGCACGAAGGTACTGGTCGGACAGAACATCAAGTTCGACATCCTGTACGCCATCGCGAACCCGAACTCTCGCTGTGAGGAAAACCTCATGGCGTGGATGGAGTGGGTAGCAGGCGGCGGCATCGTGTGGGACATCCAGCTTGCCGAGTACCTGTTGCGCGGCATGGAACAGTCCTCGCAGATGATGTCGTTGGACGAGATCGCACCGGCCTACGGCGGCAACGTCAAGTTCGATGAAGTCAAGGCGCTATGGGAGCAAGGCGTCCCGACCATCGAGATACCCGAAGACCTCCTCATGCGCTACCTCGTCGGTGGCGACGGCGAGCACGGCGACATCGGCAACACCGAACTCGTGTTCCTGAAGCAGTTCGAGAAGGCGAAGAAGACGGGCCAGCTACGCAGCATTCTGCTCAACATGGGGTCGCTGCTGTACACGACCGAGGCCGAGCGCAACGGCATGTTCGTTGACAAGGAACTCGGGCTGAAGCTGGCCGAAGAACTGAAGGGCAAGCTCGACCTCGCAGTCGAACAACTGAGTGGCTACCTGCCCGAGGACTTGCCGTTCGACTTCAACTGGTCGAGCCGCTTCCATAAGTCCGCGCTCATCTTCGGTGGCACGGTGAAGTACAAGGCGCGTGCTCCGGTGCGCGACGACGAGGGCAACCTCACGTACTACCAGAAGGACGAGGAGCACGTCCTGCTCGCCCACGGCAACAAGACCATGCCGTACGACGAGTGGATTCGAAGGGCTCATCAGCCCGAGCCGCAGCGATTCGCAGGCGGCAAGAACAAGGGCGAGTTGAAGAAGAAGAAGGTCAAGGTGCCCGACATCGAGCGCGGCCCGAAGACACGCATCGAAGACTTCGAATACACGTTCGACGGGTTCACCAAGCCAAACAAGCGGTGGGCCAGCAGCGAGCCGGGTGTCTACTCGACCGCCGCGAACGTCATCGAAGAACTCGGCAACAGGGACATCCCGTTCCTGAAGACGCTGAGTGAAGTGCAGGCCATGACGAAGGACTTGGGCACGTACTTCATCGTCGTGGACGAGGAGACCGGCGAGGAAAAGGGGATGCTTACGCTTGTCCAGTTGGACAGCATCATCCACCACTCGCTGAATCACACCTCGACCGTCACGGCGCGACTGTCCTCGTCCAACCCGAACTTGCAAAACCTGAGCAAAGGCCAGAAGTCGAAGGTCAAGCTCGTGTTCAGGTCGCGCTTCGGTGAAGACGGCGTGATCTGCCAGTCGGACTTCTCGTCGCTGGAGGTGTTCATCCAAGCGATTCTCACCGGCGACCGGCAGTTGATTGACGACTTGGCGTCGGGCGTGGACATGCACTGTATGCGCCTCGCGGTGAAGGAGAAGATGCCGTACGAGGAAGTGCTGCGCCTGTGCAAGAACAAGGACGGTAGCGTACCTCCCGACGTTCACGCCGAGTGGGACTACAAGCGGACCAAGGCCAAGGTCTTCTCCTTCCAACGTGCATACGGCGCTGGCGTCGCGAAGATTGCTGCGTCCACTGGCATGAGCGAGGAGGAAGTTCAAGCACTGGTCGATGCCGAGAACGAGCGTTACCCGAAGATCGAGCAGTTCTACGAACGGCTCACGGCGACGATCAAGAAGAACCGCAAGCCGACCAATCGCACGGTCGAGCATCCCGACAAGCGCGGGCTGATGGTTCAACTCGGCAAGTCGTTCAGTCGTACCCCGGACGGCAAGCTGTACTGCTATTGGGAATCCCCGTCTCCGTCGTTCCTGTTGGACAAGGGCATCCTGTCCTCGTTCAGTCCGACCGAGATAAAGAACTACGTCGTGCAAGGCGGCGGTGGGGAGTGGGCCAAGGCCGCGATGTGGCTTTCGGTTCGCGCCTTCTATCACTTCAAAAACTTCGACGGCAAGGCTCTGCTCGTGAATCAGGTTCACGACGCGGAGTACGGCGACTTCCACAAGAGCGTGGCGGCAAAGGCTGCTGCCCTGCTGCACACCTGCATGGAAGAAGCCAGCACGTTCATGGAGTGGTGGTTCAAGTGGGAGCTTCCGATAGGAGTCCCGAGTGACACGGTGTGGGGTCCGTCGATGATGGACGAGAACCCCATCGAAGACCCCGTGTTCGGCAAGGCAGTCGAGAAGCTGCGACCGTGGGTGCGCAACCGATTCATCGGAGGCCACGCACCGTCATGGATGCACTGAAGCTCGGCGTTATGGCGGTCGAGGCACCGATCGCCCTGTACCTCATCATCAAACAAGGAATCTGATACATGGCATTGGACATCAAGAAGCTGGCAGCGAAGGCGAAGAAGACGGGCCGCGACTTCACGAAGACGACCTCGGGCGGTGGCGGCGAGTACACCCCTCCCGCAGCAGGCCCGTGCAACCTGCGCTTTGTCGGATACTTCGAGATCGGCCTGCAAAAGAAAACGTTTAAGGGCGCGGAGAAGAAGGTCAAGCAGGTGCAGTTGGTCTTCGAACTCTCGGGCAAGAACTACCCGCCGAAGGAACTGGACGACGGCACGAAGCTGCCGGTGCGCATGACGATCACGGAGGCCGACTCCACGAACGTCAAGGCGACGATCAACAAGATTTTCAACAAGCTCAACTACGAGGGCAAGGCGACGCACTTCGCTGAACTCCTCGGCAATGCCTACCGTGGCCGCGTCTATCACGTCGAGAAGGAGACGGACGGCGGCAAGGTGGTGTACGCCAACCTGCGCAACGAGGACGGCTACAGCTTCACGCCTCCCGTGATCGAGGTGATTGACGAGGAGACCGGCGACGTGACCACGAAGCCGGTGAAGGTGGCCGAACCGCTGACCGAACTGAAGCTGTTCCTGTGGGACAACCCCGACAAGGAGCAGTGGGACAGCATCTACATCGACGGCGAGTACGAAGCCGTGAAGGACGAGAAGACGGGCAAGATCGTCAAGCCCGCTCGCTCGAAGAACGTGCTCCAGAACAAGATTCGCGCCGCGCTGAATTGGGAAGGTTCCCCGATGCAACTGCTGCTCGAAGACGGCGAACTGGAGACTGACGACACCGAGGGCAACGAGGCCGACCCAGACGAGCAGGAGCACGACGAGTCGGACGACGACACCCCGCCGCCGTCGAAGGGCACGGCTACTGCGAAGAAGGCAGCGGCGGCGAAGGCCACGGCGTCGAAGAAGACCACGACTAAGAAGGCCCCGCCGAAGAAGAAGCCCGAGCCGGAACCCGAGCCGGATGACGACGATGCCGGTGGTGACGACGCTGGCGACGACGACGATCCGCTGGAAGACATCTGATGCAGAAGCCTGCGTGGTTGGAGAAGGCGGCGAAGCTCGCCGCTGAGACTAAGCCGCAGGCTCGCGTCATCGTCCCCGAAGTGGTGAGCGAGCGCACTGTCCACGTTGACGGTGACTACCTCGCTTACCGCTGCGCGGGAAGTGATGAGTGTCCTCCCGGCATAGCTCGAAAGAACGTCCGCGATAAGGTCGATGCGTTGCGCGAAATGAGCGGCGCACGACGCGCCCTAGTCCACCTGTCGATGCCGGGTGGGAACAAGGGCGAGCGTTACCTGATCGCGACCATCAAGCCCTACCAAGGGCAGCGAACCCACAGCAAGCGGCCCGCGAATTGGGACATGCTGCGTGCGTACCTCGAAACTCACGACCCAAAATTGAATCCGGCATTCGCGGTGGCCCGATGGTCCGACCGTGAGGCCGACGACGGATTCGCCGTGGCGAGTTACGGGGCGCGTGATCCATCCCACGAGTGCGCCATCGCATCGCCTGACAAGGATATGCGGATGCTGGCTGGCCTGCACATCGACTTCCACGACTACACCCTGACCATCGTGCCCAAAGGCACCTATGAGCTTCTAGGCCCCTACAACGGGCTGGTCTATGGGCACAAGTGGTTTTGGTTGCAGACGCTCATGGGCGACACGGCGGACCACATCCCCGGCCTGCCGAAGGCCGAGGGCAAGTTGTGCGGAGAGAAGACCGCAGAGAAGTACCTCAAGGGTACGACATGCAACGAGGAGGCGTTCGAAGTCGTCAGCAGGCTCTACGAGGGCACGTATGGCGACGAGTGGGCAGACCGCTTCGTTGAGCAGGCCGCGTTGCTTTGGCTGCGCGGCGGCGACAAGGCCCTACTCCACGACTTCATTCGAGTCGTTCCACTTACTCCCGAGATCGAGGCGGCAGCAAAGCGCCTGAATAAACGCGTGAGGATACAGCGTGCGGAGATTGACAGCATCACAGCTAAAGCCCACGCGGCTGAAGCTGAAGAAGGAGCAGCGTGAGATTTGTCCGCTGTGTGATGGGCCTCTTGGCGACGACATTGTTCTTGACCATGACCATGCAACGGGCGATGTCCGGGCGGTGCTCTGCCGCTGGTGCAATGCGGTGCTTGGCAAAGTCGAGAACTGGTCGAATCGCATCGGTCGCGGCGTCGAGCCGAAGACCTTCCTCAAGAACGTCCTGACGTATCTCGCGTTCCACGCCGAGAACCCGTCGAACATCAAGTACCCCACTTACAAGACCGAAGCCGAGAAGCGCGATGCACGCAATCGCAAGGCACGCCTCGCTCGTCGCAAAGCCAAGGAGGCGAATTGACACAGCCGCGCATTCTCGTACTCGACATCGAAACCGCCCCGGTCCTCGCCTACGTGTGGCGCACGTTCAAGGAGAACGTGTCGTGGGATCAGATCAGCACCGACTGGTACATCCTCTCGTTCGCCGCGAAGTGGCTCGGTGATCCGCGTGTCATCTACTTCGACCAGTCGCGGAAGCGGAACATCGAAGACGACCGCGACCTCATGAAGAAGCTGCACAAGCTGCTCAACGAGGCCGACATCGTGGTCGCGCACAACGGCAAGAAGTTCGACGTGCGCAAGATCAAGGCGCGCTTCATCCTCAACGGCTTCGAGCCGCCGTCTCCCTTCCGCATCATCGACACGATGCTCGAAGCGCGCAAGGAGTTCGCGTTCACGAGCAACCGTCTCATCGCCCTGACGGACATGCTATGCACCGAGAAGAAGCTGACGCACGCCAAGTTCCCCGGCTTCGAACTGTGGGCGCAATGCCTGAAGGGGAACCCCGAGGCGTGGGCGGAAATGAAGGAATACAACATTCAGGACGTGGTGTCGCTGGAGGAGTTGTACCTGAAGCTGCGCCCTTGGATGGAAGGGCACCCGAACGTCGGCGCGTTCACGGACCCGGACGAAGTGACCTGCCCGCGCTGCGGCGGTACGCATCTGCGCAGGGCTGGCTTCCGCTACACGCAAACGGGTAAGTACGTCCGCTACCAGTGCTACGACTGCGGCGGCTGGTCCCGTGGTCGCACGATGGTCAACACCCGCGAAGTTCGCGACAACCTTTTGGTGAACTGATGAACGTCATCGGAACGCTTCAGCACCTCGCCAGCGAGTGCGGTGAGACCACGCAGGCTGCGATCAAGTACATCCAGCACGGCCCGACCTCCGTGAACCCGAAAGAGCAACCGCCGAAGACAAACCGGCGTGCGCTGGAGGAGGAGGTAGGGGACACGCTGGCCCTGATCGAACTGCTGATCGAGGGCGGTGTCCTGCGTCGCAAGAAGGTGCAGACCCGCCGCAACCTCAAGCTCGACACGTATCGGAGGAAGTACGCCTAATGGCACGAATCATCGGACTGACCGGCTTGGCCGGTGCGGGGAAGGACACGGCTGCGCAAGCGATGCAGCGTGAGATCGTCGGGGCCGGTACGGAGTGCCGCATCGGCAGCTTCGCGGACCCGATCCGCCAAGTCAGCAAGCTCATCGGTCTCGAACCGTACGACCGTGAGCGCAAGGAGAAGCGCGTCTGCATGAACGTGGACGACTTCTGCGACAGCTTCCAGCACGCGATGGACAAGGTGCTCGGCCAGCGACTCCCCGATGAGGACCGCGCCGCGCTCTACGCCTACACCGTCGAGGCGCTGGAGAAGTTCATGTACGAGGACGTGATCGAACTCTCTCCTCGCGAGTTCATGCAGGTGTACGGCACGGAGGGCGGGCAACGTCTCCGCAAGACGCTGTGGGTTGACCTCGCCTCGTCACTGTGGAACGCGCTCCCCGGCATCGTGCTCGTCCCCGACACCCGATTCGCTCACGAACTCGCGGTGCTGGACGACCTGATCCTCGTGGTGCGCCCCGGCACGCTGCCCGTCAACGGCCACGTCAGCGAGCAGCTTGCGCTGAAGCTGATGGACGGCGCGGACCCGGCGACCATTGCACCCGGCCTGCGCTTCTACCGCCTCTACAACAACCGCCCGCAAGCGTTCTTCGAGCGCGCCGCTGAAAAGCTGGCAACCGCGTTCGCCCACTACGGAGTCTGAATGACGAAGTACATCATCCACAAGGCAGTTGACTTCTCGGCAGTAAAGGTAGGAGTGCGTAAGGAACTTGGCGCGGAGTCGGTCGATTGCCTTGCCAACACGCACTACCTGCAACGTAAGTACGACGGCTGCAATGCCATCGTCAAGGTGACGCCGAGTGGCTTCGACATCCGGTCACGCACCGACGAGCGTGTGCGCTCCTGCGACCACATCGGCGTGAACGTGAAAGCGCTGTTGTCGAAGCGGCTCGAACGCGGCGAGAGCTACGCGGTACTCGGTGAGGTGTGGCGAACACTCACGCCGTTCGCGGACATCAGCGGCATGTACCGGCGACACAACGCGGAGCCGACGTTGCAGTTCGTCGTGTTCGACATGCTGACGCTGGACGAGTTCGAGAATGGCGCTTCGTTCCGTCGCTTCGAGGATCGGTACAACGCATTGTTCCCGTACTTCCGTGGCTTCCATCCGCTCGATCCGGTGCGCCTGTGCGAGACGTACATGCCGGGTAGTTACGGGGAGCCTGTGTCCCTCGCCACGCACCTCGTCAAACAGGGCGGCTACGACGGCGCGATCCTCCGCGACCCGGACGGGCTGTGGACGGCAGGCAGCGGCACGGACGGCGAGATCATCAAGGTCAAGGCCGCAGAGACCTACGACCTCCGCGTCGTCGGTGTCGAGGAGGGCAAGGGCAAGTACAAGGGCACGCTCGGCGCGCTTGTCTGCCAAGGCCCGAAGGGTCACGTCAAGGTCAGCGGCATGACCGACGCGCAGCGCGACGAGTGGTGGGCCGACCCGACGAAGATCGTCGGCCAGATTGTCGAGGTGCAATGCCTCGGCTTCACCAACATGGGTTCCCTCCGCGAGCCGCGCTTCAAGGGCGTCCGATTCGATAAGGAGTCCGCAGACTTTGAGTGACATCCGGCATCAAGTAACTCGCGACCCCGCCTCACCGCACACCCTCGTACTCGTGTCCGCCCTCTACAGCAACGCCAAGGGCACGTTCCTCGAAACCTCCCTGATCGACTCCCTCCGCCACGACGACTGCGACTCGCTTGAAGCCGCAGTCGCCGCCGAGGCGCGTCTGCATCGGGAACGCATTGAAGCAAGGATGAAGGAGGCAGTCTAATTTGACGCAAGCGTACGAGTTTGTTGGTCCGTTCGAGTCGCCACAGCGAGCGCTCGAAAGAGAGATCATCAGGGAGAGCCGCGAACGTGCTCTCCGCATGATGGAGAAGCGCGAGCAGGACGGGCAGGCCGACATGAACCCGTACGCTCGCCCCATCTACCGACGCTACATGATCCCGCTGGCCGGGATGATCGAGGAGTCTGTAGCAAGCACCGGCAAGGCGGGCCGTCGCAAGGCCCATGTTGCCCTGCTCAAACCGCTCGACCCGATGAGCGTGGCCTTCATTGCAACACGTTGCGTGATGGTCGCGATACTCGGTGGGTCCGCAAGCGACGACGCCCGTGTGGTGGCCCGTCACTTGGGAGTAGCTGTCTATCGCGAACTCGCCCTCGCGTCGTTCGAGAACGTCAGCCCCGAGTTGTATTGGGAGATCATTCACGACATGGACCGTCGTAACTCGAAGGACGCACGGTACAGATACCGAGTGATCCGAGACACGGCAACAAACCGCGACATCGAACTGCCCGACTGGACGCAGGTGGACCGTGAGCAAGTCGGTCTGTTCCTCATCGAAGGACTGCGGCAGGTGGGCATGGTTGACGTGCATCGCCGCACCACGAACAAGTTCGGCAAGGTGCGCGAAGCGTTCGAGATCAACCTGACCGACGAAGCACTGTCCCTGATCGGGCAGATCAAGTCGGTGGTGGAAGTGACGATGCCGTTGCACCTGCCGTTCATCGAGCCGCCGAAGCCGTGGACCGCGTTCAACCGTGGCGGGTATCACACGAACGAGATGCGCCGCGTTGCGCCCTACTGTATCTCTGCGCCCCGTGTGAAGAAGCGCGAGGTGCTGGACGTGTATCACCGTGCCGACCTGACCGTCGTGCGTGGCTCGATCAACCGGCTGCAATCGGTGCGCTGGCAGATCAACGCGGAAATGCTCGACACCGTGCGGCTCGTCGCGAAGCATTTCGACATGGACGAGGTGTTCACGCAGGCCGAGACACCGAAGCCGAAGCCTCCCGAGTGGTTGCCCGCCGACCGCGACGCGCTGAAGAAGGAGGACATGACGCCGGATCAACTGAGCGAGTTCACCGAATGGAAGCGACGGGCCGCTGAGTGGCACAACCAGATGAAGATGCGGCGAAGCAAGTTCAATCGGTTCTACTCCGCGACGCGGGTGGCCGAGCGCTTCAAGGAATACGATGCCATCTACTTCATGTACCAAGCCGACTTCCGTGGCCGACTGTATGCGATCACAACTGGCGTCAGTCCTCAAGGAAGCGATCTCCAGAAGTGCCTCCTGCGCTTCGCTGATGGAAAGCCTCTCTCCGATCCTGACGCAGTGCGGTGGTTCAAAATCCACGGGGCCAATAAGTTTGGGGTTGACAAGGTTCCGTTTGCCGACCGGATCAAATGGGTGGAGGATCGAGACCAGTTCATCGTCGCAATGGCCGATGATCCTGTCAGTCACCGAGACTGGACTGAAGCTGACTCTCCGCTGCAATTCCTTGCTTGGTGCAAGGAGTACGCTGCATGGCGACGCGATCCTACAGGCTTCGTTAGCCGTCTCCCGGTTGGGCTTGATGGCTCATGCAATGGACTTCAGCACTTTTCTGCAATGCTCCGCGACGAGATTGGCGGGCGAGCTACTAACCTTCTCCCGTCAGAGCGACCGAACGACATCTACCAGCAAGTTGCTGATGTCGTGAAGCGCAAGCTGTCGGAGCTGGACATCGACTCGCTGGCCGAGAAGCATCAAGTGTTCGCGAAGAAGTGGATCGCCCACGGTGTCAACCGGAAGCTCGTGAAGCGTTCCGTGATGACGCTGCCTTATGGATCGACTCGGTACTCTTGTGCTGAGTTCATCGTTGAGGACTACCTAAGACGTGGTGAGGCGGTCGAGTTCGAGAAGAACGAGTACACCGCCGCAGCGAACTTCCTCTCGTACGTCGTGTGGGATTCCATCGGTGAGGTGGTCATCGCAGCTTCGGAAGCGATGGCGTGGTTGCAGAAGTGCGCAAGCACCCTCATCAAGGGCGGACAGCCACAGATACGGTGGACGACGCCGAGTGGCTTCCCGGTCGTGCAGGTCTACAACGAGGCTGAGTTGATGGTCGTGAACTCCATGTTGCTCGGTGGGGTGCGTATCAAGGTGGGCGTGGGTTCCGATACTCCGCACATCAACCATCACAAGAACGGGCTGAGTCCGAATTTCGTGCATAGCATGGACGCGTCGCATCTAGTGCTGACGGTACGGGAGTGTGAGAAGCAGGGGATTGATTCTCTCGCGATGATCCACGACGACTACGGCACGCACGCAGCGGACACGCAGAAGTTGTTCAACATCATTCGAGATACGTTTGTGAGGATGTATGAGGAGAACTCTCCGCTTGATTGGTTCCGCGATCACAATGACGGCCTTCCTCCGGTTCCCAAAACTGGCGGGCTGGATTTGGAGCAAGTGCGCAAGTCACAGTTCTTCTTCGCATGAGTCTGTCACCCACGAAACTGAAATTGATTTCGGTCGCGTAGGTGACGCAACCACGGAGGAACCAATGAAGGAGCAGGTGCTCATCCGGCTCGACCCGGAGCAATACCGGACGCTGGAGCGGCAAGTCCCGCCTCCGGTCGTCACGTCGCAGACCACGGAGTTGCAGGCCGGGTATCAACTCGGCGTGCAGACCGTCCTGAAGCTGCTGCGGGAGGGCTACATCGTTGGCTAAGGCCCCGGACGGACCACGCCGCGTCGAGCCGTGCGAGCACGGTGCGATATGGGCGGCGGGCACTGCGCATGTCGAGCAGCTTCAGAAGCTCGGCAGAGCGTGGGCGAAGCATGTGGACCCGCATCACATCATGAAGCAGATCGTCACCGGGCAGGTGAACGCTTTCGTCTATGGCGACTACCTCGTGGTGTTCGACATCGGAGGGACGTGGACTAGCCCCGGCGTGAAGCTGTTCGAGGAAATGCTGACGCTTCGGCTGAACACGTACACGAACGCCGGGAGCTATCGGCAGGTGGTGTGGTGTATGGAGTCGCTGGCTCGGGCCAACGGCTGCGTCGGAGTGCTGCTCGGGACTGTCGGTGGTTATGACGACCGCCTCGGGCGCGTGATCGAACGACTCGGCTACGAGAAGGCAGGCGGGTCTTACTACAAGGAGGTTTGAATGGGTGTTGTGAAGAAAGTCGTCGGCGCAGTGGGCAAGGTGTTCGGTATCGACCCCGGCTCGCAGGCCGATGCGATCCGCGACGCTGCGAACCAGCAAGCACAAGCCGCTATCGAGGCGGCGAACAAGCAGGCCGAGGCCACGAAGCAGGCGTCGGCGGCGCAAGTGGCGCAGACCAACGCACAGGCGCAGGCATCCGCGCAGGCGCAGCAAGCGGCCATCAATCAGGCCAACCTCTCGGCGCAGCTTTCGGCGCAGTCGCAGCAGCAACAGCCGCAGACGCAGGTGGACCTGACCAGCCAATCGTCGGACAGCACGGACCCGCGCCGCAAGTATCAGGGCGGCACGTCCAGCGTCGGCGGCACCAACGGAGGCGTCGGCATCCGACTCACATAACAAGGAGACCGCATGACCGTTCAACGTGCATGGTCACAACTGGACGGTCAGCGCAAGTCGCTGCTCGTCCGCTGCATGAAGTACGCGGCATTCACACTGCCGCCTATCTGCACACCCGAGGGCTACAACGAGAACTTGGAGGAGCTTCAGACGGACTACCAGTCGGTCGGGGCGCAAGGGGTGAACAACCTCACCAACAAGCTCATGCTGGCCCTGTTCGCACCGTCCCGCCCGTTCTTCCGTCTCGACCTCCCGCAAGACCTCCTGAACACGCTGAAGGCGCAGCCGCAATTCGATCCGACCGAGTTGCAGTCGATCCTGTCGGTTGCCGAGGCCAACTGCGTGAAGGAACTCGACCAGATGGGCGTGCGCCCGAACCTGTACCTCGCGCTCAAGCACCTCATCGTCACTGGCAATTGTCTGCTGATCCTGAAGAAGGCAACGCTGCGTGTCCTCGGGCTGAAGAAGTTCGTGGTGAAGCGGTCGCAGTCGGGCAAGGTCATTCGCATCATCATCCGCGAGGAGGTGCTGTTCGATGAACTGTCCGACAAGGCGCAGGAGCAACTGAGGTACGCAAGCACCCGGTTCCGCGAGTGGAAGCCCGAGGGCGACTCGCCTGCGCCGACCGTTTGCCATTACACCGACATTCGGTGGGTCAACGGTAGCTACATCGAAACGCAGCACGTCGATGAGTACAAGCTCGTTGGCAGCGAGTTCGAGGGCAAGTACACCGACGAGACGATGCCGTACCGTGCGCTGACGTGGGAACTCCACGACGAGAACAACTACGGCACGGGTCTGGTCGAGCAGTGTGCTGGCGACTTCGCCGCGCTCTCTGCTCTCTCGCAGGCCGAGGTGGAGGCCGCGATCCTCGCATCGCAGTTCCGCTGGCTCGTGAACCCGGCAGGGCAGACCAAGCCGGAAGACCTCGAAAACAGCGAGAACGGGGCCGCGCTCCCCGGTGTGCAGAACGACGTAATCCCGCTCGTCACGGGGACCGCACAGGCGCTACAGCAGATCGACGTTACCAACAGCAAGTACGTGAACAGAATCGGGCAGGTGTTCCTGCTCGGCGCGTCCGTGATCCGCAACGCGGAGCGGGTGACAGCCGAGGAAATCCGCCTCGTCGCGAACGAACTCGAAACGTCGCTTGGTGGCGTGTACTCGCGCCTCGCGCTGGACTTCCAGCTTCCGATGGCCTACTGGCTCATCAAGGAGGTGTCCGTCGATCTGAAGGGGACGCACCTGCGCCCGATGGTCATTACCGGCCTCGACGCGCTGTCCCGCAACGGCGACCTCGACAACCTCAAGCTGTGCCTGCAAGACATGGCCGGTGTCGGTGGCCTGCCTCCGCAGATGCAGTTCGTCCTCAAGCTCGACGCCATTGCCAACGCGATCTTCGCGGGGCGCGGTGTCGATCCCAAGCTGTACATCAAGTCGCCCGAGGAGCAGAAGGCTGATCTGGAGAACCAGCAGCAGATGGCCCTCGCGCAGCAAGTCGCTCGACCGATTGCCTCGGCAGTCACGAGCAGCAACCCAACCGCACAAGGATAACGATGATTCGATTCGGCAAGCACTTCCCCCTGATGGACGAAGCAAACGACGGCACGCAAGGCGGCGCAGGCGGCGGCGCAGCAGCCCCGGCTGCGGCACCCGCTGCTGCTCCTGCCGTGCCCGCAGCGGCGGCTCCTGCGGCCCCTGCGAATCCCGCGACCCCTGCGAACCCGGCAGCGAACGAGGCGGGACTGTTCGGTGAGGCCGTCAGCTACCAGCCGACCGGCGACTCGAACCTCGACCTCGCACTCGGCTTCGTCGGCAAGCACGGCCTCGGCCCCGAGCACCCGGCAATCGTCGCAGCCACGAAGGGCGACTTCGGCCCGGTGAAGGCGCTGATGGCCGAGAAGAACGTCCCCGGTTGGGAGGCGCACGTTGCGCTGGCCGAGAAGGGCTACGCGGACTTCGTGAAGGCCGAGGCCGACAAGACGCTCGCGGTGCAGAACATTTGCGTGCAGGCGGCAGGCGGCGAGCAGGAATGGGGCGAGGTGCTGGCGTGGGCCTCGCAGAACGCCGAGCCGCACGAGAAGGAGCAGGTGAATGCCGCGCTGGCCGCAGGCGGCGTCGTGGCCGAGGCCGTGGCAGCGTTCCTCGTGAACAGCTACCGGGGCGCTCCGGGCGTGACGTACACCCCGCGAGAGAGCGCGGTGAAGCCCGAGGCGGCTCGCGGCGCGGCGTCGGCCAGCGGCGGGGCGCTGTCCCCGGCGGAATACGGCAAGGCCGTTGCGGACCTCCGCGCCAAGCTCGGCACCCGCTTCGACCAGTCGCAGGAGTACCGGCAGTTGCAGCAGCGGCGGACGATGTATCGCGGCTAACGGCAGGTAGCACCGTCCCGAGAGGGCCAGTCTGGAGCGATCCGGCTGGCCCTTTTCAATTTCAGTTGCGTAGGTGACACAACGCACCGTGTCAATCCTAGAGACCTAAGCGTGGCGAGTATTGACACGCATTACAAGAAAAGGAGTCCTTAATGGGCTTGAGCGTAAGCAACATCAACCGTCCCGGTCAGAATCTCCAAGTCGGGAACAACCCGCAAGTCGGTTCGGCACCGGCTGGCACGAACCCGATGGCCCTCCATATCGAGGAGTACACGGGTCAAGTCGAGGGCACGATTGCCCGCAAGTCGGTCATCAACGGCTACATCCCGGTTCGCCCGGTGAAGGGTACGTCCACGATCAGCGGCTTCCAAGTCGGTGAATCGAGCCTGTCGAAGCTCGTGCCGGGTACGGAACCGGACGGCAGCGTGAACCAAGCGACGAAGGTGAAGCTGACCGTCGATACGGTCGTGATCGCCCGCAACATCACGCCGATGATTGACGACTTCCAGAACTCGTACGATGCGCGTGCGGCTGTCGGTCAGGAGCACGGCAAGAAGATTGCCAAGTTCTACGATCAGGCGTTCCTGATCCAAGCCATCAAGGCCGCTGGCATCACGGACATGACCGGCTATCCGAAGGGCTGGCAACCGGGCACGCAGAAGACGTTCACGTCGGCGGGTCAGGAGAAAGACCCGGCAGCGCTGGAGGACTACCTCGGCCAACTGTTCTCCGACATGGAGGACAAGGACGTGGACCCCATCGGTGACGACCTCGTGATCGTCGTGAAGCCGTGGGTGTACTACACCCTCCTGAAGAACGATCGCCTCGTGGATCGCGACTTCATCACGTCGGATGGCACGACCATCAAGACGAAGGAAATGGAAGCGTTCGGCGTGCCGATCTGGCGTTCGAACAACCTCCCGACCGGCAACATCACCGGCCACTTCCTCTCGAACGACGGCAACGGCAACGCCTACGACGGCGACTTCAGCGACGTGATCGGCGTGACCTTCTCGCCGCGTGCGCTGCTCGCGGGCGAAACGATCCCGCTGACGACCGACGTGTTCTTCGATCAACGCCTGAAGGCGTGGTTCATCGACGCGTACCTCTCGTTCGGCGTCACTCCCAACAACCCGGCGTTCGCGGGCGTCCTGAAGAAGGCACGCACCTAATCGCCAAAAGAGCCCCGATGCCCACAAGGTGTCGGGGCTTTTTCGCATCTGGAGAGTTCACATGCGTTTGACTCAATTGGACGTGGTTAATCAGTGCTTGGCTTCGATGGGTGAAACGCCTCTGAACTCCATCGACTCGGACCATCCGTTCGTGGCCGCTGCGCTGCTGAAGATGAAGACCACGAACACGCAGGAGCAGGCGAAGGGCTGGTGGTTCAACACCGACTACATCACCCTGCAAGCCGACCCGAACACGAAGTTCATCTACGTCCCTGCGGACGCGATCAACGTCAACCCCGACGACGACGGCACCGCATACGTCATCCGAGGCCGACGCCTCTACAACCGTTTCACATCCAGCTACGAGTTCGGCGGCTCTGTCGCCATCGTGCTCGTGCGCGAGATTCCGTTCGATGACCTCCCGATGCTCGCGAATCACATGATCGCGGCGCGCACGGTCCTCGACTTCCAGAACGACTACGACGGCGATGCCGACAAGTACAACAAGCTCGGCGCGGCATACCAGCAAGTCTTCACGACCCTGCGTGCGGAACACATCCGGCAGGTGAAGGCGAACATGCTGCGTGCGCCCGCTGTCGCAAGCCAGCTTCGACTGATCCGACCCATGAGCCGGTATCACCGTAGCTGGTGGTAAGGAGGACGCATGGGAAAGGTAACAGGTAGCTACGCCAGCATCACGCGGGGTGTCAGCGAGCAAGTCCCGCAGGACCGGCACCCCGGACAGCACTACGAACAAGTCAACATGGTGTCCGATCCCGTCAAGGGACTCGTGCGCCGTCACGGCTCGATCACAATGGACGAGCGTGCAGTGGTGGGAATGACGCCATCGCCCAATCTCACACCGACTCAACAAGCGTACGCCCGCAACTACCGCGAGTACAGCTTCTTCATCGGCGGCACTGAGTACGCCATCGTCTACATGAGTCGCGAGCGCAACAGCGGCGACGCACTGCCCTTCTGCTTCGTGCTCAACAAGGCGACGGGCAAGTTCCTCAACGTCTCGTACGCCGACCAGCAGAATTTGCAGGACTGGATTTTCGGCGGCATCAGCGCGGTCACGACGGTTGGCAAGTACATCGTCATGGCGTCGAACCGCATCGGCCCCGGATACAGCGTCAACGACCAGTACGCGGCGCACCAACAGCAGTGGGTAGGCACGGTGCGCGGTGGCGCGTACAGCCGCACCTTCAGGCTGAAGGTGAAGCGGACGGATGGCGCAGAGTTCACCGCGTCGTACACGACGATGGCTTCGAGCTACCCGAATCTGCTGAACACGGACGACATCCCACTCCAAGACAACCCGAACTACCAGAAGCAGGTGAACGACCGGGTGAACGACTATAACTCGCGGGTCAATCAATGGATTGGCGACGCGGCACGTTCGATCACCCCGGAGAACATCGCGCAGCAGTTGGCGAACTCTCTCAACGCGCAGGGGTTCAGCAACGTCGGTGTGCTCGGCGGGACCATCTTCGGCGATAGCGTCACGTCCGCGTCGGGCGACGACGGCGGCGATGGTTCGATGTTCCGCGTGGTGTTCAATGAGGTGGACGACCCATCGAAGCTCTCCCCGATTCATGCTCCGAACAAGGTGGTGCGCGTGCGCCCGAAGGGTGCGCCCGACCCGTACTATATGCAGGCGATCCCTGACAATCCGTCGAACGGCGGATGGCAGACCGTAACGTGGAAGGAGTGCGCGGCGCAGATTGTGCAGCCGGGGCAGGTGTTCGCCATCGGCGCGCTGTCCGACGACGGGCAGACGTTCCACCTCGGCAGTAGCGCTGCGGCCCTTCAAGCGGCCATCGGTGGCACGGTCCCCGGCTACACAGCGAGCGAGTGCGGGGACTTGAACGCCGAGGGCGCGGTCCCGTATTTCTTCGGCAAGCGGGTCACGCTGCTGACGGTGTTCATGGATCGCCTCGTGATCGTTGCGAACGGGACGATCTTCATGTCGCGCACGGGAGACTACTTCAACTTCTTCCGCAAGTCGATGTTGACCGTGAATGACGATGACCCCATTGAAGTGTACGCACTTGGGGCCGAGGACGACATCATTAGCAAGTGCGTCACGTACAACAAAGACCTGTTCATGTTCGGCCTGCGCAAGCAGTACAGCGTCAGCGGGCGCAGCGTGCTCACGCCGAAGTCGGCAGCGGTGGCAACAGCCGCGAATGAGCAGGACGCGACGTATGCGCAGCCGGTAGTGGTTGGCAACCTGCTTTACTACGGCAAGTACGAGGACGCTCGCAATCAACCGGGACCATCGCCGTACGCGGGCCGCATCCATCAGTTCCAACTCGGCCTGTTCCAAGACACGCCCGAGACCTACTGCGTCTCGCAGCAGTTGAGCCGGTACATCAAGGGCAGGCCCATCGAGTTCGCGGTGCTGTCTGCGCCGTCGTGCCTACTCGTGCGGACAGACGGTCACGACAACGGGCTGTACGTGTATAGCTTCATTGACCAGCCGGGTACGCAGGCCCGCGCATTTGACTCGTGGTCCCGGTGGGAATGGTCCGCCAACGTGGGTCGCATCATCGGACTCACCACGTATGAGGCGTCTGTCTTCGCCTTCGTATTGCGATACGACGGGGCCAGCGTCTATGTCGCCTGTGAGCAGTTCGTACTGGACTCGGACCTGTCGGTGAATCCGTACCTCGACGCACAGCGAGTGGCGACGCAATTCGCCTCGGACACCGGCTACATCAACCAACGCAACGTCTCGCTTATCTCGGACGGTGCAGTTGCACTGGCCGACACCGTGGATCGTGCGTGGCTTGGTGAGGCCAATGCGAATTTCTTCGACTTTTGGAACCGCCTCGACGCGACAGAGAAAGCGAACGCATGGACGGGCATCCAGTACGAGTCGTACGTCGCTCTGACGCCACCGTTCGTCCGCGATCAGAACGACAAGGCGCTCATCAACGGGCGGCTCGTGGTGGGACGGTACTCGGTGAGCGTGTCGGACACAGGCGGACTTGACGCGTGGATTCACGCCACGAGTCAGGACCAGAAGGTGTTCAAGTTCAACGGGCGGCGGGTGGGCCTGAGTAACAACCAAGTGGGGCGACAGCCGATCACCACGGCAGCACTCCAGATTCCAGCAGGCCGAGCCAACATCGAGCACACGATGTCGCTGCACTCGCGGAAGTGGTTGCCGATGGCCCTCACTGCAATCGAGTGGGTCGGTCAACTGTTCCTTAACTCTCGGAGGGTGTGACTATGGGTTGGGCAGCATTAGCAAGCATGGGCGCGAACTTCCTGAGTTCGTGGATTCAGGGAGACGCGCAGAGGACTATTGGGCAGGCGCAGACCACGATCGACAATGCGAACACGTATTCGCAGAACACGATCAATCAAGCGAACGCCGACGCAGCCAACGCTGTGCGCGCAGCCAACAACGGCTTCGCCGCCGCGCAGGCAGCGTTGTCGAACCTTACCCGCAGCATTGGCAATCAGGCGAAGCTCGAAGCCGGTGGGAAAGCCGAGGACGCGCTGACGACGAACATCCTTCGTCTTCAGGATCAGGCAGTACACGGCAGCTTGGAGTCGCAGCTTCGCTCTGCCGAACAGCTTGGCGCGGTGCGCGCCGCTGCTGCGGCGGCGGGCGTGGGCGGCTCGACGGCCCGGATGCTTCAGAACACCATGCAACTCACGGCGGCGCGAGCACAGACGGCGGCGGATCAGAACACGCAGTACCAGACGTACGACATGCTCCAGCAGAAGATGGGCCTCGTGCAGAACAAGATCATGTCGCTGGACGAGGGGCAGACCTTCGCACCCATCGACTACAACATCAACGTCGCGCCGCTGGTGCAGTCGCCTATCCGTGCGAGCCAGTTCGCAAGCTCGGCATTCGGCTCGTCCCTGCTAGGCACCCTCGCATCGAATACCGGCGCGATTGCGAACCTATTCGGCGGCAGCGGATCGGGCGGCGGGGTGGGCGACACGTCGAACTATTCGTCAGGGAACGTTCTCAACGGGCTTATTGGGTCCGTCACTGACGCTGTGAAGCAGTTCGGCAACCTTGGCGGCTCGTCCAACGGGTTCTTCTCTACGGCCTCTGGCAGCAAGCTCGCCAACTTCCAACTCAGTTAAGGAGGAACACATGGCAGGAATGGGACCGGATTCCTTCGCACTCGATGGGGGCGGAGGCGTCGTTTTGCAGCAGCCCTCGCGCAGCGCGAGCGGGCCGCAGATCAGCTTGCAAGGCAGCGGCAGCGCAGGCATCCAAGGCGGGCAAGCGGCCATTGCTCCGGGCGGCGAGTTCCAGCAGGCGGCGACTTCGGGCAAGACGCTCGATGCGTTGAACAAACTGACGCAGGGGATGCTTGCCCCGTACATTGCGGCAGAACAGAAGCGATTGTATTTCGAGGGCATGTCCCAAGTGGTGCAGGGCCGCTCGCTTCAGGACATCGAAAACCAGCAGCCGTGGTACACGAAGATTTTCGGGCCTTCGGCTACGGTACAGGGCGCGCAGGCGATGACGGCGATGACGGCCATCGCACAGGCGCAGAACGAGTTCATGGAGAACTTGCCCTCGCTGCGCACGCGTGATCCGGGCGAGGTGCGCCAGTACCTTGTCGATCAAGCGGTCCGCATCGGCAACACGGGCGATCCATTGGTCGATGGGCTTGTTCAGTCGAAACTGGCCGAGCAGTGGGGGCCGATGCTCGACACGCACATGAAGCAGCACTTCGCGTGGCAGCAGGAGGACATGGGCAACAAGTTCGTCAATATGCAGGTGGCGAACGGGAAGCTGCTGCAATCGACGCTGCACGAGCAGTCGGGCTACGTCGATCCCAAAGCCATGCAGGCGCAGGTGACGAACTTCACTGACGGCCTCCTCAAGCCCTACGGCATGACCGACGAGGCGTACGGCAAGTACATGGCCTCGGCTGCGCGGGCCAACCTGAGCAACGGGAACTTCGAGGCGTACACCGCACTGAAGAACAACGGCGAAGCGTGGAACGCGATCCCGATGGACGCCCGCGTGCAGTTGGAGAACGAGGAGGAGTTGTGGACGCAGAAGGCCCTGAAGAAGGCCCCGGCACTCTCCGACATCACGCAGGATCAGACCAAGCTCTCGATCTCGCTGACGCAAGGCTCGTTCCCCGGCGACGAGAAAGCGCTCAACGGCGTGATCGACCAGATGAATGCAGACTGGAAGCGGCGCAGCGGCGCGAGCACCGACATGATCGACAACGCGGGCCGCGACTCGCTGCTGAAGCAGTTCTACGCAGGCCGTGCCAAGGTGGCCTCAATGTTCCAGAAGGCACAGGAGGGGCTGGCCGACGATCAGGCGCAACGCACCAGCGCGCTCGGCGCAGTGAACGGCGGTACGTCGTCGCTGTTGCCTCCGGGCGTGAGCACCGAGAACGCGCAGCTTGCCGTCGAGGAGTTTTGGCAGACGGCGCAGGCAGACGAGGCGTCGCTCGACAATGGCATCAAGAAGCTCGCCCTCGTGGCGGACGACAAGAAGCTGCGGCCCGCTTCGCTGGAGTCGCAGTTGCGGCAGGACTCGGACTCGCTGTTCGTCACGGGCGGGCAGATCAATCAGCGTGCGCAGAAGTCCCTCACGGTGATGCAGAAGATGCTGGCCTCGGGCGCAAACGGCCCGACCGCACTGGCGAACTACATCGGGGCGGACAACGCGAAGCGCGTCGAAGCGTTCATCGGCTCGGGCGTGGACATCAACGACCCGAAGGCGCTGGAGACGACGCGCTCGTGGATCAAGAACGGCAGCGGCGCGGCGGCGACCTCGCAGGACAAGCAGGCAGCGACCGACTACATCGCGAAGCAAGACCCCGGCTTCTTCAAGCGGTGGATGCCGATTTTCGGCGGTCCCGGCCAGCTTACCTCGTACGAGTTGAATGACGCGACGAAGGCAGCGCTCGCGGCGGACCTCGGCCCGTACGTGGCAATGACGAAGAAGGCGTACCCGTCGATGTCAGACGAGTCGGCGGCGCAGTACGCGTACAACCAAGTCTACGGCAACCTGAAGAACACGGACTTCGTGGACGGGACCGTGGTGAAGCACAACCCGTACGTGGCAGGCGCACAGTCGCTCTATCAGGGTGTGCAGGCAATCTCGAAGAACGCGCTGGATCAGTCCAACGAGGACTACCAGTGGTCAGTGCGTGAGGTGGCACGAGGCAACCTGAAGCAGGCCGTCGAGGCGGGCATCAAGTCCATCAACGACGCGCACATGAGCGACCCGCTCTACACGAAGGCAAGCATCGACAACTTCCGCGACGGCGACTTCCAAGCTGTCGGCGGTGAGCAAGGTGGACGCGGCGTGCTGATGCTGTACTACCAGAACGCGAAGAACGGGCAGGTGTACCCCGTCATCGTGACCCCGCAGCAAGTGCGGGACAAGTGCCTCGAACGTCTGAATAGCTCGCGCTCGAATGTGGATGCGGCGAAGAAGGCGGCGATGGACAACCCATTCACGCAAGGCGGCGTGGGCGTCCTCCCTTAACTGGAGTGTGCGGTGTGCGGCGGCTTGAATCAGGCCGTCGTGCAACGCGTGCTCGATACTACTTAGGAGTATTAATGACTGATCCGATTGGTATTCGACAGAACAACCCCGGCAACATCCGCTTCGGCGCAGGCTTCGACGGGGAGCAGGAAGGCGACAACGGCTTCGGTGCGTATCCGACGCCGGTAGCAGGCGGCACGGCCCTCATCAAGAACCTCGTGGCGTACGACGTGAAGCACGGCTTGAACACGGTGCAAGGCATCGTGACGCGTTGGGCACCGCGCAACGAGAACGACACGAACGCGTACATCAACGCAGTCGCAGGCGATCTCGGCGTGGGCGCGAGCGACACGCTCAACATGAAAGACCCCGGCACGCTGGCGAAGCTCGCGACGGCTATCTCGAAGCACGAGGGCAACGGCGCGGTGTTCGGCAACGACTTCTACAGCGCGCTCACGAGCAACAACCCGGAACTCGCGGCGTACATCGCCTCGCAGAAGATGCCGTCGTTCATGAAGTCGCAGGCCCGCGCCGCCGCCTACAAGGCGAACCCGCAGGCACCCGGCGAACCGGCGATGAACGTCAACGACACCGCCGCCATCGACGCAGTGTGGAACCAGCCCGACGTGATCGGCCAAGCAGCAGCGCTGCAAGCGGGGCAGGAGATCGCTGCACAGACGCGGTGGGCGGGCATGGGCGAGTCCTTCGTTGACTCTCTCGTGAACAACACGGTCACGGGCCGCATCATCGACATGACGCAGCGTGGCGAGGTGGACCCGAACTTCAAGATCGGTGAGGAGCAGTTCGACCAGATGGGTACGGCGGGCATCCTCAACAACAAGCAACTGTCGGACTACGTGAGTGGCGCGTACAACGCCGAGGACTTCCAGCGTCGCCTCGAACTCGCGCAGGAGCGGTCGGACTTCTTCCAGCGCGCCAGCAACACGGCGGGCCTGAAGTCGGCGGGCGTGACCACGATGCAACTCATCGGCGGCATGGCCGACCCGGTGGCGATCATCGCGACGCTCGGCGCAGGCTGGATTGCGAACGCGGCTCGCGCAGGCGCGGCGGCGTCGCTTACCGCGAGCGCGGCAGGCGGCGCGGTCGGCAACGTCGCGGTGAGCAGCTTCGTCAACGCAGCGGACAACCAGCAGTTCTCGTGGGGCGACCTGATCTCGCAGGGCATCCAAGGCGCGGCACTCGGTACGCTCGGGCACCTGCTCGGCGGACACCCGGCAGCGGGCGAGCGCGCCCCGGCACCCGGCCAACCCATCCCCGAGATCGACCCGGTGCTGAAGCCCATCGCGGCGGCTGTGCAGGAGTCCATGCAGTCGAACCTGAACCACGTATGGGAGCAAGGCCGTCGTCGCACGATGGACCCGCTCGCAGCGTTCTCGCGGGACGGAATCGCTGCGGAACTGCACGCTGCACCGACGACCCCGGCAGTGGGCCGCGTGGCCCTCTCGGAGGAGCGTGGTGCGTTGTCCTCGGCTGACGTGTCGGCGCGCACGGGGTACACCCCGGTCTCGACGCTGGCTGATGCTCGATACAACCGCCTGCACGATCAAGGCGTCATCATGGAATTGCGCACGGCGTCGGACCTCAACGCGGCCAGCCCTTTCCATGCGAAGTACGGTGAGGCGATCCCCGACGACGCCAAGGCGTTCTACAGCCCGCAGGATGACCGTGTGTACGTGTTCCGTGACCGACTCACCCCGGAGGAAGCGGCGGACCCGTCGGGCCTCATCATGCACGAAGTCGGGGTCCACTACGGCCTCGAACGCATGGTCGGCACCGAGAACTACACGAAGCTGCTGAAGGCAGTGGACGACGCGCAAGACCCGCGTGTGCTCGCAGCGAAGGCTCGCGTGCCTGCGGACACCCCGGAGCACCTGAAGCTCGAAGAAGCTCTCGGATACCTCGCGGAGAAGCACCCGCAACTGGCCGTCATGAGCCGCATCGTGTCGAACATCCGCAACTGGCTGCGCGACAACATCCCGGCATTCCGCCGCATGGCCCTCACGACGAACGACGTGCTGCAATACGTGCGTGGCTCGGTGAAGAACGTGCGCAAGGCGGGCAAGCTGTCGATGGACACGACGTTCCCTTACGTGTGGCACGGCTCCCCGGTGAAGGGTATCGAGCAGATGGATTTGCGCTTCGCTGGCACGGGCGAGGGTATGCACGCGTACGGCTTCGGCCACTACGTCACGAGCGAGAAGGGCACGGCCATCGACTACCGCAACAAGGAGGCACAACGCCGTGGCCTCGCTGCGGAGGAAGGCGGGCTGTACCGCCTGCGTGTCAACACGACGCAAGACCGCATCATGCGTTGGGACCGCCCGCTCTCGGAGCAGCCGTCGATCCAAGCACTGCTGAAGGGCCACGTCCCGTTCGAGGCAGGCGAGACCGGCCAAGCTGTGTACGAGCGGCTGTCGAAGCAACTCGGCGGGCAGAAGGCCGCGAGTGAGTACCTGAACGAGGCAGGCGTGCATGGTCTGCGCTACGACTCGGGCCGCTCGCGTGGCACGCCGAACCCGAACTCCAACTACGTGCTGTTCAACGACGATCACCTCGACATCGCGAACCGCTACTCGCGTGGCGTGAATCAGGTGTACCCGTCCAACGCGGCGCGTGTGCAGCTTCGCATGTCGAAGGTCGCGTCGGACATCACCGACCGCGCCTCGAAGTGGGTCGAAGACGCGTCGCCGGAATCGCAGGCGCAGCGCGCACGGCTGGAGAAGTGGTACGACGAGCAGCGCGTGAAGGTGGGCGCGGACAAGGTGCAGACGTGGATCGACTCGCCGGGTCTCATCGTGCAGCGTGACAAGTCGAAGGTGGCTCGCTACCTCGGCGCGCACCTGTTCGAGGACGCGACCGGCATCGGCAAGCGTGAGTCCACCGTGGCCCTCGACTACGAGCGTTCGCAGTTCGGCTACAAGGCCCTCGCGCTCCCGACGCTGAAGGAGAACCTGACCAAGGGCTTCACGCCGATGGAGAAGGCGCAGTACATGCTCGGCTTCGCGAAGGCCGCAGAGGACCGCGTGTGGCGGCAGGTGGCAGAGGAACGCCTCGCGCACCGCGCAGCCCGCGAGGCAGGCGTCGAGCACACGTCGTCGGCCCCGGACCACATCCGGGCGATGGCGAAGGCTTTGGACGACTTCTACGACAAGGTGACGGCAGACGGACGCCTCGCAGGCAACCCGTACGCGGACGCCGTGCGCGGCTCGGGCTTCGTGGGATTCATGCCGTACGCGTGGCAGTGGGAGCACATCGCAGACGCGCACGCCAAGGACGCACCGCGCTTCGCGGCCCTGCACGAGAACCTGACGCAGCAGTACGCCGAGCGCATCGTTGACCCGGCCATTGACGAGTTGCTGAAGAAGAACCCGGCAGCGGCACCCGACGAGATCAAGAATCTCCGCGACCGCATGAACGAGAAGGTGGGCCACTTGGTCGATACGAAGCTCAACGACCTGATGGCGGACCCGCAGTCGCGCATTGACCACTTCGACCAGAAGTTCGAGGTGACCGCGGGCGACCTCTTGAAGGAGAACTTCGACGGCGCGGTGATTGACGGCGACCTGTTGCAGCAGTTCAAGGAGCAACTGGCCGACATCCGCACCGACCGCTCGCGTACCGAGTTGGACCTGACGCGCAAGGTGAACAACGTCGCCCTGCTCGACTTCATGGACTACAACGGCGAGCGCATGGTGACGCACGGCGCGCACCGCTTCGCTGGCCTGAACTCGCTGGCCCGCAAGGGCTTCATTGACGAGGGCGACGCCACGGCTGCGCTCGAAGCTGCCCGCAAGGACGGCGCGAGCCGCGAGGCGCTGCAAGCGCTCGACTTCGGCTTCCGCTCGTTCGGTCTCGGCCAACTGCGCAACCACGAGCGCGCTGCCTTCTCGACGCTGCGGAACTTCACGTACGCGGCGACGATGGGCAAGCTCGGGCTGTCGGTGCTGGCTGACGCATCCAACGTGATCGCGGCGAGCGGCGTGTCGGGCTTCCTGCGGTCCATCGCAGGCGGGCTGTCGAAGAACACCGAGTTCCTGAAGCAGATGGCTGTCGATGCTCCGTCGCTGTTGGGGCAGGACTACCGGCTGCACAGCTTGACGCCGGATGTCTCGGCCACGGGCCGGGTGATGATCGGTGAAGGCTCGAACCTCAACCGCATGTCGCAGCGGGCAACGCAGCTTACCTCGTGGCTCAACGGCTCGAACATCATCGGCACGATGCTGCACCGTGGCTTCCTGCCCGTGTTCGCTGAAGACCTCCTCCGCACCATCAAGGGAGAGAACGGCGGTATGTCGCTGCGTCGCATGGCCGACGTGGGCCTCGACACCGAGACGATGGCGCGCATCAAGGGGCAACTCGACCAGTTCGACAAGGCCCGAGAGCGGGGCGGTCGGATCAATTGGGACCAGTGGGAAGACCAAGGCGCAGCCGACAAGCTGATCGAGGCGATGCACCGGGGCACGTACCAGACGTTCCAACGCGCTCTCGTGGGCGAGGCCCCGATGTGGCTGTCGGAGTCCAACGCTGGCTCGCTGTTCGGCCAGTTCCGCCGCTACGGCATCGTCTCGTCGGAGAAGCAGCTTGCGCGCAACGTCGCCATCGGGGACATCAACACGGTCAACGCCTTCGTGCTCGGGACCGCATGGGCCGGGATGCTGTATTACGCCCGTCTGCAACTCAACTCGATGGGCAAGACCGACGCGCAGAAGCAGAAGTACATCGAGGACAACACCAAGGGTTTCAAGCTCGCTGCGGGCGTGTTCACGCTGATGAACATGAGCGGCGTGCTCCCCGACACCCTGAACCTCGGTGAACTGGTCTTCGGCGGCACGGCCTACAACCAAGTCGGCTCACCCGTCGCGGCGATGGGCTACCTCGGCAACGTCGGCTCGGCCCTGCACTCCGCAGGCTCGCTGGCGACCGGCCAAAGCACCAACCACGGGCAGGACTCGAAGAACATCCTGCGCATCGCGCCGCTGGCGAACTCGCTCGTCGGCACCTACGTCGCTAACTCCATCGCAGCCAAGTAATCCGGGGAGGCCCGCCAGTCGGGCTTCCCCAATTTCGGTTGCGTAGGTGACACAATCAAGGAGCAGAAATGGCTGCAAACGAACTCATTCCGTGGATCAATTCGGCGGGTGAGGGCGGGGTGCGGAACTCCATGCAGGAGTACCCCGGCACTGGCACGAATGGTCCCTTCGAGTTCAACTTCGCAGGCGGCTACATCGACCAGTCGCACGTCAAGGCGTACCGATACGACCCCGTGTCAGCCCTGACTTACCCTCAGACGCTCACTTTCATCGGTCAGAACCAAGTCCGCACGTCGGACATGATCCCGACCGGGCAGTTCCTCGTCCTGTATCGAGACACCCCGAAGGACAAGCCCCTTGTCGATTACAGCGAAGGCGCTGTGATGGACGAGGCGAATCTCGACAAGAGCAACGACCAGAACGTGTTCATCGCGGCGGAAATGCTCGACCGCTTTGACTCGATCAACGCTACGAGCGGCGAGGCGATCCAACGCTCCGTGCTCGCGTACAACACCGCGAACGAAGCGCTCGACCTCTCGCATCAAGCGCTCGACGCCTCGGGCAACGCAGTCTCCACCGCGAACTCCGCGCTATCGAAGGCGAACACCGCTATCTCGACGGCCAACGATGCACATGACATCGCAGTCGGTATCGACGCAAAGGCGCAAGCCGCGCTCGACGCCTCGGCCACTGCGGTATCAACCGCGAACCAAGCCAAGAGCACGGCAGACGGCATTGACGCGAAAGCCTCGAAGGCCCTGACCGATTCAGCCAGTGCAGTATCGACCGCAAATGGTGCGGCCAGCAACGCGACGCAAGCGTTGAACACAGCGAACTCCGTCAGTGGCAAGGCCGACAACGCCGTGGCAACTGCGAACGACGCAGCAGCCAAAGCGAACAACGCGTACCAGAAAACGGGCGGCGTCGTCAATGGCGAAGTGAGCAGCACTAATGCGAACTCGTTCCGAATCGCCGCAGGCAACTACGGCGTCTTCGTCCGCAACGACAGCACATCGGCTTTCCTCATGCAGACGAACGCAGGGGATCAGTACGGAACTTGGAATAGCTATCGACCGTTTAGCTGGAATCTCAGCAGCGGCGCTGTGACCATCGACGGCACCGGCGCAGGCATCACCACGGGTGGCCGAGTCACGGTCGGGCAGGACGTTGTTGCAAAGGGCGTCGTGTACGCCAACAACGGCGCTGCGCAGTTGGCCTCGGATGGCAACATCAACGGTACGCAGTGGGGCGGGTGGTTGAGCAACGTCGTTACGCGAAAGTACAACGACACCAACAACTACGGCTACGTTGTCCACGACACCGGCAACAAGATGGTTATGAATTGGGACGGTCGCGTGCGGCTGTATGTGGACGGCCAGCACCAAGGCGCGATCTACACCGATACATGGTTCAACATCGGGAACTACGCCACGAACGGTCGGGCCGACGACCTTCAGAACCAGATCAACAACAACTACAACGCCTCGATCAAGCGGTCCACAGGCAACAATATGTGGATCGGGTGGGACGGCAACAACGGCGGGCGATTCAACTTCTCGATTGATGACGCAGGCATTCGTGCCTACATCCAATCGAATGTCGGCTCGGACTATCGCCTGAAGCGGGACATCAAGCCGACCGAGCAGGACTCGCTGGCCCTTGTGAACGGCATGAAGTTCAAGCAGTTCGTGTACAAGGAGAGCGGCTGGCCCGTGTCGTGCGGCCTGATCGCGCAGCAAGTGAGAGTGCTGAAGGATGACCTCGTGTATCAGCCTCCGGGCGACCCGCTCGACGGCAAGTCGCCGCTGATGCTGGATCAGGTGAACCTCCTGCTAACGGCGCTGCACGCGATCCAGCAGTTGAGCGCAGAGGTGGAAGCACTCAAAGCTGCGGCCAGATAACTTAGGAGAACATAGTATATGGAACCCGGCGACGCAGTTGACATCGCTAAGGCCGGTGGGAACAGCGTCGCTGGATTCACCATCGGTCACATGACCGGCAATGACCTCGTTGTCATTGGCACCCTGATCTACCTCGCCTGCCAGCTAATCGTCCTCGCACCGAAGGTGTGGGACACGATCAAGCGTTGGCTGACAAAGGACAAGCACGATGGCTAAAGCAACCGAAGCGAAGCTCTCGGAACTGCATGGCGTCGTTGCCGATGAACTGAAGCGACGCATCGAAGAAGGAGAGGCGTCTGCCGCCGACATCGGCGCGGCCATCAAGTTCCTGAAGGACAACCACATCACGGCCAGCATCAACGACAACGAGGGTCTGTCCGACCTCAAGAAGAAGCTGGACGAGAAGATGGCGAAGCGCGGCGGCAAGGTCGTACCGCTCACCCCGCGCCCTTTGCCGTCCGAGACCGACATCAACGACGTGCTCGATAGCATCGAAAGGAGCGCGATGTAATGGCCCAACGCGAGAGTGCTGAACAGGCTCTCTTGCGATGGGAAATGCTGGAGCTAGTGCAAGCTGCGTACCCCACGTTCGAGCCTTTCCTCGAAGACGTGATGGCGGAACTCGGCTTCTCGACTACCGAAATCCAGAAGGACATCGCAGAGTTCCTTGAACACGGCCCGCACTACCTGATGATTCAGGCACAGCGCGGCCAAGCAAAGACGACGATCACCGCTGCGTACGCAGTCTGGTGTCTTATCCACGATCCACGGCTCCGCGTCCTGATCCTCTCCGCAGGCGGCACGCAGGCCAACGAGATTTCAACGCTCATCGTTCGCATCATTCAGACGATGGACGTGCTCGAATGTCTGCGGCCTGACCGCAACGCGGGCGACCGTACCTCGGTCGAAGCGTTCGACGTTCACCACTCCCTCAAGGGGCTGGATAAGTCACCAAGCGTCGCCTGCGTCGGTATCACCGGCAACTTGCAGGGCAAGCGTGCTGACTTGCTGATCGCGGACGACATCGAGTCGCAGAAGAACGCACTGACCGAGCACCAACGCCAAGCGCTGCTGAACCTCACACGAGACTTCCCGTCGATCTGCTCGACCGGGCGCATCGTGTACCTCGGCACGCCGCAGAGCGTGAACTCGATCTACAACACGCTGCCGGGTCGCGGCTACACCGTCCGCATCTGGACGGGGCGCTACCCCACGAAGGAGCAGCGCGAGAACTACGGCGACATGCTCGCCCCGCTGATCCTGCGACGCCTCGCAGCGCAGCCCGAACTCGGTGAGCCGAGGTGGGGGCCGCTTGGCGACCAAGGCGCGCCAACCGACACCGAGCTACCTGCGGGCACCGAGGAGTACCTGTGCAAGAAAGAGGTTGACCAATGCCCGAGCTACTTCCAGTTGCAGCACATGCTCAACACGAAGCTGGCCGACGCCGACCGCTACCCGCTGCGCCTCATCAAGGTACAGACCGTACGCATCGTGGGCGACCTGTTCCCGATGTCAGTGCAACCGGGCCTCCTCGCGCAGGACTGCGTGGCGTACGAGATCAACGGCATCACATACACGCTCGGCGTACCAGCAGCCGTCTCCGACGACCGCTCGCGCCTGCAAGGCATCGTCATGTACGTGGACCCTGCGGGCGGCGGCAAGAACGGCGACGAGACCGCATACGCCGTGGTGGGCTTCCTCAACGGGAACATTTGGGTGCTCGACGTGGGCGGCGTGCCCGGTGGGTACTCCGTCGAAGGCTTCAAGAGGCTCTCGGCAGTGGCTCGTGATTGGAAGGTCAACCGCATCCTCGTTGAGAAGAACTTCGGCTTCGGCGCGTACCTGAATACGTGGCTACCGATCCTTCGCGGCGAGTACGTGGCAGTCAACAACGGCGACGGCCCCAATGGCTGCGCTATCGAAGAAGTCTATGAGACCGGCCAGAAAGAGCTTCGGATCATCGACACGCTTGAGCCGGTCATTGCACGCGGCGCGCTCATCTTCAACGACGACATCGCACGGCGAGAGAACGCATCCCTCGCTGGCTATTCGCTGGAGAAGCGCAACACGTACTCCCTGTTCCATCAGATCGCATTCATCACCCGCGACAAGCAGTCGTTGCAGCACGACGACCGCCTCGACGCGCTGGCTGGTGCTGTCCGCTACTGGGTCCGACTCCTCGGCGTAGACCAAGAGAAGGCCATCGAAGCGCAGCGCGCTGCCGAGTTCGAAGCGTGGCGTAAGAACCCGCTCGGACGCCCCGTATCCACCGCACCTCGCGGTGGCTCCCTCATGAACCGATACAAGAGGTAATCAATGGATTACGTGAATCTGCCTGACCTTCGCCGCGTCATCCGTGGCTTCGATCTCCGCGTGGACGCTGCACGCGCAATCTCGCACGTCGAACTCGCCCGCGCCGCTGGCTCGGAGAACGTGGACGCTGCAACCGACCTCCGTGCGTTCTTCATCGCCTGCGCGAATGCTACCGACAAGGTGCTCGGCGGCGACGGTACGCGTGTGAAGCCCGACACGACCGGAGACGCATAACGTGGCCCGCCCCGCTCTCACAGCGCGGGTGGTGGCCGTCGCGCTGGCTGCGGCCCTTGCTCTCGGTGTGAAGTTCGAGGGCGAGGTGCTGACGGCCTACCGCGACCCGGTGGGCATCCCAACCATCTGCCGAGGCCACACCACAGGCGTCCAGATGGGTGACAAGGCCACGCCTGCCGAGTGCGACGCGCTCGCGCACATGGACGCGATGGACGCGCTTCGCGACGTTGACCGCCTCGTGAAGGTGGAACTCAACGGCAACGAACTCGGCGCGTACACCGACTTCGTATACAACGTCGGCGCATCCAAGTTCGCATCCTCGACCATGCTCCGCAAGCTCAACGCAGGCGACCACGCAGGCGCGTGCGAGGAACTGAAGCGATGGGTGTACGCGGGCGGGAAGGTGCTCAACGGCCTCGTCAAGCGGCGCGCAGCCGAGTACCAACTGTGCATCACCCCGGAGAAGGTATGACCCTCCTGACCAAGATTCTCGCCGCCGCTGCCGTGGTGCTCGCGCTCCTCGCGCTGGCCCTCGGCGGCTACGGCTGGTTCGAGCACTCGCGCAACGCGGCCCTCGAATCGAAGCTCTCCGACGAGCAGGCCAAGAACGCCGCGCTCGCGCAATCACTGGCCGCTTCCCAAGCCGCCTTCGACGCCTACCTGACGGCCTCGAAGAAGACGCAGGAGCGCGCCTCGACCAACCAGAAGAAGGTGAACGATGCTCTCAACGCGAACCCTGATTGGCGTGACGAGCCTGTTCCTGATGACGTGTTTGACAGCCTGTACGGCAACCGCCCCGGCACCGCACCGCGACCTGCCAGCGGCGTCGCTGCTCGCTGACTGCGCCGAACCGGACCCGCCCTCCAGCCGAACACTCGGCGGGCTTGTCCAGTCGGTCCACGACTATCAGACGGCTCTCGACCGCTGTAACGACGACAAGGCCGCGCTGCGCGCATGGGCGGGCCTGCCATGAAGTACGTCTACGCCGACCTGTGCGTGGACGAGAGTGGGGAGTATGTGCCGACCCCGGTGGAGCCTCTACCGGACGACACGTTCGCCTACGTGGTAGCTGCGCCGCACGTCCTCCAAGTCTGGACGTGGGACGACATGACCATGCACTAATCCAGCTTCGCGGCCAACCCGCCCGCGTTGATGTGGACGTAGCGTTCGAGCGCGGACATCGACTTGTGACCCGTGATGGACTTCACCTCCGCGATGGACAGCCCCTTCTCGAAGAACCGGCTGGTGGCCTCGTGCCGCAGGTCGTGCAGGTGGAAGTCCTCCATCTTGGCCCGAGCGACCGTCCGCGTGAACGCCTGCGTCAGCGCTTCCTCTGTAAGCCCTTCGAAAACTTGACCCTTCCGCTTGGCGGGGTCGGGCTGGTACGCCTCCAGTGCGTCGATGGCCCGCTTCGAGAGCGGGATCACACGCGACGTGCCGTTCTTGATGCTGAAGTCCTCGGACTCCACTAGATGTATACGCCGCTTCGTGATGTCGATGAACTCCCAACGCAGATTGACCAACTCGGCCCGCCGCATGGCCGTCTCGATAGCGAGCACGATCAGTGGCCGTTGGTACTTCATCCGAGCCTTCTCCGCAGCGAACAGCAACCGCGCCTCCTCGTCGTCGCGCAACCGCCGTTCTCTGTGCGGAGAGTGCTTGGGCCGCTCGACCTCCTGTACGGGGTTCTCGGGCAGTTCAACACCCCATTCCTTCCGGGCCTTCTCGATGACGTGCCCGAGCAGGTTCATTTCCCGGTTCACGGTGGACCCGGAGACCTTCGCCAGCCGCTCGTCGCGCCACTGCGCCACGACCTCCTTGGTGAAGTTCGCGAGCCGGTACTGCGCGTACTTCGTGTCGAGCATGGCGTTGATGCGGATGACCTCCACGTCGCCGCCCTTCTTCTTGCTGCTCACCTTGTCCCGGTAGGTTTCGAGCATGTCCTTGAGCGTCGCGGTCTGTGCGATACTCGACACCCTGAACGACCCCTTGTCCATCCCGTACTCGACCTCGCGCATCCACTGCTCGGCCTCCTTCTTCGTCTTGAAGGTGCGCGACTGCATCGGGAAGCCCGTGCGCCTGATCTTGGCCTGATACGTTGTGTCCCCGTGCGTACCCTCGCGAGTGATGATTGTTCCCATAGTTCCCTCCGTCATGTGGAGCGTTACCTTGGGACAAACTGTACCCGAATTGTACCCGAATGTCAATGGATAGAGTACGAGACGCCCGTGGAGCAAGGCGGAGCGGGCGGCGATTGAATGCCCTCCGAAGGCAGGGGTTGCTGGTTCGATCCCAGCCGGGCGCGCCAAGCCGGATAAGGCTCTCAGCGATTTTCCCCCACCGTCGTTTTTACCGAGTGTAGCTAAAGTACACCTGTTATCCGGCCCTTCGCACGCTTTCCCGCGTCGCCGGCGGCGGCAACTGGATCACCTCCGCGACTTGTGTATGCGGGGTCACCCATTGCGCGAGGTGATCGGCCGATAGGTGTGCGTAGCGCTGCACCATCTCCATCGTTTCCCAGCCACCGAGCTCCTTGAGCACCTGCAACGGCGTGCCGCGTTGCACATGCCAGCTCGCCCAGGTGTGCCGTAGGTCATGCCATCGGAAGTCCTTGACGTGTGCGCGCTTCAACGCCTTCCGCCACGCCTCCGTCGTGGTTTGGCGAACCGGCACGCCCTTGTACACGAACACGCTTTCGAGGTGTTCAGACTTCCGTTTTTTTGCGATCTGCTGCCGTAGCACTTCAACTGCGGTTTCGGACAGCGGCACGGTGATCGCCTTGCGCGCTTTCGCCTGGTCGGGATGGATCCAGGCAACCCGACGCACGAGGTCGACCTGGGACCATTGCAGCCCCGTCACATTCGCGCGTCGTAGTCCGGTTTCAAGGCTGAACTGCGCCATTGCCGCGAGATGGTTGGGCAACTGCGTGAGTAATCGGCCCGCTTCCGCCTGACTGAGCCAACGGATGCGCTTTGCGGCCGACTTCTTCCGCTTCCGTGTCGGCGCCCGCGCGATCCAGCCGCGTTCGGCCGCATGATTCAGCACAGCAATGATGACGCCGCCGACGCGCCGTACGGTGCCGGCTGCAACCGTCCGACCGGTCTGCTTCAGGCCACTTCGCGTGCGAACCATGACGGGCTCCGCACGCTTCGCGCGCTCAATTGCGTCGATCCTGTCGCGGTCGATGTTCACGAGCAGCTCGCCGTTCAGATGCGGATCCAGCCAACGCAGGTGAATCTTCGTTGTCTCGATGCTCGCGATGCCTTCGCGATCCTCGAGGTACGCGACAACAGCATCGTTCCAGGTGTACTGCTGCGCCTGGCCGAGCTTCGCTTGATCCCACATGCTTGCTTTCAGGCGGTCGTGAAATTCCTGCGCCTTGGCTCGGTCGCTGGTGCCAGTGCTGCCTTGTAGCGGCGTTCCGCCGCCAGGGGGGTAGAGCTTGTAATACCAGTTCGAACTTCTTTCTCGTTTGTAGAGCGACATCTTTCAATTTCTCCGGGACGTTCGCCCTGCACAACTCGCGGAGTCCATTCTCCGGCGAGGTAACGCTGCAGGGCAACTGTCGAAAACATCCAGCGCTTGCCGACCTTCCTGCCGGGTAGCGCGCCCGCCTTGGCTTTCAAGCGCACCGTCTCGGGATGCGCACCGAGCATCGCGGCTGCGGCGGGCAGGTCGACCGTGTTCACTGGCATCGTGCCCGCGTCCCGCGCCGGGGGAGCACACGCAGCGCAACTCGTGGACTGATGGTTTGCACCGAAATCTCTCATAACTCTTTGATTTTTAAGGTGTGTGTGCGCCATCAATTGCCATCATTCAGGCATGGCAACACCGACAAACTCATGGCCTAAAAAATAGGCAGCGTCTGTCACTGATGGCAAAACGCGCTCAACTCGTGGCAGTCCGTTTCGACCTATGCCTTGCCCTTCCTCGCTTTCTTTCTCTTTCTTTTTCAATGAAATAGAGAGAGAAGAGAGAAGGACGGCGGCGGCCCGAGCAAAAACCGGACTCATGGCAAAAGCGGCTTGACTAGTGGCAAATCGAGGGAGACTCGCGGCGGCACTCGCTTCAAGAATCAATGACTTACGAGCGGACACCGTCGAAATCCACGATTCGCGTGCGCTGCCTGCC
>NZ_LOWC01000158.1:0-13373 GCF_001522845.1 Burkholderia sp. BDU5 | reverse complement strand
GATGTCGACGGCCGCCTGGCCGTTCGCGCTGCGCGCGCCGGACGCGGCGCCCGGCTGCGTGGCGTAGACGCCGTCGGCCGGGAACGCGCCCGACACGGGCGCGGCCGGACGCTCGTAGCGCGGCGCGAGCGTGCAGCCCGTCGCGAACACGGCGAGCGCGATTGCGGTCGAACGGATCGCCGAGCGTGTGGCCGAAGCCGCTGCGTCGCGTGTGCGGCGGTGGCGGCGGCGCGAGGCCGTCGCCGTTTCGTGAGAGAAGCGATGCATCGTGTCGTTCATGGTTATCGGGTTGCCGCGAGGAGTTGCGCGCGCTCGCTGCGCATGGCCGCGCCGTGGTCCTTCGCGACGAACGTGTAGACGGTCGGCAGCACGAACAGCGTGAAGAGCGTGCCGACCAGCATGCCGGTCGACACCGTGATGCCGATCGCGAAGCGGCTCGCCGCGCCGGCGCCCGCCGCGAACACGAGCGGCACGAGGCCCGCGACCATCGCGGCCGTCGTCATCAGGATCGGCCGCAGCCGCACGGCCGCCGCACGCTCGATCGCCGCGCGGCGATCGAGCCCTTCGTGGCGCTGCAGGTCGTTCGCGAAGCTGACCATCAGGATCCCGTGCTTCGAGATCAGGCCGATCAGCGTGACGAGCCCGATCTGCGTATAGATGTTCAGCGTCGCGAAGCCGAGGTAGAGCGGAGCGAGCGCACCGCAGGTCGACAGCGGCACCGACACGAGGATCACGAGCGGATCGCGCAGGCTTTCGAACTGCGCGGCGAGCACGAGGAAGATCACGATCAGCGCGAAGCCGAACGTGACGGCGAGCCGGTTGCCTTCCTGCACGTATTGCCGCGATTCGCCGAGCCAGTCGATCGAGAAGCCGGCCGGCAGCTTCTGCGCCTCGAGGAACGCGACCGCCTCGCCCATCGTCACGCCGGGCGCGGGCACGGCGGAGAACGTCGCCGAGTTCATCTGGTTGAACTGACTGAGCGCGTTCGCCTGGCTGCCGTTCGTCACGCGGATCACCGTCGACAGCGGAATCATCTGGCCGGAGCCCGTTTTCACGTAGTAGCGGCTCAGCATCTCCGACGACAGCCGCTCGCCGCGCGACACCTGCGGAATCACGTCGTACGAGCGTCCCTTGAAGTTGAAGCGGTTCACGTAGTTCTCGCCGACGAGGACGGCAAGCGTGTCGGCGATGTCCTTCATCGTCACGCCGAGCGTGTTCGCCTGATTGCGGTCGATCGTCACGCCGACCGCGCGGCTGTCGAACGTCAGGTCGCTGTCGACGACGGCGAAAAGGCCGCTCTTCGCCGCCGCCGCCTTGATCCGGTCCATCTGCGCGTAGAGGTCCGCGAAGCCCGACGGCGAGCGCAGCACCATCTGGATCGGCAGGCCGCCGCTCGACGCGGGCAGCGCCGGCAGCTGGAACGCGAACACACGGTCGCCCTGGATCTGGTCGCCGCGCGCCTGGATCAGCGCCTGCAGCGTCGACGCGCTGCGCTCGCGCTTTTCCCAGTCGACGAGGTTCACGCCGGCGAAGCCGAGATTGCTGCCGCCGTAGCTGTTCAGGATGAAGCTCGTGTCCGCTTCGGGCAGCGTGCGGAACACGTGCTCGATGTCGGGCGCGTAGCGCTCCATGTAGTCGAGGTTCGCGTACTGCGGCGCCTTCACCGCGACCATGATCGAGCCCTGGTCTTCCTGCGGCGCGAGCTCGCGCTTCACGCCGGAGAAGAGCAGCACGATGCCCGCCAGCACGCCGACGCCGATCAGCAGGATCGCCGGCCGCGCGGCGAGGCTCGCTTGCAGGCCGCGTCGGTAGACTTGCGTCGCGCGCTCGAGCGTGTGCTCGATCGCCTTCGCGACGCGGCCTTCCGACATCTTGCTCGTCAAGAGCAGCGAGCCGAGCATCGGCGACAGCGTGAGCGCGACGATCCCCGACACGAGCACCGCGCCCGCGAGCGTGAACGCGAACTCCTTGAAGAGCGACCCGGTCAGGCCGCCCATCAGCCCGATCGGCGCGTACACGGAGATCAGCGTCGCCATCATCACGAGCACGGGCGACGCGATCTCGCGTGCGCCGATCAGCGCGGCGCGCACGGGCGGCTCGCCTTCCTCGATGTGCCGATGGATGTTCTCGACGACGACGATCGCATCGTCGACGACGAGCCCGATCGCGAGTACCATCGCGAGCAGCGTCAGCAGGTTCAGCGAGAAGCCCGCCGCGAGCATCAGCGCGGCGGAGCCGACGAGCGACAGCGGGATCGTCAGCACCGGGATGATCACCGCGCGGAACGAGCCGAGGAACAGGAAGATCACGACGACGACGATCGCGATCGCCTCGGTGAGCGTCGAGCGAACCTCGGCGATCGACGCGTTGACGAAGCGCGCGCCGTCGAACATGTTCGCGATCTGGATGCTCGCCGGCTTGTTGCGCTCCATCGCGGGCAGCACCGCGTCGACGCCGCGCACGATCTCGAGCGGATTGCCGGCAGGCGTCGCGTTGACCGCGATGTACACCGCGCGGCGGCCGTTCATCAGCGCACTCGAATTGTAGTTCTCGCCGCCGATCTCGACCGTCGCGACGTCCTTCAGCCGCACGAGCCCGCCGCCGTTCGGATCGTGCTTCACGACCATCTCGTTGAACGCGCCGACGTCGGTCAGATCGGTGTTCGCCGAGATGTCGGCGATCGTGAGCGATCCCTTGACCTGGCCCGGCGCCGCCTGCACGTTGTTCGCGCGGATCGCCGCGGCCACGTCGCCCGCGGACAGCCCGTGCGCGGCGAGCCGCGTCGCGTCGAGCCAGACCCGCATCGCGAGGTTCTGGCCGCCGAGGATCTCGGCCGATGCGACGCCCGGCACCGTCGTCACGAGCGGCTGCGCGACGCGTACGACGTAGTCGGTGATCTGCGGGATCGACAGCGTGTCGCTCGCAAAGCCGAGGTACATCACCGCGGTCGGCGCGTCGGTCAGCTTCGTGATCACCGAGTCGTACGCGTCGGCGGGCAGCTTGTACTTCACCTGCTGGACCTTCGCCATCACTTCGGTCATCGCGCGGTCCGCGTTCGCATTCAGGCGCAGCCGCGCCTTCACGACACTCTTGCCCTGCGTGGTCGTCGACGTGATGTACTCGATCCCGTCAGCGGTCGCGATAGATTGCGCGATCGGCGTCGTCACGAAGCCCTGCATCAGGTCCTGCGACGCGCCGGGGTAGTCGGTCTCGACGCTGATCGTCGCGCTCTCGAGCGCCGGATATTGCCGCACCGGCAGCGACATCAGCGCGCGCAGGCCGACGAGCAGGATCAGCAGGCTGAGCACGAGCGACAGCACCGGACGACGGACGAAGATGTCGGTGAAGCGCGCGCGCGTCGCGCCGGATTCGTGCGGGGCGCCGGCGTTCATTGCTCCGCTCCCGACGCTGCGCCGTCTTCGAGCGCGACCTTCACCTTGTCGCCCGCCGCGAGGCGCACCTGGCCGGACGTGACGACGACGTCGCCCGCCCGCAGGCCGTCGGCGATCGCGATGCGGCCGTCGGCGCGCCGGCCGGTGCGAACGGGCTGCAGCCGCACGACGCCGAGGCCGTCGCGGCCCGGCTTGCCGACGACGAGCACGGATTCGCCGCGCTGCGACGTCTGCACCGCGGTATCGGGCACCGTCAGCGCGCGCTCGCGCGGCGGCAGCTCGAGCCGCGCCTGGATATACATGCCCGGGCGCAGCAGATGATCGGGGTTCGCGAGCGTCGCCTGCACGGCGACGTTGCGCGTCTCGGAGCCGACCTGCGGCTCGATCGCGGTCACGCGGCCGGCGAGCGCCCGGTCCGGATACGCGTCCGTCGCGATCGACACGTTCTGGCCGAGGCGCAACTGGCTCAGGTTCTTCTGCGGGACCGTGAAGTTCGCGTACAGCGAATCGAGATCGGTCAGCGTCGCGATCGCATCGCCCGCGTTCAGATACTGGCCGAGGTTCACGCGGCGCAGGCCGAGCACGCCGTCGAACGGCGCGCGCACCGCCTTTTGCGTGATCACCGCCTGCGTCTCGCGGATGTCGGCTGCGGCCGCGTCGAAGTCGAAGCGGTGCTGGTCGAAGATGTTGCGCGGCTCGGCGCCCGTTTGCGCGAGCGCCTGAGAGCGGTCGAGCTGGCGCTTCGCGAATGCGGCCTTCGCCCGGATCGACGCAAGCTTTGCGCGCTCCGGCTCGTCGAAGAGCTGGACGATCAACTGGCCCTTGCGGACCGTCGCGCCGGCCTCGAAATGCAGCGTGACGACGCGGCCGGCCACTTCGGGCGCGAGCGTCACTTGACGGACCGCGTCGAGCGAGCCGACCGCGTCGAGCGTCACGCGCTCGGGCGCGGCGCGCACGGAGACGGCGGAGACCGTCAGCGGAGGTGGGGGGGCGGGGGGATGATCGGCGGCCTGCACGCGGCTTTCCCGCCACAGAACAAGCCCACCGAAAATGAACGCCAACAGCGCCAATGCAAGCAATAGCCGACGGCCCATGGAAATCTCTCAGTCATTTTGTAAGAATCGCGACATGATTTGTCTGATGACAGAATAAGTCAAGGATATCCTTGGTTTATTTGGGTGATTTGCCTGATCGGCTCGCGCGACCGTTGCATTGCGCAAGCTACGCGTTTGATAATGCGGCGATGGACGATATCTTTTCGAAGCAGGAAATTCCGGTTTCCGAGCGCGTGCTGAACGTGCTGAAGCGGCGTGGCCCGTTGCAGGCGGCCGAGCTCGGCACGTATCTCGGCACGACCGCCGAGGCCGCGCGGCAGCAGTTGAAGAAGCTCGAGGCGGACGGGCTCGTCGAGGCGGAGAACGTGCCGCAGGGCGTCGGGCGGCCCGCGCGGGTCTGGCGGCTCACGACGCTCGGCCACGGCCATTTCCCGGACGCGCACGCGGACGTGACGGTCGACCTGATCCGGATCATCCGCACGACGCTCGGCCAGCCGACGCTCGATCTCCTGATCTCCGCGCGCGAGACGGAGATGCGCCGCACGTACGCGCAGACGCTCGCCGGCGTGACGGACCCGGAGACGCGGATCGCGCGGCTCGCGGAGCTTCGCGACAGGGAAGGCTATTTCGCCGAATGGTCGCGCGCGCCCGACGGCGACGGCTGGCTCTTCATCGAGAATCACTGTCCGATCTGCGCGGCCGCGACCGCGTGCCAGGGGTTCTGCCGGTCGGAGCTCGAGATCTTTCGCGAGATGCTCGGCGATGCGCTGTCGATCGAGCGCATCGAGCACATTCCGGTCGGCGCGCGGCGCTGCGCGTATCGGATTCGGTCGTGCGCCGGCGGTGCGCGGCAGGACGGGGCGGCCGCGCCTTCGCGCGACGAATGACCGAGCGCGTCGCGGCTCGTCGAGCGCGCCCGCGGTCGCCGCTCACTCGATCCGAAAGCGAATGCCTGACGCCATTGCGCCGCAACAAGCGGCGCGCACGCGGACGACGCTGCTCGATGGGCAGCCGCATAGCGCACGCGGTGCGCCCGGAACGCCGGGCGCGCCGCCCGCCCGCCGCCCGGCTTGAGCGGTCGCGTTTAAGCGAGGGGCGCGACCGGCGCGCCGAACGAAAAAAGACGAAGCGGCAGGACTTCTCGCGAACCGGCAACGCGCCGGCCGGCGACGCGCTCGTGCGCGCCTAGCGCGTCGCCGCGCGCAGGAACTGCCCCGAGCGCCGCGTTTCGCCGTAGCCGTCGGCGAACGCGCCGTTGCGATACACGATCTGTCCGTTGACGAGCGTCGCCGCGATCGCCGCGCCGCTGCGGTTCACGAGCCGGCGCAGCCCGCCGAACGCGGCCATGTCTTCCTCGTGATACGCGTCGACCGACGCGTCGAGATGCTCGGGGGCGACGATCGCGATATCCGCGCGATCGCCGGCGCGCAGCGTGCCGGCGTCGAGCCCGAAGTACGCGGCGAGTTCGCCCGTCACGCGATGCACCGCTTGCTGCATCGACATGAACGGCCGCCCGGCGCGTTCGGCCTCGCGCACGCGGCGCAGGAAGCGCACCGGCGCGTTGTAGAACGCCATGTTGCGCAGATGCGCGCCCGAATCGGCGAAGCCGATCTGCAACGCGGGATTCGTCGCGATCCGGTCGAGCACGTCCGCGCGGTGATTCGCGATCGTCATGCACCAGCGTACTTTCTGGCCGTATGCGACGACGAGATCGAGGAGCGCATCGGCCGGATGGATCCCGCGCGCGTCCGCGACCTGGCCGAACGACTTGCCGACGACCGATTCGTCCGGACAGCCGACGATCCGCGTGTCGTACAGATCGCGCGTCCAGAGCCGCAAGTCGAGCCCCTTGGCGACCTGCTTGCGGAACTGGCGCCGGTAGCCTTCGTTCTGCAGCAGCTTGTTGCGCTCGAGCGCGTCGTTCAGATGCAGCGCCGCGCGGCCCGCGCCGAATTCCTCGAAGATCACGAAATCGATGCCGTCCGCATAGACCTCGAACGGCACCGGCAGATGCTGCCAGACGAGTTCGCCGCGAAAGAGTGCGTTCGCGAGCCGCACGCCGCCGAGCAGCACGTCGATGGTGCCGCGCGGCGCCGCCTTGCTGTCGGCCGCGACGAGGAGCGACGTGCGCAGCGGCTTGCGCACGAAGTAGCCGCAGCTCTCGGCCATGAAGAGCAGGCCGTTCAGCGGATTCGTCGTGTTCGGCGCGCTTTGCAGCACGCGGCCGCGGCGGCGCAGCAAGCGGTTCAGGCGCCGGTACTCGCGCCACGTCGCGAACGTCGACGGCAGCGACTTCGACCGGTAGCGCTCGCCGTCGAGCTTGTCCCACGGCGTCGTCATCGACGACAGTCCGACGAAGCCCGCGTCGAGCGCGTCGTCGAGCAGCCGCTCCATCCGTTGCAGATCCGCTTCGTCCGGGCGCACGCGGTCGTCGACCGCGCGCCCGAGTCCGAGCACGTACGTGCGCAGATCCGAATGCCCGAGGAACGCGGCGACGTTCGGGCCGAGCGGCAGCGATTCGAGATGGCGGACGTACGAGGCCGCCGTGTCCCACGTTTTCACGCGCGACAGCACCGCGAGCATCTGCTCGCGCGGCAGCGCCTCGACGCGGCTGAAGAGATCGGTGCAGTCGAGCGCGTCCGCGTGGACCGTCGACAGCGAGCACGAGCCGAGAAAGACGCTCGTCACGCCGTGCCGCACCGATTCGGGCAGCCCCGGCGATACGAGGATCTCGGCGTCGTAATGCGTGTGGATGTCGACGAAGCCGGGCATCACCCATTTGCCGGCCGCGTCGATCACGTTCGCGCCGTCGGCCGCGAGCGGCGCGTCCGACACCGTTTCGACGCGGCCGTCGCGAATGCCGAGGTCGCGCGCGCGGGGCTCGGCGCCCGTGCCGTCGAACCACAGGCCGTTCTGGATGATCGTGTCGTAACGCGCCATCTGTGTCTCCGTTTTGTGTTCTGGCGGGCCGGGCGCATGCGCTGCGCTGCGTCGCGGCTCGGCGCGCGTTCCGCGCCGGTATCGCGGGGATGTGGGCCCCGCCGGTTCGCCGGACGGTCGGCGTCATTTGCGGCGGCCGTCGTGCGTCACTAAAACGTTACATTGACTGATGTCAAGATGAATTGCAATCGAGTGATGCTTCGAGTCGGAGCGGCCGAAGCGCAAGCGCCGAATCCGGCCGGCGGCGAAGCGTACCGATGCGGGCGGCTGCAAGGCGGACAAGACGTCCGGATGTTGCGGCGCGGCATCCTGTCGTCCTTCGCCGTCGCGCTTCGTTGCCGTGTTCAGTGTAGGCGCGGTTGGCATTCGCATGGCTTTGCGGGGCGTGATGTCGTGTGGCGACGCAGCATGCACGGCGAACGTTCGCCCATGCCACAACGCGCATGCCGCCGCAGGATGCGATCAAGGTAACGCCGCCATTCGTCCGATCGACGCAAACACACGGAGCCGCTTCTGTCGCGACGCCGGACGACGGGCGCCGCGCTCGCCGCCCGTACCGGCGCCGGCACGGCCGTTGACCCGCGTCAAAGATCGCCGCGACCGCGAACGTAGAGTGGTCGCATTGCCCCGCCGCCGCTTCTCACGATGCCGCACAACCGCCGCCTTCGCCTCACGCTGGCCGTCGCGCTTGCCGCCGCCGTCGCGGCGCTCGGCTATGCGGCGCTGCGTTGGCCCGCGCTGTTCGGCCCGAGCGAGCCGCCGTCGCGGATCGTCGTGTCGGGCAACATCGAGGCGCACGAAAGCGTGCTGAGCTTCACACAGGTCCAGGCGCCGATCGTCTATCTGCCGTTCGACGAAGGCGCGCGCGTCGCGCGCGGGACCGTGCTCGCGCGTGTTGACGATCGCCTGTACCGGCGCCAGACCGATATCGACCGCGCGAACGTCGACGTGCAGACCGCGCAGGTCGAAGCGAATCGCAGCAACGTCGCGGCGCTCGAGCACGGCGTTGTCAGCGACCGCTTCGATCTGGCCGAAAAGCAGCGCGATTTCGCGCGCGCCGACACGCTCGCTCGGCAATCAGCGGTGTCGCAGCAATCGCGCGACCTCGCGCAGACAGCCGAGCGCCAGTCCGCCGCGGCGCTCTCGCGCGACCAGGCGCTCCTCGCCGCTGCGCGCAACGACGTCACGCTCGCCGCCGCGAACGTGACGGCCGCACAGGCGAAGCGCAAGCTCGACGAGACGACGCTGTCGTACACGGAACTCGCCGCGCCGTTCGACGGCGTGATCTCGGTGCGGCACGCGGAGCTCGGTCAGCTCGCGGGGCCGGGCGTCGCGATCTTCACCATCGCCGAGCTCGATCACGTGTGGCTGCGCGCGTACGTGAACGAGCCCGACGTCGGGCGCATCCGGATCGGCGAGCCGGTCGACGTGCGCACCGACGCGTATCCGTCCGCCGTCTACCGCGGCCGGATCAGCTTCGTGTCGCCGCAGGCCGAGTTCACGCCGAAAACGGTCGAGACGCACGAGGAGCGGATCACGCAGGTCTACCGGATCCGCATCGACATCGACAACCCGACGCACGAGCTGTTGCCCGGCATGCCCGCCGACGCGACGATCGCCGCGATCGCGAGCGGCCGATGAGCGCGCCCGATGCCGCCGGAGCCTCGTTCGCGCCGACCGTGCGCGTTGAGCATGTCGCGCGCCGCTTCGGCGCGGTTGACGCGGTGCGCGACGTGAGCTTCGCGGTCGCGCGCGGCGAGATCTTCGGGCTCGTCGGTCCGGACGGCGCGGGCAAGACGACGCTGATGCGGATGCTCGCGGGCGTGCTGCGTCCGGACGCGGGCCGCATCGAGCTCGACGGCATCGACGTGATCGCCGACCCCGAGCGCGCGAAGATCGCGCTCAGCTACATGCCGCAGCGCTTCGGGCTGTACGAGGACCTGACCGTCGACGAGAACGTGTTCTTCTACGGCGAGCTGTTCGAGGTGCCGCGCGTGCGCTATCGCGCCGATCTCGCCGAGCTGCTCGCCGCGGCGGGCCTCGAGCCGTTCAGGCGGCGGCTCGCCGGCCAGCTGTCGGGCGGGATGAAGCAGAAGCTCGGGCTTGTCTGCGCGCTGATCCACCGGCCGAACGTGCTGCTGCTCGACGAGCCGACGACGGGCGTCGATCCGGTGTCGCGGCGCGACTTCTGGGCGATCCTGTACCGGCTGCGCGAGGAGGGCGTGACGATCGTGATGTCGACTGCGTACATGGACGAGGCGGAGCGCTGCTCGCGGCTCGCGCTGCTGCATGCGGGCGTCGTGCGGCAGTGCGATACGCCGGAGCGGCTGAAGCAGTCGATGCGGGGCGCGCTCGTCGCGGTGGGCGGCGGCGATCCGCGTGCGATCCGCGACGCGCTCGCCGATGCGCCGGGCGTGCTCGGCGCGCTGCTGATGGGCGATCGCGTGCACGTGCGGGTCGACGACGCGCAGCGACGTTCGCCCGAGCTCGCTGCGCGGCTCGCGGCGCGCGGGATCGCGCATGCGCCAATTGCCGCGATCGAGCCCGGCATCGAGGACGCGTTCGTCGCGCTCGTCGGAGACGCGGGATGACGCGCGCGACGAAACCGCCCGCAGCGGGCTCGCCGAGCGCCGACGCCGCCGCGAACGCGAACGCAAGCGTGCATGCGAACGCGGCCGTGCGTGACGGCGTCGTCGTCGCGCGCGGCCTGACGAAGCGCTTCGGCGCGTTCACGGCGGTCGACGCACTCGACCTGTCGATCGCGCGCGGCGAAGTGGTCGGCTTCATCGGCCCGAACGGCGCGGGCAAATCGACGACGATCCGGCTGCTGTGCGGACTCTTCGCGCCGAGCGCGGGCAGCGCGACGGTCGCGGGCTTCGACGTGCGCGCCGAGCCCGAATCGGTGCGCGCGCACATCGGCTACATGTCGCAGAAATTCTCGCTGTACGGCGATCTGACGTGCCGCGAAAACCTGCGTTTCTTCGCCGGCATCTACCGGGTGCCGCGCGACGCGCTCGACGAGCGGATCCGTTTCGCGATCGAGATGGCGGGCCTCGAAGGGCGCGAGGACGCGCTCGTGCGCACGCTCGCGGGCGGCTGGCGGCAGCGGCTCGCGCTCGGCTGCGCGATCCTGCATCGGCCGCCCGTGCTGTTTCTCGACGAGCCGACGTCCGGCGTCGAGCCGCAGGCGCGGCGGCGCTTCTGGGATCTGATCCACCGGCTCGCGGCCGACGGCGTGACAGTGCTCGTGTCGACGCACTACATGGACGAGGCCGAGTACTGCAACCGGATCGCGCTGATCGACGCGGGCCGGCTGATCGCGATCGGCAGCCCGGGCGAGCTGCGCGAGCGCGAGCTGGGCGGCGCGCTGTTCGAGCTCGCGTGCGCACCGCTCGGCGAGGCGGTCGCCGTGCTGCGCGGCACGCGCGGCGTGCTCGACGCGTCGATCTTCGGCGACCGGCTGCACGTACTCGTCGCCGGCGGCGCGCAGGCGGGCGCGCTGCGCGACGCGCTCGCCGCCGCGCGCATCGAAGCGGGCGAGCCGCAGCCGATCCGCCCGAGTCTCGAGGACGTGTTCGTGCAGCTCGTCGCGCGCGTCGAGCGGCGCAAGCGGAGCGCGGCATGAGCGTGAGGCGCCTGATCGCGATCGCGTACAAGGAGACGCTGCAGATCTGGCGCGATCCGCGCAGCCTCGCGATCGCGCTCCTGATGCCGCTCATGCAGATGGCGCTGCTCGGCTATGGCGTGAGCCTCGACATTCGCCACGTGCCGCTTTGCGTGCACGACGAAGAGCGCAGCCAGCAAAGCCGCGAGCTGATCGACCGCTTCGTGTCGTCCGGCTGGTTCGCGGGCGTGCGGACGCTCGGCAGCGAGGCCGCGCTGCGCGCGGCCGTCGACCGGCGCACGTGCGTCGCGGCCGTCGTCGTGCCGGTCGACTTCTCGCGCACCGTCGCGACGCGCGGCGCGGCATCGGTGCAGACGATCTTCGATGCGACCGACACCAACACGACGAACATCGCGATCGGCTACGCGCGCGGCATCGTCGCGCAGTTCGGCGCGGACCTGAACGCGCGCTGGCAGGCGGCGCACGGCGAGCTCGCGCAGACGGTCGGGACCGTCGATCCGGAGCCGCGCGTGTGGTTCAACGAGGGGCTCGACAGCCGCAATTTCGTGATTCCAGGCGTCGTCGCGGTGATCCTCGCGCTCGTCGGCGCGCAGCTCACGTCGCTGACCGTCGCGCGCGAGTGGGAGCGCGGCACGATGGAGCAGCTGATCTCGACGCCCATCGCGCCGATCGAGCTGATGCTCGGCAAGGTGATCCCGTATTTCGCGATCGGCTTCGTCGACGCGGCGTTCTGCCTGCTGACGACCGTCTACTGGTTCGGCGTGCCGTTTCGCGGCAGCGTGCCGACGCTGATCGCGACGACCGCGCTCTTCACGCTCGTCGTGCTCGGGATCGGCTACCTGATGTCGGTGCGCATCCGCAGCCAGCTCGGCGCGAGCCAGGTCGCGCTGCTGTTGACGATGCTGCCGACGACGATGCTGTCCGGCTACGCGTTCGCGATCGAGCAGATGCCGGTGCCGATCCAGGCGGTGACGCTCGTCGTCTACGCGCGCTACTACGTGACGATCCTGCGCTCGGTGTTCCTGAAGGGCGGGCCGTTTTCGAACGTCGCGGCGCCGTTCGCGGCGCTCGCGCTGTACGCGCTCGTGATCGGCTGGCTCAGCGTGCGGGCGTTCCGCAAGCATCTCGATTGACGCGCCGCGTCCGACGGAGCCGCCATGTTCGACCGCGTGCAATCGATGCTGATCAAGGAGTTCCTGCAGTTGAAGCGCGACCGCTGGGCGCTGTTTCGCCTCGTCGTGCCGCTGCTGCTGCAGGTGATCATCTACGGCTATGCGGCGACATTTACCGTCAACCACGTCGCGACCGCGCTGCTCGATCTCGACCGCAGCCAGGCGAGCCGCGATCTCGTGTCGCATTTCGTCGCGACGGGTCGCTTCGACATCGTCGACGACGCGGCGAGCGACGACGCGATCCGCCGCGACATCGACGGCGGCCGCGCGGAGTTCGCGATCGTGATCCATGCGGGCTTCGCGCAGTCTCTCGGCAGCGGGCAGACCGCGCCGCTGCAGTTGATCGTCGACGGCACGAACTCGAACACCGCGCTGATCGCGCTCGGCTACGCGAGCCAGATCGTCGCGCAGTTCCAGACCGATTGGACGGCGCGCGCGTGGCCGTCGAACGCGGGCGCGGCGCCCCCCGCGCTCAGCGTGTCGCTGCGCGAGCGGCCGTGGTTCAATCCGGGCCTCGACGACCGCTGGTTCTTCATTCCGGGCGTCGTCGGCACGCTGACGCTGATCCAGGTCGTGAGCCTCACGGCGTTCGCGGTCGTGCGCGAGCGCGAGGTCGGCACGCTCGAGCAGATCATGGTGAGTCCGATCCGGCCCGTCGAGTTCATTCTCGGCAAGACGGTGCCGTTCTTCCTGATCGGGCTCGGCGACGTCGCGCTCGTCGCGGCGCTCGGGATCGGCTGGTTCCATGTGCCGTTCGTCGGAAGCTGGCTCGTGATGCTGGCGGGCGTCACGCTGTTCCTGCTCGCGACGCTCGGGCTCGGGCTGCTGCTGTCGACGTTCTCGCGCACGCAGCAGCAGGCGTTCGCGCTCAACTTCTTTCTCGTGAACCCGATCTTCATCCTGTCCGGCTTCGCGTTTCCGATCGCCGCGATGCCGCGCGTGCTGCAGTGGCTGACCTATCTGAATCCGCTGCGTTACTTCCTCGTCGTGATGCGCGGCGCATTCCTGAGCGGCGCGGGACTCGCGGTGCTGTGGCCGCAGCTCGCCGCGATGGCGTTCCTCGGCGCCGCGATGCTGGCGCTGAGCGTGCTGCGTTTCCGGAAGTCGCTCGACTAGGGCGTGTTCACACTATCGAAGGGCTTCGACAATCAGGGCGAAGTTGATAAAGGCAATGAACATCAGATCGAGT
>NZ_LOWC01000157.1:0-186002 GCF_001522845.1 Burkholderia sp. BDU5 | reverse complement strand
CTACCGGCAACTGGCGCACGCACGAAGGCAAGAGGCAGTTCGAATGCCGCCGTCCGGACGATGGCGGCCTGCACTGGATGATCGCCGGCGGCGAAAGCGGCCACGGCGCGCGGCCGATGCATCCGGACTGGGCCAGATCTCTGCGCGATCAGTGCGCCAGTGCCGGCGTGCCGTTCTTGTTCAAGCAATGGGGAGAGTGGATCCCGATGATGGGCCACGCCGAGGGTGTGCCTGTGCGCGGCCCTAAGCTCACACACGGCGACGGCACGATCATGGGCAACGCTGGCAAGCGCGCTGCCGGCCGCCTGCTCGACGGCCGCACGCACGACGAATTCCCGGAGGCGTAGTGAATCTAAAGACCGCTAACGGGCTTCCAGGGAACCTTGCCGTCAATAATCTCTTTCGCCAAGTGTTCAAGCCGGTCGGTGCAATCGTCTCGGCTAAAAGGAATATTCGGCCATTCGGGAGTGAAACGACGCTCAGCATCCGATCCTTCCCGGCCAATCTCAAGGAAGCCGCCCCAACCAGACGCAATCTGATAGACGCGAGCGCGCCACCAGTAGCCCTTGTAGCCGCTGAATCTCGAAATTTCTACGCCGTCGTACTTCGTTATTGCCAACCAGTCAATACCGGCTTGGGTGATCACAAGGCCTCCGAGAGCCGGGTCTGTAGGCAGATTCTGCGCACGCGCAAATCGGCGAGACATCAGCCACTCATAGACATCGTGGTCAACCGCGGAACCAGCCCTTTTGGACAGGGCCAGAAGCTGATCCATGAAACGACGGTCAACCTGCTCTTGTGGCTCGCTCATAGCAATCTCCAGATGACATTGCGTAAAGGAATCCTAGCATGACCGAACGCCTGATGAAGCCGGCCGATCTCGCAGTCGTCACCGGCAAGAAGCGATACACGAAGCAGGCCGACTGGTTCAAGGCGACGTTTGGCATCGACGTCGTCACGGCCGCGAACGGCGCCATCATCATGACTTGGTCGACCTTCGAGTCACTCCAGGCGAAAAAGGCCGGCCTTGTCGGGCATCCCGCAACATCAACCGTTGAACTCTGCTTTGACTGATGGCTACCAATCGCAAAAAGGCGAAGTATCCGCGCGTTTACGCTAAGCACGGCGCATGGTATTGGAGCGAGCCAGTTTCGGGAAGATGGATTCGATTGTGCAGCCTGGCAGATGACGAAACAAAGCTAGTCGAGCGACTGGCCGAAGAGCGGAAGAAACGCGAACGCCCGGAAGGTGCTGGAGATATGCGCCCGCTGATCGATCAGTACGTGCGAGAGAACAAGCTGCTGCACAAGGAAAAGGCGTGGCCGAAGTACGGAGATTACGCCGGCAACGGGTTCCGCAAGGTCAACGTCGCGGACGTGAAGCCCACGCACATCAATAACTGGCTGAAGGTAAAGTACGCTGGCAAGCTGCACATGCAGCGCGTCATGCGCGCGTTCCTGTCCGGCTTCTTCCAGTGGTGCGTCGACAAAGGAAGGCGCGACACAAATCCGTGCAAGGAAGTGAAGCTGAAGAAACCGAAGCCGCGGCAGACCTACATCACCGACGCGCACTTTGCCGCAATCCGCGGCGCAATGCTTGAGACTACTTACAAGATGTACGAGGGGACGGACAGGGAAAAGGAGGTAGTGGCGGACGTACCGACAGGTCCGATGATGCAGTGCATCATTGATCTATGCTACCTGACGGCGCAGCGCTCGACCGAGATCCGGAACTTGAAATGGTCAGCCGTGGATCGCGAGGTCGGAGTAATCCACTTCATCCCGAGCAAAACAGAAGATTCGAGCGGCGTGCGGGTCGACTTCAAGATCACGCCCGAGATCGACGAGGTTTTGTCACGAATTCGACAGATCGACGGCCGACCGACCATCGGCGATATGCCCGTCGTCCACACCCGGAACGGGAAGATGTACGCCGCAAATACGATCCTGAAGGCGTGGAAAGCCGCAGCAAAGCGCGCCGACCTGTTGCATCTCGGATACACCGTGAAGGACATTCGAGCCAAGGCACTCACGGACGGCGAGCGGGCTGGATATGACGTGAAGGCGCTCCAGATTGCCGCCGCGCACACCGACGAGAAGATGACGGAGACGTACATCAAAAAGCGAAATGTACCAGTGGCGGACGTACGCTTGAGTCTGCCCAAATCGGCTTGAGGGTGTCTAATAATTGCCCCGCTGCCGCCCGCAAAGCCCTGTCGTTCCGTGCATGTTTTTTGAGCATAACATTAGACAAAAGCAGCCGGAGCGCCTTTTCTGGCAAGGCTTTCATTAAGATCTTCATTGCTGATTTGGGATCAGAGGGTCGTAGGTTCGAATCCTATCGCTCCGACCAAAGGAATCAAGGGGTTACGGCTAATCGCCGTAGCCCCTTTTCCATTTCCGGATTCTTGACCCCAACATTGCCCCCAACGGACCGGAATCTTGGCCAGTTGCAATCAATTGCAAGGATCACATCACCGTGGCATTAAGGTCGGCTTGGTACGCTGCCGGGCTGGATGTGTGGGGTGGTGCTCGATATGGCATCAGCTAAGGCAGCCGGGAACTTGGCACAAAGCCAATAACGGCGGGGCTGACGGGCTAATCGGCTGCGCGAGCCAGTTTGGCACCGATTGTGCGAAAACCGAGCAGCACTGAGCAAACTTTGCGCAGAACTTGGCACCAATCGAGCACCCGCGTCACTTTTTCCCCATGACGGCCCGATAGAGGCGCTCCAATTCGTCATCGCCCAAGTCAATCATCGATCCCTTACCGAACGTGCGCTGCATGTAGGTGCGTCGCCATGTCTCAAGCTCGCGTTCCTTGCAGCGGGCGTGGATGGCCGCTATGCGGCGATTCCGCCAATCGGCGAGCTTTTTGGGCGCGGACGCCATGCCGACAAGCATCGCGCGCTGCTTCTGCATATACTTCAGCGCCTTTTCAAAGCCTTCAGCCGGAATCTCGTGATACGTGTTCACGTTCATGTGCTTGTTGAGTCCGTACATCACGCTCTGCGGTGTCTTTGGCTTCTTTTTAACCTCCGACGCTTTGACGATGTCGTCCCGGAGATCGAGTAGCTGCCGCTTCTGAGCCGCATCGACCACGCCTACGCCGGTCTGCACAACGACTGGAGGCGGTACGACCTTCTCGATATGGTACGTGTTGTGGATGTCGCCGCCGGCAACCTGGCCGGCGCTTCCGCTGACGACAATACTGAGATTGGGTCTCGTTCGTGGCCGTTTAACTGCGGGTTGTCCGTCGAGTCGCGGCGCTTCCACACTCGTTCCGTCGGCCATCAATTTCGCAGCTAACTCTCTGATTTTGTTCTTGTCTTCCATCTAAACCCCTACATCAGTGGTTTGAAACAAGTTCCATGAGCTGGGCGACATAGGCCGTAGCTTCTGTTTCTGCCTTCTCAATCAGGAAATACTGGTACACCAACGCACCGAGCTTCCCCCGCGTCTCAGGTGGTAGTTTTAACCGGCGCTCGGCTGCGATCTTTTCCACTGCGGCCAAGGCCATGCCGAGAATCTCACCATTGACCGAGGTGGTAGACGTATCGAGATCGGCGACGAGCATCGGCCCTTTGCCTGTTAAGAGCCAGTTAATGCTCAGACCGTTCTGCGCCAGCCCGGTAAGCAATTTGCTGTTCGGGGCTGTTCGGCCGGCCTCATTGTCCTGAATTCCTCGCTTCGTTCCGCCGACTAGCTCCGCCAGCCGGTCTTGGGACAGGCGAGAGTGCTCTCGGTAGGCACGCAATCTTTCGCCTATCTCAACGGAAATGCGTGTCGCACTTTCAGTCATTCACTCACCCCAGAAAGTGCGACACGCGTGTCGCACTTTCGCGGCTCGTGTCGCACTTCAAAAATATCAAATCAAATCAGCGTGTTACGCAAAAACTCCCGAGTAGCACGCAAAAACCGAAGCGCGACACGCAAAACACATTGAAAGGCACGGTTTTGCGTGCTATTGTTCATTCCCATGAACACGCTAAACATGTCAAAAAAACCAGCCGAGCAGGTTGCCCTGCAAGACTGGCATCGCGCCGACATCAAGGCGGCGCTGGAAAAGGCCGGATGGTCGCTGCGGCGACTGTCGATGGCGCACGGCTACACGCCCGGCGCGTTAAAAAATGCACTCGACGTGCCTTGGCCGAAGGCCGAATCGATCATCGCAGCGACGATCGGCGTACCTCGTCATCTCATTTGGCCGAGCCGTTATCACATCGACGGCGCTGCACGTAGCGGACGCGGTGAGCGCGGTTTCGGCCGACGCAAAGCGGTCGCGTCAACGGAATGTAAGTCTATCACCCGGTCTGACGCGTGCAACGTCAATTGTGCGGGCGGAGCTTGACATGTCGGCACGTAAAACTACCCGAAAAGCCACTTCCGGCCAGATGGAACTGAGCTTCTTTGACGTTCCGCCGGCGCCGCGCCCCGAAGCCGGCGGCCTCGACGTTGCACTCACGGTTCGCGAGACCCTCGCGGACATGCTCGGCACCGTGTCTAGTCGCGGTATCGACCGGCACGAGGTGGCCGCGCAAATCTCCCGTCTGTCCAATTACGAAACGACGAAGAACATGCTCGATCGTTACTGCGCGCCGAGCGCCGAAGGCTGGCGTTTTCCTGCCGAAGCTATTCCCGCGCTTACGGTCGCGACCGGCGATTACCGGATGCTCGAAATGCTCGCCGACCGCTGCGGCTGCCGCGTGTATCGAGGCGAAGAAGCCATGCTCGCGGAGATCGGTGCGTTGACGCTGCAAGAGCGTTCGGTGAAAGCTCGCCTTGGTGAGCTTCGCAAGAACGTGCCCGACACCGTCATGGACCGGCTTGTCGACGAGGTAGTTCGCCGGCTTGGAGGGCGTGCGTAATGATCGACTTTGAGCTGATTGCCGCAGCCCTCTCTATTACGAAGCGTTCGGCCGAACGTCGTGCCACTCGCGAAAACTGGCCCTTCGAGCTGGAAGCCGTGCGCGGCGGCCAGCGCAAGCTGTTTGACCTGGCGAACCTGCCGGCCGACGTGCGCAAGGCCGTCGAGCGGTATCGGGAAATCAAGGCACGCGGCGACGCGGCCGGCCGCACGCTCAAGTTGATTGAGCAGGTTCGCGCCGATGCCGAAGCCGAGCGCGCAGCGAAGAATCAGCGTGCGCAGGAAAGCCTCAAGAAGCTGACGGCCGAACTGCCGCCGGGCGTGCAGGCACGGTTCGACGCGCGCTACGAGATCGTCAAGAGTTGGGAGACGTGGTTCGTCACGGTGCAGCCGATGAGCCGCCGCGTGTCCTGGCCGACCTACACAAAAGCATACAACCTGAAGGAAATCGAGGTTGCGGCGGCGGTCCGGTCGACGATCCCGTCGATCTCGCCGCGTTCGCTGCAGCGGTGGGTGCTCGAATACGAGCGCGTCGGCCTTGCGGGCCTGATCGACGAGAAGGACGGCCGGCATCAGCGCGACGTGAACGTGTTCACGAAGCAACCCGAGCTGGAAAAAACAGCGCTCGCGCTGCTCATCGACCGACCGAACCTCGGCATCCAGCACATCGTCAATCTGCTGAACCAGGCATCTGTCGACGCCGACTCCGGTGAAATCCTGTTCGCCGCGCCGTCCTACGATGCGACGTATCGGTTCGTGACGGCGTGGCGGCGCAAGCACGACGGCCTGTTCACGGCTGCCACCAATCCGGACGAGTGGAAGAACAAGTATATGACCGCGTTCGGTGATGCGTCGGCCGACGTCGATCGCCTGAATCAGCGATGGGAAATGGACGCGACGCCGGCCGACTGGATGCTGACCGACGAAGACGGCGTCGAGCGTCGTTATTCCGCGTCCGTCGTGATCGACGTGTACAGCCGGCGCAAGCTGGTTGTGCTCGCTCCTACGCCGAAGACCGAGACGCACAAGTATGCGTTGCGCCTTGCCCTGCTGCTGTGGGGTGTCCCGGAGGAAATCGTTACCGACAACGGCCAGGACTACAAGAGCCGCAACTTCATCGAGACGCTTGCAGCACTCGGCATCGCGCACTACGTCACGGCCCCGTTCTCGCCGTGGCAGAAACCGCACGTCGAGCGCGGCATCCAGACGATGCTGCACTCGATCCTGGAAGGACTGTCCGCGTTCATCGGGCATAGCGTCGCCGAGCGTAGCGCGATCGAAGCGCGCCGCGCGTTCTCCGAACGCCTGTTCAAGAAGGGCGAAGCTGTCACGCTTGCGATGCCGGCATCCGAACTGCGCGCGCTCATCGAGCAATGGATCAGGGGTGTCTACGAACACGCGCATCACGAAGGCATCGGCATGTCGCCCTATCAGCGGGCATCGAGCTATACCGGCCCCGTGCATCGCATCGAGGACGAACGTGCTCTCGATGTGCTGTTGGCACCGCCCGCCGGCAAGGGACGATACACCGTCACGAAGAAGGGGCTGCGCATCGACAACGCGCAATTCATCGCCCCGGAGCTGGCGCTCTACGTCGGCAAGGATGTTGCGGTACGCATCACGCCCGATCTCGGCGAGGTCATTGTCTATCACGAAGGCGAGTTCGTTTGCGTGGCGCGCAATCCGGAGCGTACCGGTGTGTCACGTGCGGAAATCGCCGTCCTGGCTCGCCGTAAGCAACGCGAACACGTGAAGCAGCAGATGCACGCCATCAAGGGCACAAAGGTCGATACGGATCGCCTTGTGCGGGATCTGGTGGCTGACAAAGCGGCGCAGGCCGGCAAGCTCACCGCACTGCCGACGCGCACCGCCACGCATACGACCGATGAACTCAAGGCAGCCGGCACGGCAGCGCGCGCACTCGATCGCGTCGTGCCGAAAGCAGACATTCCGGCCGATCTGCAGCGGATCATCGACGCTCGGCAGGCTGCAAGCCAAGTGCAGCCCACACCTGAGAGCAACGTGAAGAAGATTCGGCCGGTTCCGGAAACGCCGGAGCTGCGGTTCCGCAAGTGGCAGGAACTGGACCAACTGGTCGCGGCCGGCGGCACGATCGACGATCCGATTTTGACGCGCTGGTACGGCCAATACCCGCAGACCCCTGAATTCGCAATCGCCATGCGAAAACACCGCCAGGCATCCAGCCCGGCGGTGCCCGGCACGGCCACGGTCGCCACCGTGACGCGTGCATTCAACTAACCCCTTGACGAGAGGCATTGTCATTATGGTGAAAACCACCCCTGCAATCAATCGCCCGGCCGGCGGCATTGCGCCGATCGCCACGCTGGACCTTGTGGCGGCAACAATCGAGCGACTGAATCAGCGTCGCGGCGGTGTGCCGGGCATCGGTGTCCTGCACGGACCGGCCGGATGGGGCAAGACCTTCGCAACGAACTCGATCGCGGTAGAGTCGCGCGCCTACTACGTGCAGATGCGCAGCGCGTGGAGCGCGAAAGTGATGTTGGAAAAGATTCTCTACGAGATGGGCGTCAAGCATGGCCGCGCGACCAAGTCCGGCCTGCTCGATCTGGTCTGCGAGCAATTGTCGGCCTCGCGCCGTACGCTGATTATCGACGAGTTCGACTATTGCGCGAAATCTGACGCCCTCATCGAGCTGACGCGAGACATCTATGAGGGTTCGCAGGGATCGCTGCTGTTGGTGGGCGAAGAACTGCTGCCGAAGAAGCTGGAACGGTGGGAGCGCTTCCATTCACGCGTGCTGACGTGGGCACCGGCGCAGCCGGTCAGCGTGAGCGATGCCGGCAAGCTCGCCTCGATCTACGCCCCCGATCTCGCGATTGCCGACGATGTGCTTTCGCACCTGGTCGAACTGTCTCGCGGCTCAGTGCGCCGCGTGTGCGTGAATCTCGTTTCGATCCACGAGCACTGCATGACGCGCGGTATGGCTGACTTCGAGCGCTCGGACCTCGATTCCATTGCCCTCTACACCGGCCGTGCGCCGGAGCGGAGGGTGTAATGGACGTGAGCTTGACTATCGACGGCCTTCGTGACGCACGAATTTTTGCCGAGAACGATCAAGGTGAGGAGTTCGATTCCGAGATCGCCGACTCCGGTGACATTGGGATCACATGTCGCGAGGGCAACGGCTTCTCGTTGCTGACCATCTATTTCAACGGACTCACCTACCAGGGCGGTCAGCGGCTCGCCGATCTCTTCCTGAATCGCCGCGAAATGCTGGCCCTCGCGCGCGCACTTCAATCTGCTGCGGAAGTTGTGAGCGACATTGATCCGCGAATGGAGGGTTCTCATGGCGCGTAAGCCGATCAACCTCGAAATGCAAGGCGGCAAGAATCCGCGCCAACGTATCTGGGAGGCAATCCGCAGCACGCGCGACGGTTTCCGACAACGGGAAGTCGCAATCGCCTCGCGTACCGAAATCAGTGCCGTCCAGGATTATATGAAGGGACTGCTCAAGGGCGGCTACGTCGAGGTCGAACGGGAAGAGCGACTCGGAGGCGCAGCCGTACGTCGCACATACCGACTTGTGCGCGACAACGGCGTCGAAGCGCCGCGCTTGACGCGCAGCGGGAACGAGGTCGTGCAAGGCTCAATCAACGAGGCCATGTGGTCCACGATGCGCCGCATGTTCATCGCACAGGACTTCAATCATGTTGAACTCGCGGCATTCGCCAGCACGGCGTCTTGTCCGATCTCGGAGGCGACCGCCGCGACCTATGTCGGCAAACTTGCTGCGGCCGGCTATCTCGAATGCATTGCCCCGGCGAACAAGCACTCGCGATACGCCGCGCCAGCTCGCTACCGACTGCGCAAGAACATGGAGTCCGGACCGAAAGCGCCACTTGTCCAGCGGACAAAGGTCGTTTTCGATCCGAACTGGAATCGCGTCATGTGGATGGAACACCAGGAGATCGCCGATGAGTAAGCCGGCCTATATGCAGGAAGACTGGTTCGTCAACGGTCTGATGCGCGAGGTGCGTGCGATCAATGTCACGCAGGTTGCTACCCGCATGGGCGTGGCACGCAAGACCCTTTCCATCTTCGTCAACGGCAGCGGCGCGTATGGCACCGGCAAGGCGAAGCCCGACCGGATCAGGGCGCGATACCACGCAGCGTTCAGCCGTGTCACGTGTCCGTTCAGCCATGCCGAAGTCGACGGCGAACATTGCCGGGAGTACGCGTTACAGAAGGCCCCGACCCACAATCCGATCAAGCTCGAACACTGGCGCACATGCCAGACCTGCCCGCATCGCCCCGTTAAAGGAGAGTCCAATTGACGCCGAATTTTAACGCCATCAATCCAGAAGTACCGCCGATCAATCGGCTGATGCAGCTCACAGCTCTGCGCCTTGCGGCAACGATCGAGACGCTCACTTCGAAGGGATTCACCGTCATCGGCATCGAGTTCTCGAACGGCTCGAAGCCAACGATCCAGGTGCAGAACTGCGCGATCTGCGCCGACATGGTCGAGAAAGGCGAAGCCACGTACTACCGCATGGGTGGTTCCGGGGTATCGCGCTACCGCACCGGCCAATTCAAGGTCGGCGACATTCGTGTGCTGTGGACGGAGCGGGGACACTGACAATAATGCCATCGTCACTGGCGATAATCGATCATCTATATTAGGACTACTACAATGAAACTTCACGTCTTTACCTACTCCGAGCAAGCGGGTCGTGCCAGTCGAATCAAGGTTGATGGCGAGCGCATCGATTTTCCGCAGTATCCGACCGAGCTGTTTGCCGCACATGCCAATCCGGTTGCAACGACGCCAGGCGAGCCGGCATTTGTCGTGACGCACGTTGGCACGGGCTTTCGTATCGCAGGCGGCAAGACGCAATCCGCCGTGATCTCGATGGCGAAACGCCTGATCAAAGAGAAGCCGGAGGAAGAGTTCTGGAAGGGCGTCGCCGCCGCTCGTCAGCTCATCAAGGCATCTAAAACCCTCGCATAACAGGAACGAAAACCTATGACAATCCATATCACCCAAGGCCCGACGTTGGCCAATCCCGAGGCGTTCGACAGTGTGCCGGAACTGCGTCGTGAACTGCATCGCGTGAACAAGACCCTTCTCGACTATTCCGCCGCCCTTGAGCAGCGTGACGCAGTCGGCCGCGACTTCGCGGGCTTGATCAACCGCGTGCTGTTGCAGCACATCGCGGGCGACTTCCGTGGCGTCGCGGCGATTCTCGACGCGCAGCTCGAAGCCAGCCCGCGCCTTCGCGAGTCACTCGAGGAGGCGCGTGAATCGAAGGAACTGCGCCAGCACGAGCAATGGCGGTCGACGCAACGTGACGAAGCCGAGGCAATGCCACCCTATAACGCAGGCGCACACGATCCCTGGTCGATGTCTGTCGACGAGCTGCGCATCGCCGTCGACACGATGAACCGTGCAGGTATCCGGCTTTCCTCAACGCTCGATTCACTCGAAGGCGTGCTGCGCGACCTCACCCGTGAAGTATCCGTGATCGTCATCGCACACGCCAAGGGCGGCCCGGACGACGTAGTCAAGGCCGTGAGCGAGTTCGTCGCGAAACGCGTTGTTGTGAAAGACGATAGCGCGACCAAATTTCACTGAACCATTGAAAAAGTATAGGAATCGACATGGCAACCAAACAACGCATTAAAGCCGCCGCCCAGGTGTTCGTCGCGCAATCGGAATCCGACGTCGCAGCGACCATTCGCGACATCGGCGACACGAGCCGTGAGATCGACCGGCTGCAGACGAACATGAACGACGAGATCGCGGCGATCACCGAGCGCTATCAACAGCAGATTCAACCGCTGAAGGAAACCCTGCTGTCGCTTCAGTCGGGCGTGCAGACCTGGTGCGAAGCGCATCGCGAGACCTTGACCAACAGCGGCAAGGTGAAGACCTATAGCTTCATCACCGGTCAGGTGCAATGGCGTCAGCGTCCGCCGAGCTGCTCGGTGCGCGGCGTCGACGCGGTGATCGAGTTGCTCAAGGCGCGCGATCTCTCCGCATTCGTTCGCGTGAAGGAAGAGATCAACAAGGAAGCCATTCTCAACGAACCTGAAAAGGTGCGTGGCCTCCCGGGCATCACCATCGTGACCGGCGTCGAGGATTTCGTGATCGAACCGTTCGAACAGAAGGTCGAGGTGCAGTGATGGTTACATGGGCGAATTCCGCGCGAAAGCGCGACATCGCATGTGTCCGGATCGGCTTCGAAAGCTATCTGATGGATGCTGACAAAGCCATGCAGGCGATCAAGGTCTTTCGTGACGCGATTCGATGCGAGCGCAGTTACGCAGGTCATCGGGCCCGCTACATCGCGGGGGAGCGCCCCGACGTGGCGATGGAAATCGTGAGCACCGACGACGTCGTGATGCCGACCGCCGCGCCGGCACTCGAAGATCGACGTCGTTGAGAACGGAGCGGACATGGACAGGAAAACCGCCATCGAGAAAATCCGGAAATGCCTGGCGCTGTCGAGATCGAACGAGCCGCACGAAGCAGCTGCCGCGCTTCGCCAGGCACAGAAGCTGATGGAGCAGTTCGGCATCGACCATCCCGAACTGCTCGCGGCCGGTGCTAGCGAGGAATGGTCGAAGAGCGGCGCGGCTCGTCGGCCAGTGCGATACGAGGTAGCACTCGCGAGCGTTGTCGCTGGCGCGTACGGTTGCGAACTGCTGTTCACCCGGCAGATCAACAGCACCTGTACTGACATCGTCGGCGGTTACACGTTCGTCGGCGTTGCACCGGCGTCGGAGATAGCGAAGTACACGTTCGACGTGTTCGCGCGGCAGTTGCGCGTGGCGCGTCGCGATTACATCCAGACGAAGTTGCGCCGTTGCGGTCCGAAGAACAAGACGGCACGCGCCGACGAGTTCTGCGAGGGTTGGGTGTATGCGGTGCGCATGCAGTTGCAAGATGCCGTGCGCACTGTCGAGCACACGGCGATGATCGACGCCTACATGCGTGCGCACCACGCGCAGGTACGTGAATTCGAGCCTCGCACGCGCGACGTGTCTGGTCGACGCACAACCGACGATCACTGGCACGGTATCGAGCAAGGTCGATCGGCCGTCGTGCGTCCTGGTGTCGGCGCACCGGACACGCGGAGAATCGGCCATGTCTGACATCGTTGTCATCCTCGTCGGGATTGTGTTCCTGGTCTGTCTCTGCCGCAAGGAACTGCGGCGCTGGCGGAGGTCGTGATGCTGATCGCGAAAACAACGGTAGCGAAAATCCACATCGCAAAGCAGCAGCTCGCGATGACCGATGACGAATACCGCACGGTGCTGCGCAGCGTCGCCGGCGTCAGCTCGTCGAAAGACCTGACGCCGGAAGGCGCGCACAAGCTACTGAAGCACTTCGAGCGGTGCGGTTTCAAGCCGAAGCGCGATGCTGGTCGCCGGCCGAACGTTGCACGGCCGCGCGCGGCTCAAATCCGCAAAATCGAAGCGCTGCTCGCCGATGCGGGCCGTTCGTGGGATTACGTGGGCGGCATGGTGAAGCGAATCTGCAAGGTCGACGCGATCGAGTTCTGCGACGACGTGATGCTCGGCAAGCTCATCGCGGCGCTGCAATACGATGCGAAGCGGAGGTCGGCATGAAATTCGACGGTGTCGAACACCTGTTGCCCGACGTCGTGAAAACGATCGTCAAGCTGATCGGCTTGCCGACGACGGTGCGCTTGGTCGAGCAGCTCGGCGGCACGACCTTCCCGGTAGCGATGCGCCGATCGCGCCTCGGCGAAATCCGTTACGAGGCGCTGGCCGAAATCGTAGGACCGGATGCGGCCGATCAGCTCACTGCGCATTTTGGCGGTGACGTGTTGTATATCCCGCGTTGCGTGAAGGCCATGCGTGAACTGATGTACCGCAGCATTCGTGCCGAGTTCGACGTGATGACCCGCGACCATGCGGCAAACCACGCTGTCGCGCAGCTCGCACTTCGCTATCAGATGGCCGACCGTCATGTTTGGCGCATCCTGAAGCGCGCTGACGCAACCGAACGTGCCGTTCCCCAGGCCGAGTTGTTCTAGCGTTAGAATCCCGCCATGATTAAACGAAGCCCCGCCACGTGCGGGGCTTTTTGTTGGTCCCCGCTGACATTGGTCGACTCGTGTCAGTGGCAGTACAGCATCAACAATGCGGTCATCATTCCACATACCGAGGGTATCGATGGCACGCATTACGGCCAGCGCGGCGGGCGGACAGAACGTCGTCGCGTTTCTCGACATGATCGCCGCGAGCGAGATCGACGCATGGACGCGTCAGAACAGCGACGACGGCTATAACGTACTGGTCGGCTCGCACGGGCCGATGAAGCGCAGCGGCAAGATCATCGCGCCGCGCCTGCTGACGTTTCCCTCCTACGCGAAGCATCCGGACATCTACAACGCAGAGTTGAATTCTACCGCTGCCGGTCGTTACCAGCTTCTGTCGCGCTACTACGCGCCCTACGCGCAACTGCTCAAGCTCAACGACTTCAGCCCGCTTTCCCAAGACCTGATCGCTATCCAGCAGATTCGTGAACGCCGCGCGCTGCCGCTGATCGCCGCCGGCCAGCTCGCGGCCGCGATCAAGGCGTGTTCGAACATTTGGGCGTCGTTGCCCGGCAACGACTACGGTCAGCGCCAGAACGAGCTGGCTATGCTCACCGCCGCCTACAAAGCGGCTGGCGGCATCGTCGCTATCGCCTGATCGAAGCGGCACACCTCATGCGCGTCGCCGATCTCATCACGGGCCACGACGGCAAGCTGTCGCATTCGAAGCTCTGGCCGAATGTCGCCGCCGCCGTTGCTACTGGCATGTTCATTTACCAGGGCATCACGAAGCAACTGACGATCGAGACCTGGGCGATTTACCTCGGCTGCGTCGGTGGCTACTCGGCCGTCATCCAGGCACTCGCTGCATGGCGCGGCCGACCGTCAAAGGAAAAAACCGATGATCCCGTTCAGTAAGACAGAGAAGCTGCTAGTCGGTCTGATTGCTGCCGCACTGCTCGCCATCGTATTTGCGAATGTCTATCAGCACGGTTACGACGCGGCTAGGGCAATCGGCGACAAGGCACTGTCCGACTACCGTGCGTCCGTTGAGCATGCAACCGCGTCGGCCGCGAGCAATGCCTTTGGTCGATACGCCGCCGACGTGGCACGCGCGTCGGCCGCGGAGTCGGGCTATCTCACCGTTCAAACCGCCGTCACGCAGAGCACAACGGCACTGAAGGAGCGAATCGATCATGTCACGCAACCGCACCGCAGTCCACCGGTTCCCCGTCCGAAAAATGATGCGCTTGTCGCTGGCTGTGTGTTCAGTCGTGGCTTTGTCCGCGTGTGGAACGACGCAGCAGGCATCGCCGACGCTGGTGATTCCCCCGTGCCGGCAAGCGCCGATCCCGCCGCTGCTGTTGTCGGACCCGACGCCGATGCCGCCGCTGACTCCGGGGTATCACAAGCCGACATCCTCGACTGGTTTGTCGACTACGCGACCCGCGCCCGAAATACGGAATCGAAACTGAAGGCGGTGAAGGCCGCACTCCCGGAGCAAGAGGACAACCAATAGATGGATGACTTTGACCACGCGAGCGAGATCGAAGAACAGTATCGCGCGCTCGCGATCGCAGCGGCAACCCGACCCGTGCGCAGCACTGCCGAATCGGAATCGTTTTGCCAAAACGAAGCATGCGGCGAACCCATTCCCGATGAACGTCGCCGCGCGATACCGGGTTGCCGATTCTGCATTGAATGCCAGAAGCGTCGTGAGCGGATTATCAACCGGAGGTGCACATGCAAGTGACATTCGATCCGGCCGCGATCTTCATGGGGATCATCACGCTTCTACTAGGAGCGGTCAACCTCTTCGGCGGTGTTGTGATCCGCAGCATCGTGAAGAAGATGGAGGACAACGAAAAACGAGACGCCGGCATCCTGCGCGAGTTCGCTGCGTTCCGCGAGACCGTGGCACGCGATTACGTTCCGCGCAGCGAGCACCGTGAGATGCGCGACGAATTCCGTGACGGGTTGGTGAGCATCGACATGAAGCTCGCCGACATCAATAACAAGCTGGACAGGAAACAGGACAAACCATGACCGAGGACGTGAAGTCGGGCGACAGCCCGGAAATGCGGATGCTGAAGAAGATCGACGCGGGGATCGACGAACTGAAGGATCAGGTCGCCAACGTCGAGAAGCGCGCCATCAAGTATGGGGCAGCAGCCGGTGCGGGTGCAGGTGCAGTTGCAGGCGGCATCGTCGCAATGGGCATCTCGTTCGCCCGCGCGAAGCTGGGTCTGTAACACATGGCTCACCCGAAGGAAATCCGGGACAAGGTCCGACGTGCGTTTGTGTTCGACCGCTTCTCGCTCGAAATTGCGGCGGCCAAGCATGGTGTCTCGTATGCGACAGCCCGTCGATGGAAGGCGGATGCGCTCATTCAGGGCGATGATTGGGACAAGGCCCAGGCTGCGCAACTGATGGCGGGTGGCGGCATTGAAGGCGCGGCTCGTCAGATGCTGGCCGGCCTGGTCACGCAATACCAGGCGACGATGGACGAGTTGGACGGCGCGGAGATGAAGCCGGCCGACAAGGTTGCGCTGCTCGCGAGTCTCGCTGACGCGTACAACAAGACGATCAACGCGTCGAAGCGCATCCTGCCCGAGACGAATGAACTGGCAATCGCGATGGGCGTTGTGCAGCGGTTGGCTGCGTTCATCAAGGAAAGGCATCCGGAACACGTCGGCGCATTTGCCGATGTCCTCGGCCCGTTCGGCGACGAGCTGGCCACTGCCTACGGTTAAAGGAGCGTCACATGGACAATCAGCATCGCATGATCGCGGGATACAGTGAGTTGGACCAAGAAGATATCGACGTGATAAACGCGATCAAATTGCAAGGTGAAAACCTTGGCACACTGTTTGACATGCTCGATCAGAGTCCAGACGTTGACAAGCGTTGGCTGGCGATTGCCAAGACGGATATCCAGAAGGGCTACATGGCGCTTGTTCGCGCGATTGCGCGGCCGACCACGTTCATCTAATGGTCCAGAAATTCACCGAAAAGGATTTCCACAAGGAAATCGCGGAGCTGCAGGCCGATCTGCGGCGCGACATCGAAGCCCATGCAACGGGCCTCGATCCGTCGCCGGCCGCGCGCCTGGAACGCCGTCGACGCGTGCTCGTCGACGGCGATTACCAGTTCTTCGCGTACACGTATTTCCCGCATCACATTCGCGGGACGCCGTCGCTGTTCCAGGCCCACTTCTGCGGCCGGTTTCCGAAGCTGCTGCGCCAGGCTGGCGGCACGCGCGAATGGTGGGTCGCGCCTCGCGGCGAGGCGAAATCGTCCATGTGCACGAAGATCGGCCCCGTGTACATCATCGTGCAGGGGCTGCTGCAGCGCGAGGAAATCCGGCGCGAGGTCGGCTGGACCGGCGAGCTGCCGTCGTTTCTCGACTACGTCATCTTGCTCGGCGCGGAGACATCGCTGCCGACCAAGCTGCTCGAAGTCGTTAAAACGGAGCTGACCGCTAACGCGGCGCTTCAGCTCGACTTCCCCGAGGTGTGCGGCAAGGGGCCGATGTGGAAGGTCGGCGAGTTCGTCACGAAGAACGGCGTGAAGGTCGAGCCGTTCGGTGCCGAGCAGGCGATTCGCGGCACGTTCCACGGCGCGAGCCGTCCCAAGGTGCTGATGGGCGATGACCTGATTACCGACGCGGAGGCGAAGAGCCCGACCGAGCGTCAGAATCGCTGGACATGGCTGGAAAAGGCGATCGACTACCTCGGTCCGCCCGATGGTAGCGTGAAATACATCGGCGTCGGCACGGTGCTGGACAAGGATGATCCGATCTCGCGCGCGAAGCGCACCATCGGTCACATCGTCCATCACTTCCGCGCGATTGCGCAGATGCCGACGAACATGGATCTGTGGCAGCGGTGCGAAGAGCTGATGCTCAACGACGACAAGCCGGCGATCGAAGAGGCCGCCGCGCGTGGTGAGGCGATCGCCGACACCGATCTCCCATCGTATCAGTTCTACCTGGAGCACCGGGCCGAGATGGACGCCGGCGCCGTCACGTCCTGGCCATCGGTGCGCACGCTGTTCTATCTGATGCGTCAGCGTGCGAAATCGCCGCGCGCGTTCGCGACCGAGATGCAGGGCGATCCGCGTACCGAAGAAGACAAGGTGTTCAGCCACATCACATTCTGGGTGCAGCGCCTGCCATCCTGGTTGATGTTCGGCGCATGCGACCCGTCGATGGGCCAAGGCAGGAAGTCGGACCCGTCCGCGATCCTGGTCGGCGGTCTGGACATCGTCAGTCGCAAGCTGCACGTCATCCATGCGGAGATCAAGCGCCGCGTACCGTCGAAGCTCGAAGCCGATCTAATCAGCGTCCAGCGTGAGTTTCGCTGCCGCGCGTTCGGCTTCGAGAACAACAACGCGTATGAATGGGCGCGACAGGACCTGATCAAGTCCGCACTGCGGGCCGGTGTGCCGCTGCCGCTCGTCGGCGTGACGGCCAGCGTCGCGCCCGAGTTGCGGATCGACTCACTGGAACCGTTCGTCACGGATCGGATTACGCCGTCGATTCTGTTCCACGCGACACAGACCGCACTGCTCGCCGAACTGGATGAATGGCCCGAACCGCAGGGGCATCACCACTTCGACGGCCTGACCGCGCTGCACATTCTCTGGATGATCGCGCAGTCGCGCGGCTACGGCATCACGGACGGTTACGAAGCCGTCACGTCCCGACCGATCGAGCGCGGTTCGGACGAGCCAGACGACGACTACGACTATCCGCAATCGAGCCGGCGCGGGTTTTGAGGAAATGAAAGATGGCACAAATTCTTGATATGTACGGGCAGCCGATCCAGCGCGAGGTGCTGTCCGAACCGCAGACGTCGAAGCTCGGCTGGATCACCCGCGACTTTGCGCAGCATCCGTCGCGAGGCCTCACGCCGAAGAAGCTGCATTCGATCCTGGAAGCAGCCGAGTACGGCGATCTGATGGCGCAGTCCGATCTGTTCACCGACATGGAAGAGCGTGACGCGCATCTGTTCGCGGACATGAGCAAGCGCAAGCGCGCACTGCTCACACTCGACTGGAACATCGTCGCGCCCGCGAATGCCAGCGCCGAAGAGAAGAAACAGGCTGCGCAGTTGGAGGAATGGTTCACTGACCTCGCAAACCTCGACGACGTGCTGTTCGATCAGATGGACGCGATCGGTCACGGCTTCTCGGCGCAGGAGATCGAGTGGCACCAGGTCGAGAAGGTGTGGCTCCCGAAAACGCTCACCCACCGGCCGCAGCGCTGGTTTCGCACGCCGCTGTATGACGGCAACGATCTGCGCCTGCGCGACAACTCGTCGGACGGTCAACCGCTCTGGCCGTTCGGCTGGCTCGTCCACAAGCATCGCGCGAAGAGCGGCTATCTGACCCGGGCGGGCCTGCATCGCGTGTTAGCGTGGCCGTACCTGTTCAAGACCTACGCGGTGTCGGACCTCGCCGAGTTCCTCGAAATCTACGGCTTGCCGCTGCGCGTCGGCAAGTATCCGCCCGGCTCGACGAAGGAAGAGAAAGCCACGCTGCTGCGCGCGGTCGCCGAGATCGGTCACAACGCCGCCGGCATCATCCCGGAGGGGATGCTGATCGAGTTCACGGAGGCCGCCGACGGTTCGAAAGACCCGTTCGAGGCAATGATCAACTGGTGCGAGAAGAGCGTGTCGAAGGCAATCCTCGGCGGCACGCTCACGTCGCAGGCCGACGGCAAGACGTCGACGAATGCGCTCGGCAAGACGCACAACGAGGTGCGACGCGACCTGTTGACGTCCGACGCGCGCCAGGCGCAGCGCACGCTCACGAACCTCTGCTACATGCTGTCGGCGCTGAACTTCGGCGCGTCCGATCCGCGCCGCTGTCCGCGCTTCGAGTTCGATACCCGCGACGCCGAAGACCTCGCGCTGTACGCTGATGCACTGCCGAAGCTGGTCGGCGCTGGCGTCAAGGTGCCGCGTCAGTGGGCGCAGGACAAGCTCATGATTCCCGAGCCAAAGGACGGTGAGGACATCCTGTCGGTCCCGAAGCCGCAGATGGCGCTCCCGCCGGCAGAACGACCGGACGAGCAGCCGCGCACCTCGACGATGCGCTATCGCGCCGTGCTGCGCAACGCGGCCGGCGAGATCGTCTATCCGGATCAGGACGAGCTGGATCAGACCGTCGCCGCGTTGCCGGCCGACGCGATCACGGACGCGTTGCGCGCCACGATCGGCCCGGCGATTGCCGCGCTGCGCCGAGGCGCGACTCCGGACGAAGCAATCGAGATGCTGCTCGAAGCGCAACCGGACATGGACGATACGGCGATGCAGGAGCTGCTCGCGCGCTGCATCTTCGTGGCCGATGTGTGGGGGCGGCTGAATGGCGGTTGATCTGGGCTATGCGATCAGTCTCGAACCGGAGAAGGCGATCGCCTACTTCGAATCGAAGGGCTACAAGATCGGTTTCCGCTGGCAGGATGTCGCCGCCGAGGCGCATGCGAAGGCGTTCACGGTTGCCGGCGTGATGAAGGTCGACGTGCTCCAGGACATTCGTCAGGCGCTTGCGACCTCGTTAAAAAAGGGCACGACGTTCGACGAGTTTAAACGGCAGCTCTCGCCTGTCCTGGAAAAGAAAGGCTGGCTCGGCCAGGGCATGATCGTCGACCAGGACACCGGCGAGATCGAAGGCAAGCGCCTGACGCCCCGCCGTTTGCAGACGATCTTCCAGACCAACATGCAGTCGGCCTACATGGCCGGCCGCTACGCGACGCAGCTCGAACAGGTCGACACACACCCGTATTGGGAATACGTCGCGGTGCTCGACAGCCGCACGCGGCCGGCGCACCGCGCGCTTGCTGGCGCGATCTACCGGTACGACGATCCATTCTGGCAGACGTTCTATCCGCCGAACGGCTACCGGTGCCGTTGCCGTGTGCGCACCCGCACGCGAGCCTACGTCGAGCAGAACGGTATCCCCGTGCGCAACAGCGACGGCGACCTGGTCGAAGTCGAGATCGTCGATCGTTCGGGCACGAAGCAGCCGGCGCTTGCCTACAAAGACCCGGCTACCGGGCAGAAGCTGCTGCCGGACCCTGGCTTCAGCTCGAACCCGGGCGCGCAGTGGATGAAGCCATTCACGCCGCCGCCGTCCGACAGCTTGCCGCGTACCTTCCCGGCCGGTGTCGAGCTGCCGACGTTGCCGACGCCGACCCCGGTGCCGGCGTCGACGCTGCTCCCGGCCGGTCTCGCGCCCGAGCAGTATGCGCTGGCGTTCCTTCGCGAGTTCGGCCTGAAGGCGGGCCAGTCAAAGGTGTTCGAAGACGTCACGCGTTCGGCGGTCACCATTTCGGAGGATCTGTTTCGGGCCGGCGACGGGAGCTGGAAGGCGGACAAGGATGGGCGCGGTGCGTACATGTCGCTGCTCGCCCGGGCGATCCAGGAACCCGACGAGATATGGCTGCGGTGGGAAGAGAGCCGCGCGCAGCCTGGCACGTGGCTGCTCAAGCGGCGTTACATCAAGTCCTGGTTGATCGATGGCCAGGACGGCGCGCAGTACGGTTTGAGCGTGTTCGAACTGGGGCAGGACAACTGGACCGGGTCGACGGCCATGATGGCGAATATCGAGCGCGGCGAGGAAGCGCGTCGCCGCTATATAGAGAAGCAGCGTGACGGCTTTCTGGCGTACCGCAAATAGAAAGGCCCGCGACGCCGACTCGTCGCGGGCCACCGTGCAGTTCCTTTGGTCGCGTCAGTCGGGAGCTTGTGCGACTGCAATCGGTATAGACGGAGTATAGCCCATGATCATTGAAATCGAGATCGATGACTCCCGGTACGCGGCGACCATGGAGCGCGTGCGGGCGCTGATGCAGGACGCGTCGCCCGTGACGGCGTTGATTTCCGGGCTGATGGCCGACGCGGTCGAAGAGAACTTCGCGCAGCAAGGCCGCCCGAAATGGCTGGGCCTGAGTCCGAAGACGCTCAAGCGCCGTCGCGAGGAAGCTGGCACCGGCAAGATTCTGCAACGCTCGGGGCGGCTGGCGTCCAGCATCACGTCGGCACACGACGCCACGACGGCGCGCGTCGGCACTAATATTGTATACGCGGCGATCCACCAGTTCGGTGGCGCGATCCAGCGTCATCCCATGTCCGGCTTCGTTAGACTGCGCAAGGATCGCAATGGCATGATCATGCGCCAGGCGAATCATCCGCACCTGGCCGTGTTCGCGAAGAATGGCCACAAGCGGGTCAAGATCGTGAAGTGGACCCGCAGCCAGGGCTGGACGATCAAGATTCCGGCGCGCCCGTTCTTCGCACTGACCGAGGCCGACAATATCGGGATCGAGTCGGAGGTTACCGCGTACCTGCGCCGATTGTTCGACCAGTAATTCCTGGCTGTTTTAACCGCCTGTCAGCATACCGGACACCCCAACATAGCCACTCGAGTGCGGGAGGCCGCTAAACCCCCCGCTAAATCGCGCCGAATCGGCATTTTGTCTGCGTATCTTCCCGCGCACCTCTATTCTCTGGCCTAGGTACTGACGCCGGTCGCCTAATTTTTGAGCGCCCCGACCGCCACCATGGCGGCATGGCTATCTTCTTCATCGCGGCGCTTTCGGCGCAAATCCAATCCACCGGCTCGACGCTCAAGCTGCTGCCGGCCGGCGAGTTCCGTGCGCGGGACGGCCGGCCGACCCAATGCGCAGCGTGGCGGCTCGATGCGGCTGGCGCGGAACGCCTCATCGCGGCGGCCAGCGCGCGCCAGACCCGCTATGTGATCGACTATGAGCACCAGACGCTGAACTCGGCAACGAACGGCCAGCCCGCGCCGGCCGCCGCGTGGTTCAAGACGCTGGAATGGCGTGAGGGCGATGGTCTGTACGCGACCGACGTCAAATGGACCGCTCGCGCTTCCTTGATGCTCGACGCGGACGAATACGCCTACATCTCTCCCGTGTTCGCCTTTGACAAGGCGGGCAACGTGACCGCGCTGCTCAATGCGGCGCTGACCAACGACCCCGCGCTCGACTGCCTCGACGAGGTGCAGCTTACGGCTGCCTGCTCGGCAGCGATGCATGCATTCGATTCCGCCGCAGTTGCGGCGCTTTCCACCGTCCCACCTATCGAGGTTCCCAATATGGAAGAACTCCTGGAACAACTGCGCTGGTTGCTGAACATGCCGGTCGGCGCGACTGCCGGCGACGTCACGGCCCAGCTCAAGAAGCTGATCGAATCGCTGTCCGGCGGCCAGGGCGTCGCGGCCGCGAGCGCCAACCTGCCGGCGTTGCTCGACGCGCAGCGCAGCCAGATCGCCACGCTCACGGCAAACCAGGCCGACCCGGCGCGCTTCGTGCCGATCGCGGTCATGACCGACCTGCGTACGCAGCTCGACGCCGCCAACGCGAAGCTCGCCGGCAACGAAGTCGAGGAACTGGTGACGGCCGCGCTGAAGAACGGCCGCCTGCTGCCTGCGCAGGAAGGCTGGGCGCGCGACCTGGGCAAGAGCAACGTCGCCGCGCTGAGGCAATTCATCTCGACCGCGCAGCCGATCCAGGCGCTCGGCGGCACGCAGACGGGCGGCAACCCGCCGGCCGACGACAGAACTGGCGCTGCCGCGCTGTCGGTCGAAGAACTCGCCGTGTGCAAGGCGCTCGGCCTCGATCCGGCGACCTACAAGACGTCGCAGCCGGCCGCCTGACGGTCGCGTGGCCGCTCGTTTCACTTCCACCAGGAGATTCACATGACTGCATTGACTGCCGACCGCGACACCGTCCATCGCGCCGGCCTGCTGTTCAGCTACCCGGCCAAGAGCGGCGTGCTGTTCTTTGTCGGCGCGATCGCCGCGATCGACACGGCGACCGGCTTCGCGACCAAGGGCGCGGAATCGACCACGCTCAAGGGCGCGGGCATCGTCCAGGAGCAGATCGACAACACGGCCGGCGCGGACGGCGCGACAAACGTGACGATCCGGCGCGGCCAGTGGCGTGTCGCGAATTCGCCCGGCGCTGACCAGCTCACGCTGAAGGACGTCGGCTCGACCGCGTACATCGTCGACGATCAAACCGTCGCGAAGACGGACGGCGGCGGCAAGCGCTCGGTCGCCGGCACCGTGGTCGACATCGACCCGGGCGGCGTCTGGATCGCGTTCTAACGCGATCCGCTACACCCCCATCGACTACTCCATAAGGAAAGCACATGGAAATCAATCGCGCCAACTTGCGCGTCCTGTTCACGGGATACAACACCGTATTCCAGCAAGCCTTCGACGGCGCGCCGTCCGACTGGAACCGCGTCGCGATGCCCGTGCCGTCGACCACTTCGCAGGAAGTCTATCCATGGCTCGGCCAGACCACGCGATTCCGCGAATGGATCGGCGATCGCGTGATCCAGAACCTGACGACGCACGACTTCGCAATCAAGAACAAGACGTTCGAGAACACGGTCGGCGTCGACCGCGAAGCGATCGCGGACGACACCTACGGCGTCTACAAGCCGGTGATCGCTCAGATGGGCCTGGACGCGAAACAGCATCCCGACGAGCTGGTGTTCAACCTGCTCAAGCAAGGCACGACAAAGACCTGCTACGACGGCCAGTACTTCTTCGACACTGATCACCCGGTGTTGCAGGAAAACGGCACGGTCGGCTCGGTCTCGAACTTCAAGGCCGGCGCAGGCCCGACCTGGTATCTGCTCGACATGACGCGCGTCGTCAAGCCGATCATCCTGCAGCAGCGCAAGCCGTACACGTTCGTCCCGATGGATCAGGAAACCGACGAAGTCGTGTTCTCGGCGAAGACGTACCGCTACGGCGTCGACGCGCGCTGCAACGTCGGCTTCGCTCTCTGGCAGCTCGCGTATGCGTCCCAGGAACCGTTGAACGAAGACAGCTACCAGGCTGCCCGCGAAGCGATGACCGGCATGAAGGGCGACAACGGCCGCCCGCTCGGCATCCGTCCGTCGCTGCTGGTCGTGCCGCCGATGTACGAAGGCGTCGGTCGGAAGATCCTTCACGCCGACTCGAACAACTACGGCGCGACCAACATCTGGAAGGGTTCGGCTGAGCTGCTGGCCACGCCGTGGCTGGCAGCGTAACGGGATAACACCCCGCGAGAGACGGCCGCGCGACGCCGATAAGCGCGGAGGAAGACTGTCCCGGAGCTGCGGCGCAATGGTGGGCTCCGGTTGGGTTCGAATTCACAGGAGAGGTTCATGAGCAAGAAACATCCGGCGATCAAGGTGGCGTCGGCGAAGGAAGGGTTTCGCCGCGCTGGCCATGTGTTCGGGATCGTGCCGAAAACGATCGCGCTGGCTGCGCTTCATCCGGACGCACACGCCGCAATCGTCGCCGACAAGTCCCTGGTCGTGGTCGACACGGCGATCCATCTCAGCGACGCGGAAGCGGCGGCGCTCCCGCATCACGACGCCGACCACGTGATCGCCGCGCTCGCAAATGCAGACACGCTGACGCTCGGCGTGAGCGAAGACGACGCGAAGCGCGCGCTGGCGCTGGCCGACATCGAAGCGGAGCTGGCGCAGCGCGAAGCGTCGATCAAGCTGCGCGAGGGCGATCTGAAGGCCGCCGAAGACGAATTCGAAGCTGCCGAAGCGGACCTGAAACGCCGCATTGCCGAATTCGACGAGCGCCACGCGGGCCTCGTCACGCGCGAAAGCGATCTGCTCGCGCGCATCCAGGCATTCGAGGCCGAGCAGGAAGCCGCGAAATCCGGCGGCAAGTCCGCGCAGTCGGCCGGCAAGAAGAGCTAACGCGCCATGTACGCCACCGTCGAATTCATGATCGGCCGCTTCGGACAGCGCGAGGCAATCTCGCTGTGCGATCGCGAGCGCACTGGCGACGTGAACGCCGTCGTGCTGTCCGACGCGCTCGACGAAGCGAGCGCCGAGATCGATACGTATCTGGCGGGCCGGTACGCGCTACCGCTCGATCCGCAGCCGAAGATGCTCGCGGGCGTGTGTTGCGACATCGCGCGCTATCGCCTGTGCGGCGGCGAAACCGTCATGACCGACGAAATCGACAAGCGTTACAAGGCCGCGATCGCGTTCCTGAAGCTCGTCGCGGCCGGCGACGTCACGCTCGGCTCGACGACGACGGGATCAATTCCGCAACCCGACAACTCCGTTCAGTTCGTGACCGGCACGCGCGTGTTCGCTCGCGAGAACCGATAACGCCATGCCCTACGTTCCGATCGTCACTGCAGTTGAGCTTGGCGTCGTCGACCGCCTCACGCGCGGCCTCGGCAATATGGTCGCCGAGGTCAAGACCTACGGCGGCGAATTCGATGACGACGAACTGGAATCCGTCGTGCGGCGCTTCCCGGCCGCGTGGGTGACGTTCGGCGGCGTGAAGCGCACCGATCCCGTCGCGACGAGTCGATCGAAGTGGAAGGCCGAGGCGACCTTCGTCGTGATGGTCGGCGCACGCAGCGTTCGGAACGAAGAAACCAGTCGGCACGGCGGGCCGGCGCAGATCGAGGTCGGCACGAACCTGCTGATCTCGGCCGTCCGCTACCTCCTGAACGAGCAGGACATGGGCCTGCCGATCCGGCATTTCGCGCCGGGCGCGATTCGCACGCTGTTCAACACGAAGGTCCGTAACGACGCCATGTCGGTCTACGCGCTCGAATTTCATACCGCGTGGGTTGAAGACACGCTATTCGTCGGCGCGTTTCCGCAAGGCAGCGTCGAAGGTCCGCTCGGCGAGGTGTTCGAGCAATACGACGGCCAGCTCGATCCGCCGACGCCGGACTGGAAGTCGACGCTGCTGCGCTACTACCTGCAACCCGGCACCGATCGCCCGGCCGACGCGGTGGATCACATTGAGATGAAGGAGAAACCATGAAAGTGAAAGCCCGATCCGGGCTGCGTGTCCCGATGGAACACGCATCGCGCCAGTACATCACGGTCGCTGAAGCCGTCGATGTGCCGGATACCGCCTATTACCACCGCCGCGTCGCCGACGGCGATCTGGTTGTGGAAGCTGCGCCGGCCGTGGAGTCGAGCGTCGACGTCGCGCCGAGTCCCGCGGTTGAATCGAGTGCCAAAAAAGCTGCGAAAGGAGCCTAACCGATGGCAAGCCAGAACATCGCTTTCGATACGATCCCGTCGGGCATCCGCAAGCCGGGCAAGTATTTCGAATACAACACGAAGCTCGCCGTGCGCACGCTGCCGGCGAACGATCAGACCGTGATCATCGTCGGGCAGCGTACCGCTGACGGGACGGTCCCGGCGCTGAAGCCGATCGATGTGTTCTCCGGCGACCAGGCGGCGCTGTACTTCGGCGCAGGCTCGCTCGCGCACATCGCGGCCGTCGCGGCGATCACGGCGAACAAATACGTCAGCCTGACGGTCATCGCCGTCGACGACGCGCAGGCCGGCCAGCCGGCCAAGGGAACGGTCGAGTTCAAGGGGCCAGCGGCGACCGATGGCGCGTTCGCGCTGATCATCGGCAACACCCGGGTCGACATCGCCGTGTACGCGACCGACACGGAAACGGCGATTGCCACGCGTCTCGCGGCTCAGATCGCGCAGAAGACGGCGCTGCCGGTCACGGCGGATTCGGTCAACGGCAAGGTGACGTTGACGACGAAGAACAAGGGCGCGTTCGGCAACGACATCGTCCTGTCTCAGCTCAACCAGGCAGCCGGCGTCACGGCGACGATCACGGCGTTCACGGGCGGCCTGAACGATCCCGACATCGCCCCGGCGCTCGCGGCCGTGTACGGCGCGAAGTACAACGTGTATGCGACGTGCTGGCCGACGAAGGAATCATTGACGAAGCTGCGCACGCACCTGGACAGCATCTCGGGGCCGCTCGAACAGCGTCCGGCAGTGAGCGTCGCTGGCACGCCCGCGACGCTCGCCACCGCGACCACGCTGGCCGGCGACCTCGACGCGGGCCGGATCACGATCGGCTGGCACCCGGGTTCGGTGTGCTTGCCGGCCGAGATCGCCGCCGCCTATGCGGCCGTCATCGCCAGCGAGACGGACCCGGCACGGCCGCTGAACACGCTCGCGCTGACCGGTCTCGACGTGACGCCGATCCCGTCGCAGCCCGGGCGCACCGAGCAGGAGAAGGCGCTGCACAACGGCGTGACGCCGTTCGAGATCGGCCCGGGCAACGTCGTGCAGATCGTCCGGTCGATCACGACGTACACGAAGGATGCGCAGGGCATCGATGATCCGGCGCTGCTCGACATCACGACGATCCGCACGCTCGACTACGTTCGCAAGGCGTGTCAGCAGCGCATTGCGCTGCGGTTTCCGCGCGAGAAGCTGTCGGAGAAGACGCCGCCGAAGGTGCGTAGCGAACTGCTCGACGTGCTCTACAAGCTGGAAGAGCTGGAAATCATCGAGAACGTCGACGCAAACAAGGACAAGCTGATCGTCGAGCGCGATCTGCAGGACGTCAACCAGCTCAATGCTGCGATCCCGTGCGACGTCGTGAACGGGTTGCACGTGTTCGCCGGCCGGATCGACCTGATCCTGTAACACCCTTCGCAACACTATAGGAGCCAGCTATGGCATTGGAAGAATACGTTGGCGCGATCGTGCTCGAGGTCGACGGCCAGGAGGCCGAGGTCGTGAGCGTGTCGCCGACGTCGAAGACCGGCAAGAAGCCGGTCAAGACGATGAATCGCACGGGCCGCGTCAAGGGCTTCGCGCGTGGCGTCGAGGAACACGAGCTGAAGGTGACGGTCGTGATCCCGCTCGACGGCGACGAGATCGACTGGTTCAACATGGAAGGCGGCAAGCTGACCATGTTCCCGGTGTCGCCCGGCGGCCAGCGCGTGAGCTATTACGACTGCGTCACGCTCGACATGGGCGATCAGTACAGCGTGGAAAACGAGGCGCGCCGCGACCTCACCATCTTCTCGACTCGACGGGTGACGGAATGAGCATCATGACGGAAAAAGGTTCGCTGGACTACGGCATCGAATATCCGGCCGGCAGTGGCCAGTATCACTACGACTTCGAGCTGCGTCTCGCGACGGTCGACGACAACATCTCGGCCTATGAGCATCCGTCGATCCTCGGCGGCGGCGTGTCGAACATGCGCGTCAACGCGGCGATCATCTCGTCGTGCCTGCTGTCGCTCGGCACTGTCCCGAAGGAAGAGATCACGCCCGAACTGATCGGCACGGCGATCGACGTCGACTATGACCAGTTGTACGCCGTGCAGGAACTGCTCAAAAAAAAGCGAAAGGAAAGGAAACCCACCTCCGCAACTTCCGACTCGCCGTCCTCGTCCTCGGACCCTGCGGGTTCAGCGAAGAGCGAGTCCGGAACCTGAGCGAACCGGAGCTGGAGGGTTACCTGTCCGCGTTCGCCACGCTGCGCGGACAGGGTTCGAACGGTCGCCCCGGGAAGACCGGGCCGACCGTTAAAAGCATGCGGCGCAAACGCCGCAAGGGTAAATAGGAATGTCTCGCGATCTCGCCGTCGGCATGACCATTCGGATGCGCGACCAGGTGTCCGCGCCGGCGCAGCAATCCGAACGCAATGTCCAGCGCAGCGTGCGCCAGACGGCGCAGACCTATACCGACGCGTCGCGCGTCGCCGTGTCGACGAGCCGGATGCTGTACAACGTTCGCATGACATCCGGCGCGCAGGCCGAGCAAGCGGTACAGCGCAATGTCGCGCAGACCGAGGCGGCGTATCAGCGCGCGAACCGTAACGTGCTAACCGGGTCGCAACGGCTCGCCAATGCCCGTCAGCAGCTCGACATTCGATCGGAACAGACGATCCGGCGCGAAATCGATCAGACGGTCGCGTCGTACAACCGACTCGCGCGGGCCGGCTTCTCGTCGTCGAACGAACAGGCGCGCGCGTTCGCAGCCGTTCAGCGCAAGGTCGCCGAGCTGAACAAGGAACTTGGCAAGACGGTCGAACGGGAAAGCCTGCTGGCTCGCGGCTCGCACGGCATGCTGCGCGTCGGCGAAGGGATTGCCGGAGCCTATGCGGGCGCGCGTGTACTGTCCGGCCCGGTGGGCCAGGCAATGCGGTTCGATCAGCATCTGGCGATGATCGCGAACACCAGCTATCGCAACCTTGCACCGAAGGATCGCGTGAAGGCCACCGATGAGCTGCGAGCCGTTGTTTACGCGGCTGTTCAGGAAGGTGGCGGGACGCTCGACCAAGCGATGGAATCCCTCGAAAAACTGATGGCTCACGACGCGCTTGGACACAAAGCCGCGTTCGAGCTTCTGCCGAAACTGCAGCGAGGCGCGCAAGCCGAGGGAGCCGACCCGGTCGACCTGGGCAACGTCGCGGTCAAGGCCGTGCAGAACTTGCGCTTTGAAGAGCACGACACCGGGCGTGTGCTGGACATGGGGGCGGTCGCCAGCCACATGGGTGAATTCAAGTTCCCGGACCTGAGCCATTACCTTCCGGCGCAGATGGCGGCCGCAGGCAATGCGGGTTTCTCGGGCGCGCGCGGCTACGCGAAGATTCTGGCGCTGAACGAAACCGCGATGTCCACGGCCGGCACCGCCGGTCAGGCCGGCACGAACGTGACCGACCTGCTCAACCAGATGTCGAGCCGGGAGCTGGCGCACGCGGCGAAACGCGCCGGCATCAAGGATTTCGAGGGCGTCAAAATGCGGACCCTGGCGCGCGGCGGCGACATGCTCGACGCGATTGAGGCGACGATCGAGACGATCTTCAAGAGCGACAAGAAGTACCAGGAAATCCAGCGCAAACTGAAAACCGCCAAACCGGGCGAGGACAAGGAATTGCTGACGGACATGGCGAACCTGCTGCAGGGTTCGGCGATCGGCAAGCTGTTCGGCAACCAGCAGTCCGTGATGGCGCTGACCGGCTACATCACGCAGAAGCACAAGCGGCAGGAGGTGTATGAAGCCGCCATGCACGAATGGGATCGCGGAGGCGGCACGATCGCAGGCGACTTCGACGTCGTGAAAGCGATGGACGGGTTCAAGGCGCAGCAGCTCAAGAACGAGGCCGAGATCGCGGAGATGGACGCCCTGCGCGGATTGAATCACCAGCTCGGCGACGCGGCGTCGAAGCTCGCGAACTATGCGAAGGAATACCCGGGCCTCGCGAAAGCAATTGCCGGCACCACGCTCGCATTCGAAGGGCTGACGGCCATCCTCCTGGGCGCGGGTCTGATGCGGTTTGTGACCGGCGGCCGCGCTGCCGGCGCCGTGGCGGCAGCCGATGCCGGGCTGGCGAGCGCAGGTGTCGCAGGCGCGGCCAGCGCAGCGGGATTCGGCGCGCGGTTCGCCGGCATGGCGAAAGCCATCGGCACGCGTGGTGGCCCATTGCTGGCGATCGCAAGCGGCCTCGAGGCGTTTTCGATCGCGGGCGATCAGTCGAAGACGGCTGACGAGAAGAAAGCCGCTTACGTCGGTGTTGCCGGCGGTGCTGTTGGTGGTCTTGCCGGGATGGCTGCTGGTGCGGCGACCGGCGCGGCGCTTGGCTCGGTCGTTCCCGTCGCAGGCAACATCGTCGGCGCGGGCGTCGGGGCCGTCGCCGGATACTTCGGCCACGAATGGGGGGAGAAGCTCGGCAAGATGATCGGCGACTCGATCTTCGCGCAGAAGAAGGACGAGAAGCCGCCTGTTGTCGAGGGACACTTCACCATCAATCTGGACGGTCAGCATCTCTACGACTTCGTCACGATGGCCGGCCAAAAGGCGGCGCGGAGATTCTGATATGGCATGGAAAGATAGCCTGCTCGATGCTTCGTTTCGCGGCGTGCCGTTCGACGCGCAGCGCACGGACGATACGATCGACCGCGATACCGCTGAGTACGCGGTGCCGCACGTCGACGGCGAAGACGTTGAAGATCTCGGCCTGAAGGCGCACACCACCAGTATTACCGCGATCTTCTTCGGCGACGATTACGAGGATCGGATGCAGGCGCTGCTCGGCGCACTCGCGATCAAGGGGCCGGGCGAACTGATCCATCCGGTGTTCGGGTCGATGCCGAGCATGCAGCTCATTGGCGCGCACGTGTCGCATGATGCCGAGAACGTCGACGCGTGTGTGATCGAGATGCGGTTCAAGCGCTCGACGCCGGCCAATCCGTTCTTCATTGAGCAGCGGCCGACGCAAACCGCTGACGCCGCCGCGCAGCTCGCGACCACCGCGCAGGATGCCGGCACCAGCATGTTCGAGCGAGCAGTCGGCCTGCTCAAGACGATGAAGGCTGGCCTGCGCCGACTCAATGCTTTGCGCGATGTCCTGAGCGAGACGCTCGGTCCGATCACGGCGCTTGTCGTCGGCTTTCGACGTGCGACGGTCGATTATCTGTCCTGGCCGGGCGCGTTCGCGTCGGACCTGATCGGCCTGGTCAGCGGTATCGCGGATTTCCGTTCGTTCGATCCAGGACTCGTCATGTCTGACTGGAACGACATGCGCGACCAGATGAAGACGGTCGTGAAGCTGCCTGCCGCGTCGGCCGCTGGCCAGCCGCTCGTCATTCCTGGCACGCAGGCCACGACGGCCGCACCCAGCAGCTCGACCGACCCCGCCACGCCGTATGCGCCGGCACGTCCTAGCACCGTTGCCGCTGACGCATCGGACATCCAGCTCGTCACGGCCGTCACGGCGGTTGTCGTCGCCACGGTGACGGCCAGCGTCGCATCCGCCGTCCTGGCGAATGAGGCCGACACACCGACGCTGACGCCGGATCAGGTCGAGCAGATCGCGAACGATACGCGTGAATTGATCCAGGCCGCGATCGACGCCGTACGCGCGGCCGTGCCGGTCGAACAGGCTCGGCCCGTTATCGAGCCGTTAAAAGAGACGGCACTGTCGGTGCAGGAGCTGGCGATCAAGGTGATCGACGTCCTGCCGCCGATCATTTCGCGCACGGTTGATGCGCCGTCAAACCTCACGTTGCTGGCGCATCTCTGGTACGGAGACTATTTGCGCTCGACGGAGCTTCTTCGCCTGAATTCACAGATCCGCAATCCGAACTTCATTCAGCGAGGAGACATTGTCCGTGGCTTCGCCCAATAACGATGTGACGCTGCTGATCGGTGGCAAGGCGCATAGTGCCTGGTCGTCGTATTCGATCGATTCCGATCTGCTTACGCCGGCCGACGCGTGGGACGTGCGCCTCACGCGCCCGTCCGGCAAGATGCCGGACGCCGTCAAGTCGGGCGCGCACGTCGAGGTCAAGGTCGGCGACGATACCGTGCTCGTCGGCTACGTCGACCAGGTGCGTCGCCGCACCAGCAAGACCGAGAAGACGCTGTCGATCAGCGGCCGGGACTATGCCGCGATCCTGCGCGACTGCTCGGCACCGATTTTCACGGCTAAACAGGTCACGTTAGCGGAGGTGGTCGCGAACATCGTTAAACCGCTCGGGATCAGGAAGATTCGTATCGACACGGCGCGCGCGCAGTCGACGTGGGACAAGATCAGCGTCGACCCGGGTGACACGGCATGGGACGCGCTCGTTCACGCGGCCGAGGGTGAAGGTTTGTGGCCGTGGTTCGATCCGGACGGCACGCTCGTGGTCGGCGGGCCGGACTACAATGCCCCGCCCGTCGCGAGCCTGATCCTGCGCGAGGATGGTAAGGGCAACAACGTCGAGTGGTTCGACGAGGATTTGTCGATCGCCGAGCGACACTCGGAAGTGACGGTGCTCGGCCAGGCGCACGGCACCGGATCGAAGGCCGGCAAGCACGCCATCAAGGCGACCGTGAAAGACAAGGATGTGCCGGTGTACCGCCCCAAGATAGTCGTCGACCACGACGCGCCCAATCTGGCAGCGGCCGAAGCGCGTGCGCGCAAGATCATTTCCGACTCGGCACTCGCCGCGCACACGCTGCGCGCGAGCGTCAAGGGACACCGAACCTCGGACGGCGTGCTGTGGAAGCCGGGCCAACGGGTGCACGTCGTATGGGAGGAATACGGGATCGACGCCATCTACTTCCTGATGGCGCGTCGATTCACGGGTGGCCGTCCAGGCGGCACGCACACGACGCTGACCCTGAAGGAAGATGGCGTGTGGATTCTCGACGCGCATCCGCATTCGGGCCGCAAGCATCGGAAGAAGAAACGCGGCGGACCATCGATCGAAGTCACGGACGCCACCATCGACGCGAGCATCATGAAATGATCAAGGACATCGACAAGCGCATCCAGCGTGCGGTTTCCGGCATTCGGCAAGCCTTCCGAGGAATGATCGGTGGCGTGCAGACAAACGGCCCGACCGCGACCGTTCGCGGCGAAGGTCTCGCTGGCGAGAACATGGTCGACCTCGAACTATTCCAACACTACGGCTACACCAGTTCGCCGCCGGCCGGCACGATGATGGTCGTGGTGCCGGTCGGCGGCAAGACGAGTCATGGAATCGTCATCGCGACCGAGCATGGTCAGTATCGGTTGAAGGCGTTGAAGGCTGGCGAGGTGGCGCTGTACACGGACGAAGGTGATTCCATCGTCCTCGCTCGCGGCCGCGTCATCGACATCAAGACGAAGACGCTGAACATCGAAGCCGAAGAATCGGTCAACTTCAAGACGCCGACCGTCAATATGGATCACGCGCTCAACGTGGCCGAGCAGATCACCGGCAAGGGCGGCATGTCGATGTCGGGTGGCGACGGCGCGCGCATCGACAGCCTGAACGTCGACAAGGATGCCGTGATCAGCGGCAAGAGCTTCAACGGCCACAAGCATCCGGAAACGGGCAGCGTCACGGGCACCCCTGTCGCCTGACATCAGCGGCACTCACTGACCTCCATCATCTGAATTGTCCACGCGCGCGCGATCACAATCGCGGCATGGACGCACTTCTGAACCCGCAAACTGGCGGATATACCGGCACGCAAACGACGACGCTTGCGAATGCCGTGTATATCCGCCTTGCCACACCGCTCGGCTCCTGGTGGGCCGCGCTCGACGTCGGGTCGCTGCTGCATACGCTGGCGCGCGAGAAAGATACGCCCCGCGTGCGCCGTCTCGCCGTTCAATACGCCGAGCAAGCGCTCGCCCCGTTGGTCAAGGACGGCCGCGCGCGCAAGGTGTCGGTGTCGTCCGCGTCCGCCGAAAAAGGCTGGCTCATTCTGCTCATCGAAGTGGTCGACGCCACGGGCGACGTTCGCCACTTCCAACATTCGGTCAAGGTGTCGTAATGCCGGCAACCGTTCTGACTCTCGACCAGATTCGCGAAAACATTCTTCGCGAGATCAAGAATCAGCGCCCGGAAGCCGACGTCGGGCCGGATTCGGATCACTTCGTGCGCGCGAGCGGCACGGCCAGCGCGATCGAAGGGCTGTACGCGCACCAGGTCTGGACCGCCAAGCAGATTTTTCCGGACACGGCCGACGAAGACAAACTCATTCTTCACGCGCGCCTGCGCGGCATCGAGCGCAAGCCGGCCGTCGTCGCGAGCGGCACCGCGCGCGCGACGGGCAAGCCCGGCATCCAGGTCGCCAGCGGTATGAGCGCGAAGTACCAGGACGGCACGGCCTATGTGACGACGAGCGGCGGCACGTTCGACGCGACGGGCAATCTCGTTGTCGCCGTCTCGGCCGTCGACGCCGGCATCGTCGGGAATCGCCAGGATGGTGACGCGCTCACGCTCACCGTGCCGCCGGTCGACATCGACGCGACGCTGACGATCGTGAGCCTGCGCGGCGGCACGCCGATCGAAACGCTCGACAGCCTGCTCGCACGCCTGTTGCAACGCATCCGTCGTCCGCCAGCCGGCGGCAACAAATACGACTACTGGCAATGGGCGATGGAGGTGCCGGGCGTGACGGCGGCGTTCGTTTATCCGCTGCGACGCGGACTCGGCACGGTCGACGTGGTGATCGTGACCGAGGATGGCCTGCCTTCTAACGATGTGTTGAAGTCGGCCCAAGCGCACATCGACGATCAGCGGCCGGTGCGAGCCAAGGATACGCGCGTCGTCGTGCCGTCGATCAAGCCATACGACGTCACGGCGGCCGTCAAGCTGAACGGCATCACGCTCGATGCGGCCCAGGCCGCCGTGGAATCCGGTCTCGAAGCCTATAACGCGATCGTATCGCCCGGTGACACGGTCATTCGCAACCGCATCGGCGGTGTCATCAACGACACGCTCGGCGTCGACGACTACGTACTGGATAGCCCGGCGGCCAACGTCGTTCCGGTGGTCAATGCGCAGGTGATCGAGTGGTGCCGGCTCGGCAAGGTGACGTTGAGGCCGATGGTATGAACGAACACGCCGAGTTGCTCGGGCGGCTGCTCCCTCCCGTCTCATACGATCCGCGTGAGTCGCATCTCGCAGTCGAGCTGGCTGCCGAGGGGAAGGCGCTCGATCGCGCATTCGCCGACGCCGAAACGATCGTGAACGGCATCACGCCGTTCTTCGCACAGCAGCTATTGCCGGATTGGGAGCGTGTGTGTGGCATCACGCCGGCCGTGGACACGACGCTGCAGCAACGCGTGTCGATCGTCGTCGCGAAGGTCAATGAGACCGGCGGCATGTCGATTCCGTATTTCACGCGCCTCGCGGCCGCGCTCGGTTATCGCATCGAGATCATCGAGCCGGACCCGTTTCGCGTCGATGAAAACTCGGTGGGTGACGCGCTATGGATCGAGGACATCATCTACGAATGGGGCGTGATCGTACACGGCTCGCCTTCGCTCGAAATCTACTTCCGCGTCGACGAGAGCGCGGTTGGCGAGCCGCTCCTGACATTCGCAGACCCGATCCTCGAATCCGTGTTCCAAGACCTGAAGCCAGCCGACACGTTCGTCTACTTCATCTACCAGGAAGAGTAATCATGCAGCGAATCAACACGCCGGATGGCAACTGGCAAGCGGGCGATCCGTCGCAAGGGATCAAGGGAACGGTTGTTACGCGGCCCTTCATGCAAGCCGTGCAGGAGGAACTTGCTGCCATTCCGGAAGCTATTGGGTTGGTGCTTGATCCGAACAACAATACCCAAGTGTTGGCGGCACTCCGGTTGCTGTTTGCCAAGCTCAACGGCGACTCGACACAACTTTTCAGCATTGCACGTGCAACTCAAGCGCAGCATGCCCTGCGTTCCGACCAGGCGCTTGGCCTTTATCTCGGGGCGCAGGTGTTTTCCGCTAGTGGCACGTACATGCCGGGGACATACATCCTCGCCGGACGTATCGTAACGGCATCGAAAGCGCGCTTTCGGTTGGTGGGCGGCGGTGGCGGCGGCGGCGGATGCGGTGCGACCAACGCATCTCAATCTGCTGCTGCATGCGGCGGTAATGGTGGGGAGTACAAGGAATTTATCGTACCTTCCGGGCTTTCGAGTCAAACGATCACGATCGGCGCTGGCGGTGCCGGTGGCGCGGCCGGATTCAACTTCGGCAGTCAGGGCGGCACGACGAGCATTGGCTCATTAGTCAGTGTAGTCGGAGGTCTGGGAGGCTCGGCAGGAGGTGCTGGCGCGCCTCCGTACATCAACACCGGTCAGGCAAACAATGGCGGCGGCACTCCATCCGGAAACACCATTGTTTGGCGTGGTTGTTCATTGGGAGGGGCTGGATTAGCATCCTCTCTCGCCTATGTGCTCGGTGGTCAGGGCGGCGATTCGCCATTCGGCGCCGGTGGCAAAGGTGGCTCAGCACCGTCCTCACCTGGGGCAGGCGGTGGTGGTGGAGCCGTTGGTGCCGGCGCCACCGCTATTGGAGGCGCTGCAGGGTCAAACGGCTTAGTTCTTGTAGAGGAATACGCATGACAACCACAGGCTACGCAATTGTCGAAAACGGAGTGGTGACGAATGTCGTCGTATGGGATGGCAATACCGAATCGTGGCAACCACCGGAAGGTACGACGGCAAATGTCTTGCCGCCGGACTCGCCTGTCGGCGTGGGGTGGACGACGGCCGACGGCGCGAATTACATGCCGCCGCCGCGTCCCGACCATTAACGCGGCCGGAGGAATACGAGCGTTTGGAACGGGTCCTGCAGAAAGCAATCAGTTCCAACGATGTCCCAATCTTGCCAGTTGGCGCGGATGTAATCGAGTGAGATCGACGTATCGCCATATGTGATGTCGCCGTCGATGGCTTGCCGATCGTGAGGGGTATAGGCAAAGCCTCGCGTGGCGTGATCTCGTTTCATTTGCTCGCGATCGACCTTGTTTTGCGCCTCTTCGTGGTGGTCCCAGTAGGACAGCGGTCGCACGGTAATCACCATCATGCCGTTCTCCTTGATGGACTTGCGGCATGCAGTGATCGCGGCAGTGGCGGCCCGCTCGGAGAGGTGTGTGAAGACGGAGAAGGAGTAGATCAGGTCGAACTTCGCCTCGGGGAACGGCAGCGAAAAGGGCAAGTAGTCCGAGACGGCCAGATGGGCCTGGACATTGCTCTGTTTGCAGAGTTCGATCGACCGATCCCACGGATCGCAACCATAAATATTATCCGGAGCAGTGAACTTGTACATGAGCCGAATCAGGCGGCCCCATCCACACCCGAAGTCGAGAATCTCCGCATCGTCGAGTCCGCGACCGTTGAAGCGCCTATATCCATTCTCGAGCGCGCGCACGAATGCGCAACTCTGCATGAGTAAAGGGTATCCGGCCGAGCCAGTCCACGAAATCTGCACACCCTCTGGTGCCATCGCGGGGATGGCAGCGCGCACGTTGACGTATTCTGCAGGCACGTAGTTCAAGACGTCGGCTACGGCATCGATGGGCATGGAGCGGAGTGCTCTGAAGATGGCAGCTTTGTCGTTCCCGGCCATGGCAAGTGTTTCGTAGAAATCTTGGCGATCCATTGTTCCCCTCGTGGACTTGTTTGTTTGCGGATGATACCGCGTCTGGGTGACAGACCAGAATTTCCACTCTTCCAGTGATATCCAGAGGGCGGTTGCTTCACGTGCCAAAACATGCGCGAAACCGACCATGAAACCCATGTGTTTTTACTGTAACCAACCTGCGACGTTGCTCTGTGACTTCAAGCTTGGTTGGCCAATCGGTGGCTATGAACGCGGCCGCGACGGCATCGAGTTCCCGGTTCGCGCCTTAGCCGCACCATACACGTGCGATGTGCCGCTATGCCGCGAGCATGCCCAGTATCGCGGTTGGCTGCATGTTTCTGCCGGTCGCAAATCGTACTTCGACAGCTACGACTACTGCCTGGAGCACATCGACGTACCCGATGCGAGCACGACCCTGATGCCGGAATCTGAGGCGGATCGTCTACGGCGCGCCGTCCGGGCCAATGCGCAACGTCGTCTCATGCGAAAGCGTGGAGTGCCATATCCGATGCCAGAGATGCCCCAGCAGGGCGAATTGTTCTGATGAATACTGAGGCAATCTCTTTGCGTTCCTTTTGTGCCAATTCCAGCGCGAAGGGCGGTGCTGGTGGGAGTGCTAAAACGGTCGCGAAACAGTGTCAAATCGCGCGCGACGTTACAGGATGCCCGCTATCGCCAGCAGTTCCGCCGGGAACGATTATGACTTCGTTTGCCACCACGTAGTCCCCCTCATAGTCCAGCTCCGCCGTAATCCATAGTCTGCTGCCCAACGGGACGACAACTCCCGTCGCATCGTCGAACTCAACCTTGGGCAGAAATGTGTACCCATCGGGAGGCATCATGTTTATCGTCCGAGAGAACAGCCCGGACACCGGGGAATCCTGTGGATCGACGACAGTCCCCACGGGCTTCCCTTCAGGAATCTGCTGTATCGCCACCTTATAGGCGTCCCTCTTGGGATCTAGGCTCACCTCGTTGTCGAGAGGATTCTTCGAACAGACGTGAATCACGAGCAACCCAAGATTGTCGTGGTAAGGAAAAACTTGCGCTGATACCGACAGGTTGATCGCCCAGTCTGTCGCACCAGCGATGGCAAACTTATAGAAGGCCCATCCACCGCCAGCGAATACGGCGATGATTGCCGCCCACTTTGAAAGCGGGTCCGCAATACGCGCCAGGCATCGAATGAGCGACCTCAACGCCCTCGGAATCGCGATACGAAGGACTTCCAGACGCCTGCGACCGGGCTGCTCCATCGATGCCCCCGTTTGCGATCCGCAAAGAGTTTGGGCACTTCTCAACCACGCTTACTCGCTCTGCCGTTTCAATCTCAGCCGTATCCCACCGCCCCTGCCGCATTGCCTCAGCGAGCATCCTGGAGCAGCCCAAGCGTCAACGGGACAAGCTCAGGGTCTCGGTACTTCTTGGAAAATAGCCCAAGGACCGACTTGATCACGTCGAGACTCTCGGGGCCGAAGTACCGGTTGTATGGAAAGCCTTGAGCTGCAACGCCGAATGTCTCAGCCCATTTATCAATGAACTCAACGGCATCAAGACCAGTCAGGCGAAGGTCCTCTTCAAGTCGGCTGTCCGGCGTCAATTTCAGCGAACCTCCGAAGATCGGCCGCCCAAGCTCTTCACGAGCGAAGGCTTCGAGTTGATCCCAGATTGCATCTGCCATTACTGCACCCGATCTTCTGGTTTCACGATCCGGTTATGGTCCGCGTCCGCGCAAGACGAAGCGCGACGCCGCAATTCGTTTAATCGAAAACGAAACGACACGCCAGGCCCACGCCGTCGATCATTCGATCACGCTATTCCGATCGCCCTTCAATAAAAGCTGCGGCACCTGACTAAACCGATACTTCCCGCTCGCGGCATCGAGATCGAACACCCAGACGAGATCGAAGCGATCGTCCGGCCATTTCTGCGGCACCGTGTCCTTGCCGAGCGGAATCGCATCGGCGATCGTCGGAATATCCTCGTGCTGCCACGCGATCAGCACGCTCCCCTTGCTCGCGACGGCCGCCTCCGCCAGCGCCTTTTCCTGTCCTTTCGTGTAAGTGTCGCAGATCGCGAGCCCGAGCTTGTGCGCGAGCGGCGTGATCGTGTCGATCGGCCGCTCGCTCTTCGCATGCTTCGCGACCGCCGCCGCGAACAGGCAATCGGGCGTCGCGAGCCCGGCGCTCTGCAGCGAACCGCGGCTCGGCGCGAACAACACCGCGAGCGCACCCGCGCGTTGCCAGCCGAACACGGTGAGCGCTTCGACGTCCTGCTCGCCTTTCGCGTTCACGCCGTACGGCGCATCGTCGCCGGTCGATTTCTCCGCGTGCCGGACAATCATGATCTTGTGGGCGGTCGGGCTGGCCATATGCACATCCTCCTTATCGTTCTTCGTCGACGGCGAGCGAACGCCACTCGATGCGAGCATCCGCTGTCATCCGTGATAGCAAGCGAATCCGGCAAAAGCAATGGTGTCGCGCGGCCCGCGTGCAGATCAGGCGTCGCCGTTCGATCTGGATGCGTGCGCGTCGCGTCGTGCGAATGCCATGTCGCTGCCGGCCGGCGGCTCGGCGACCGCAAGCCGCCCGCGCACAACAGACGCCGCGCGGTCGACGCCGAGGTTCTCGCCGCTCGCATATCGGTGCGCGACGATCGCGGCGAATGCGACGAGCAGTCCCGACAGCACGTCGATCAGATAATGCCCGCCCTGCGTCGGCGTCGACGCGATCATCCAGCCGTTGAACAGCAGCGCGAGCGGCGCGACGACGCTCACGCGCCGCAGTGCATACGCGAACAGCACGCCGAGCACCGTGTGGAACGACGGCAGCGACACTGTGCCCTGCAGCGCCGCGGGGTCGAAGGCGTGCAGCGTCCCGTCCCGCAGCCGCACGAAATCGCTCACGCTCGACAATGCGGCCAGATCGGACACCCGGAAATGCAGGAACGCGCTCGCCGCCGGAAACGGCGCGGAAATCAGGAGCACCAGCACGCTCGTCATCATGAAGAGCACGACGAACTCCGACAGTGCTTCGTCGCGCCCCGTCAGGCCCAGCCAAATCGGGATTCCGATCAATTGCCACTTCGCGCTGTCGTACGCGAACGCGAACGCGCGCTCCAGCGCCGGATGCGAGAGGACCCGGTCGTAGACGGCCGGCCAGTCGAAGCCGAAACGTGCGTCGAGGCGAATCAGCACGTCGTCGACGAGCGGCGGCCTCAATGTCACGCAGAGATAGGACAGGATGCCCGCCGCCGCGACGAACGCGGCCAGGAGCGCCAGCCACGCAAGCGTGCGGCTGGCCTCGCGATAGCGGAAGCGTGTCGCGGCCTTCGCGTAGCGCGGCACGCGCGCGACGCCGTTCAACACGATCGAGAACGCCGCGCACACGGCGATCGCCCGCGCGGCGGCAGCGACACCCGACCATTGCAGCGCGTAGCCGCCCGCGCGCAGCCACGCAACATCGACGAGCGTCACCGCGGCGCACCACGCCCAGCCGAGGCGGTAGCGGCGCCGCGCGTGCGTGCCGCGGCACGGGGCGTCGGATGGAACGGCGTCGGCACGATGCATCACATGTTCACTCTTGTCGTACGAATGGTCGCACACGGCGCGCTTTCCGGCGCGGTTCGATGGATGCGGTCGCGTGCGGCGTGCCCAAGACGGCGGGACCGATCGCTCGGGTGTTGTGCATCGCCCATCATAGATCGCATGCCACGCTAGAGTCGATCGCTGAGAACGCGCATGTCCCCAAGCGCACATCGCTCATGTGCACGTCGCCTACGCGCACGTCGCCTACGCGCACGTCGCCCACTCGCGCATCGCGTCCCCCTCGCTGCAAATCCGCACGCCTCCAACCAAGCTGCTCGCAGACGCGCCCGTCTCACCCCCCCAAGCCAATCCGCCTGCGCGTGCCGAACGTTTTCGCTATCATCAGGCGAACTGCGCCGACGAGTCCGCACCGGCAACCCGCGCCGATCCGTCAGGCTCGAGAGAAGAAAGCCGATCGAAAGGACCGCGACCTCGATGCCGCACACGACGCCGCACACCTTTCCCGCCCGATTCCGATCAATCGGCCCACCTTGGGCCGCCGACAACCTGCCGCCCGTCCGGCATTCACCATCGCATGAACGATTCACTCCGCCTCATCATCCGACTCCTGATCCCGATCGCGACGCTCGCAAGCGCATCGCCCGCGCTCGCCGATGCACAAGTGCTCGACGCCGCGCTCGACTGCTCGTCGACAGGCCACGCGTTCGTCGCGCCGCTCGTCGCGAGCGGCGCGATCCGCTCGCAGCCGATGCACGTCGAAGCGAACTCGATGAACGCGTTCCGCACGAACCGCTCGCTGACCGCGTACGGCTTTCCGGTCTACGTCGTACTCGGCTATCAGGCGAACGATCCGATCTTCACGCACGGCGACGGCGAGCCGATCGGCGACTGGGCGTACGGCGTCGTCGTGCGGGGATCGAAGAGCGCAGTGGAAGCGAAGGTGCGCGAGGCGGGCAGCCAGGCGGTCGTCAAGAATGCGTTTCCGTTTCTGACGGCGATCGTCTGCACATCGCCGTAAGCATCTCGAAATGTGCGGCCGCTTGCGCCGCGTGGCCAGCACCGCGTCGACGGCCCGCCCCATCCCGCCCAGGCTTGCGCACGATGCGCACGGCGGCATGCGCGAGCCGAAGCTCGACACGCGCATATGCGGCAACGGTTCGGCGCGCCGATCGCGCGACGGCAAAGGAAAACCCGCGTACCCGCGCTCGCGGCACAAACGCGGCAACAAACGCAACCACAAAACGTGCCGCGACGCCGCAACCGAATCACGCCCCCGTATAGACGACGCGATACGGAATCCCGACCTTCTCCCACTCGGCCGCCTCCTGGCTGAGGCTGTAGTCGGTGAGCGGATTCTGCTGAACCCACGCGCTCGGCAGGTGCACTTCGTAGCCGCCTTTTTTCATCTGCGCGACGTTGATCTCGGGCAGGCCGGCGTCGTTGCGGCGCCGGCACAGCAGCGCGGCGAGGCGCAGGCAGAACAAGAGCGGCCATTCGACGTCGCGCGACTGCGACAGCTTGCCGAGCTTGCCCACGTGACCGAGCACGAGCGCCGCGAGGCGCGCCTGGTCGGTGCGCGAGAAGCCCGGCATGTCGGCGTTGCTCGCAATGTACGCCGAATGCTTGTGGTAGGCGCTGTGCGAAATCGACAGCCCGATCTCGTGCAGCGCGGCCGCCCAGCCGAGGAAGGTGCGGCTTTCCTCGCGATCCTCGCCTTCTGGCTCGCCGAGCTGATCGTAGAAGCGCGCGGCGAGCGCGCCGATGCGCGCCGCCTGTGCGCGATCGACGCCGTAGCGTCGCATGAAGCCATCGACCGTCACCGCGCGCATGTCCTCGTGCTGGGTCCGGCCGAGCAGGTCGTACAGCACGCCGAGGCGCAGCGCGCCGTCCGTCGTGTCGACGTAGTCGATGCCGAGCTCCTCGAACACCGCGAGCATGATCGACAGTCCGCCCGCCAGCACCGGCACGCGGTCGGATTTCAGTGCGACGAGCTTCAGGCGGTTCACGTTCTCGGCCTTGATGATCGCGCGCTTCAGGCGCTCGAGGCCGCCGCGCGAGATGCCGTGCGACACGCCCGCGTCATTGAATCCGTTCGCCTCGACGAGCTCCGCGAGCGCGCGCGCGGTGCCGGACGAGCCGATCGCCTGATCCCACCCCGCCTTCTTGTAGTCGCCGGAGATGATCTGGATCTCGCGCTTCGCCGCGAGCTCGGCCTGCCGCATCGTGTATTCGTCGACGTTGCCGGCGGGGAAGAACGCGCGGCTGTGGCTCACGCAGCCGATGTAGAGGCTTTCCATCACGAGCGGCGTGTAATGCTGGCCGATGATGAACTCGGTCGAGCCGCCGCCGATGTCGACGACGAGCCGCTTGCCGGCGCTCGCCGGCACCGAATGCGCGGCGCCCGCGTAAATGAGGCGCGCCTCCTCGCGGCCCGCGATCACTTCGATCGGGAAGCCGAGCGACGCCTCGGCCTCGGCGAGAAACTCGCCGGCATTCTTCGCGACCCGCAGCGTGTTGGTCGCCACCGCGCGCACGTGATCGGGATGAAAATCGCGCAGCCGCTCGCCGAAGCGCTTGAGCGCTTCCCAGCCGCGCTCCTGCGACGCGCGGTCGAGCATCTTGTCGCGAGACAGGCCGGCGGCGAGCCGTACGGGCTCGCGCAGCGCGTCGACGGGATAGATCTGGCTGCCGGCGGGCGTCTCCTCGACGCGCCCGACGATGAGCCGGAAGCTGTTCGAGCCGAGATCGACGGCAGCCAGTAAATGCGGGGATGTAACCATCGAGGGGGCTCCGTTCTCGCCTGGCCGCGCAGGCGAGGCCGCGCGCACCGAAAAGATCAAAGGCGCCATTTTAAGCGCTGCGCGGCTTCCGGTGTCGGCGGCGGCCGGGTGTCGCATACCTTCATTGTATCTAGAGGGCACTTTTATGAAATCCCCGATTTTCGAGCGTATGATTTGGCGACCAACATCAAACCGTCATCACTACGTCATCGCACCGTGAGAATTTCCGAGCGACCTTTCGAGTCTGCGCCTGACTTTCCGTATTCTCTGCCGATGTCCCTCCGCTATCCGCTTCTGAATCGTGAACTCGGCATCCTGGGCTTCAACGAGCGCGTGCTCGCCCAAGCCGCCGATCCGCACGTCCCGCTCCTCGAACGCCTGCGCTTCATCTGCATCACGAGCAGCAATCTCGATGAATTCTTCGAAGTCCGGATGGCCGGGCTCCAGGAGCAGATGCGGGACAACCCGGGGGCGCTCGCGCCGGACGGCATGTCGCTGCAGCATGTGTACGACCTCGTCGTCGAGCGTGCGCAGCGGCTCGTGCACCGGCAGTACGCGATGCTGCACGAAACGATCCTGCCCGCGCTCGAACAGGAAGGCATCTATTTTCACGGCACCGAGACGTGGAGCGACGCGCAGATCGAATGGGCGCGCCGCTACTTCGTCGACGAATTGCTGCCCGTCCTCACGCCGATCGGCCTCGACCCCGCTCACCCGTTCCCGCGCGTGCTCAACAAGAGCCTGAACTTCGTGGTCGAGCTCGAAGGTCGCGACGCGTTCGGCCGCCAGGCGGTGATGGGCATCGTGCAGGCGCCGCGCGCGCTGCCGCGCCTCGTGCGGATGCCGCAGGAGCTGTCGGGCTTCCATAACGGCTTCGTGCTGCTGAGCTCGCTGATGCAGCGCTTCGTCGGGGAGCTGTTTCCGAAGCTCCTCGTCAAGAGCTGCAATCAGTTTCGGATCACGCGCAACAGCGAGCTCTTCGTCGACGAAGACGAAATCACGAATCTGCGCGTCGCGCTGCAGGGCGAGCTGCCCGCGCGCCATCTCGGCAACGCGGTGCGCCTCGAGGTGTCGGCGGACACGCCGCCGCATCTCGTGCGGCGCCTGCTCGACGAAAGCGGCCTGACCGAGAAGGACTGCTATCGCGTCGACGGCCCCGTCAATCTCGTGCGGCTGATGCAACTGCCGGACCTCGTCGACCTGCCGGAGCTGAAGTTCACGCCGTTCGCGCCGTCGATTCCGTCCGCGGTCGCGAACGCGCCGTCGATGTTCGACACGATCGACCACGGCGACATCCTGCTGCATCACCCGTATGAGAGCTTCCAGCCCGTGCTCGAGCTGCTGCTGCAGGCCGCGCAGGATCCGAGCGTCGTCGCGATCAAGCAGACGATCTATCGGACGGGCACCGATTCGCCGCTGATGGACGCGCTGATGGAAGCCGCGCGCAACGGCAAGGAAGTGACAGTCGTCGTCGAGCTGCTCGCGCGCTTCGACGAAGAAACGAACATCAACTGGGCGTCGCAGCTCGAGGCGGTCGGCGCGCACGTCGTGTACGGCGTCGTCGGGCACAAGTGCCATGCGAAGATGATGCTGATCGTGCGGCGCGTGACGCACAACGGCAAGTCGATGCTGCGCCGCTACGTGCATCTCGGCACCGGCAACTATCATCCGCGCACCGCGCGCCTCTACACCGACTTCGGCCTGATGACGGCCGAGCCGACGCTCTGCGAAGATGTGCACCACGTGTTCCAGCAGTTGACGGGGATCGGCGGCGAGCTGAAGCTGCACGAGATATGGCAGTCGCCGTTCACGCTGCATCCGCGGCTCATCGAGCACATCCGCGCGGAAACCGAGAACGCGCGCGCCGGCAAGCGGGCGCGGATCGTCGCGAAGATGAACGCGCTCCTCGAGCCGACCGTGATCGCGGAGCTCTACGAAGCGTCGCAGGCGGGCGTGAAGGTCGATCTGATCGTGCGCGGCGTGTGCGCGCTGCAGCCCGGCGTGCCGGGACTGTCGGACAACATCACGGTGCGCTCGATCATCGGGCGATTTCTCGAGCATCACCGGATCTACTACTTCCATGCCGGCGGAGAAGAGCTCGTCTATCTGTCGAGCGCCGACTGGATGGACCGCAATCTGTTCCGCCGCGTCGAAGTCGCGTTCCCGATCCGCGACCGCAAGCTGAAGCGCCGCGTGATCGCCGAAGGGCTGTCGGTGTTCCTCGGCGACAATCAGTCCGCGTGGCTCATGCAGCGCGACGGCCATTATCGCCGCCGCCGTGCGGGCAAGGCGCCGCGCAATGCGCAGCTCGGGCTCCTCGCGAAATTCTGCACGTGACTGGCGACAGCGCGCGTCGCTCGAGCGGCGGCGCGCGGCCGTCGCGCGCCGTCCTTCGATTCGCGACGCCGGCTTGCTGCCGCCCTGTTCTCGGCTAAACCGGGAAGAAACGAAGCGACGGCCTCGGGCGGTGCGCACTCATCGAGCGCACCGCGCCACGCCGTACATCACGCCGCGTGCCGCCGGCTGATCGTGCGGTGCGCAGGAAAGCGCGCCGTGAACGTACTGCCACGGCCTTCCTCGCTCTGGACCGTCAGTTGCGCATCGTGCCGTTGCAGCACGTGCTTGACGATCGCGAGCCCGAGCCCCGTGCCCCCCGTGTCGCGCGAGCGGCTGCGGTCGACGCGGTAGAAGCGCTCGGTGAGCCGCGGCAGATCGGCGGCCGGAATCCCGAGCCCGCTGTCCATCACCGAGAACACCGCCTGTGCGCCGTCGCGGCGCCATTCGACGCGGATCTTCCCGCCCTCCGGCGTATAGCGGATCGCATTCGTCACGAGATTGCCGAGCGCGCTGAAGATCTCGGTCTGCGCGCCCGTCACCGCGAGCGTCTCGTCGACCTTGAACGAGATCTCGTGATACCCGTTCGACAGCGTTTGCGCATCGTCCTTCAGATGGTCGAGCACCGTGCGCATGTCGACCGCGCGATCGGCGGGCGGCTTGCCCTCGCCTTCGAGCTTCGCGAGCACGAGCAGATCGGTGACGATCGAACGCATCCGCAACGCCTGCTGCTCCATCAGCTCGAGATAGCGCGCGCGCTCGTCGTCAGACAGCGGCAGCTCGCGCATCGTCTCGAGAAAGCCCGACAGCACGGTGAGCGGCGTCTTCAGTTCGTGCGACACGTTGGCGACGAAGTCGCGCCGCATCGCGTCGGTGCGCTCGAGCTCGGTGATGTCCTGCGTGAGCAGCAGCTTGCGGTTCTCGCCGTACGGAAACACCTGTACGGCGAGCACGTTCTGCCGGTTGCCGCCCATGCCGCGCATCACGAGCGTCTCGTCGTAGTGCTGGCCGTTCAGGTAGCGGACGAAGTCCGGATGACGGACGAGATGCGTGACGTGCTGGCGCAGGTCGCGCTTCGCGTCGAGCCCGAAATGCACTTCGGCGATCGCATTGCACCACTCGATCTGATCGCGGTCGTCGAGCATCGCGACGCCGTTCGGCGACGCCTGGATCGCCTGGATGAAGCGCGAATGCTGCTGCTCGACCTGGCGCACCTGCGCGTGCCACTGCTTGGCGAGCTTGTGCAGCCGGTAGTAGATCTCGCCCCAGATGCCCGGCGCGCTCGGCACCTCGCCGTATACCGGCGCGTCGAGCAGGCGCCAGAGGCGCTGCGTGTGGAACGTGCTGAAGAAGCCCTGCGCGACGAGCATCACGAGCGCGAACGCGAAACCCGGCACCGGGCCTGCGAACACGCCGATCGCCACGCTGACGAACGCGAGCAAGACGAGCGACACCATAAAGCGCGCCCAGATGATATTCATGATTCGGCGCCCGACGAAAGATGAAAACGATGAGCCCGGCGCGGCGCGCACCCCACGCGCCGCGGGCCGTCACGCGTGCTTCGCGAGGCGATAGCCGCTGCCGCGAACGGTTTCGATCATAGCATCGCAGCCGGCGGGCTTGAGCGCGGCGCGCAGCCGCTTGATGTGCACGTCGACCGTGCGCTCCTCGACGAACACGTGGTCGCCCCACACCTGGTCGAGCAGCTGCGTGCGGCTGTGGACGCGCTCCGGATGAGTCATGAAGAAATGCAGCAGACGGAACTCCGTCGGGCCGAGATCGAGCTTGATCTCGCTGCCTTCCGCGTGCGCCGCGACGCGATGCGTCGCCGGGTCGAGTCGCAGCCCGTTGATCGACACGACGTCCTCGGTGAGCTGCGGCGCGCGACGGCGCAGCACCGCCTTGATCCGCGCCATCAGCTCCTTCGGCGAGAACGGCTTCGTCACGTAGTCATCCGCGCCGATCTCGAGGCCGAGCACCTTGTCCTGCTCGTCGCCGCGCGCGGTCAGCATGATGATCGGGATGTGCTTCGTGCGCTCGTTGTTGCGCAGATCGCGCGCGAACGCGATGCCGGACTTGCCAGGCAGCATCCAGTCGAGCAGCACCAGATCGGGCAGCACGTCGCTGATCAGGCTCTGCGCCTGTTCGGCGTTGTATGCGCGAATCGGGCAATGTCCCGCATGCTGGAGGTTCACCGAAATCAATTCGGAAATCGCGGGCTCATCTTCGATGACGAGAATGTTGCTGGGCATCGGCACCTCGGTCCGTCCTTGACGTCAGAGTTAACTATTGGCTTCGCGATCGAGCGTGTCGCGCGGCTGGTGCCGCACGTCGGTGCCCTTCACGATGTAGATGATGAATTCGGCGATGTTCTTCGCATGGTCGCCGATCCGCTCGATCGCCTTCGCAATGAACAGATAATCGAGGCCGACCGAGATCGTCCGCGGATCTTCCTGCATGTACGACACGAGCTTGCGCACGAACGCGCGGAATTCCTGGTCGATCTCCTTGTCGTCCTTGACGATCTGCGCGGCGGAAACCGTGTCGAGACGCGCGAACGCGTCGAGCGCGCGGCGCAGGATCGTCACGGCCATCTCGCCCGACACCTTGATCTCGGCGATGTTCACGGCGCGTGCGGCGGGCTCGTCGACGAGACGACGCACGCGCTTCGCGATCTTCTCGGCCTCGTCGCCCGCGCGCTCGAGGTTCGTGATCGTCTTCGAGATCGACATCAGCAGGCGCAGGTCGCGCGCGGCCGGCTGGCGGCGCGCGATGATGTTGCCGCACTCCTCGTCGATCTCGACTTCCATGTGATTGAGGCGCTCTTCCGCTTCGATCACGCGCTCGGCCGCCGCGCGGTCGAATTCGTTGAGCGCATGCATCGCCTCGGTGATCTGCGCCTCGACGAGGCCGCCCATTTCGAGCACCTTCGACGACACCGCGTTGAGATCGGCGTCGAACTGGCTCGACAGATGTTTATCCGACATTGTTGCTCTCCGTCATCCGGTCAGCCGAAGCGGCCCGTGATGTAGTCTTCCGTTTCCTTGCGCGTCGGCTTGATGAAGATCTTTTCCGTTTCGCCGAATTCGATCAGCTCACCGAGATACATGTACGCGGTGTAGTCCGAGCAGCGCGCCGCCTGCTGCATGTTGTGCGTGACGATCACGACCGTGTAGTCGCTCTTCAGCTCCGCGATCAGTTCCTCGATGCGCCCCGTCGAGATCGGATCGAGCGCCGAGCACGGCTCGTCGAGCAGCAGCACTTCGGGCCGGATCGCGATCCCGCGCGCGATGCAAAGACGCTGCTGCTGGCCGCCCGACAGGCCGTAGCCGCTCTGGCTCAGCTTGTCCTTCACCTCGTTCCAGAGCGCCGCCTTCGTGAGCGCCCATTCGACGCGGTCGTCCATTTCCGAGCGCGTGAGCCGCTCGAACATCTTCACGCCGAACGCGATGTTGTCGTAGATCGACATCGGGAATGGCGTCGGCTTCTGGAACACCATGCCGATCCGCGCGCGCAGCAGCGAGATGTCGAGCTTCGACTGAAGCAGGTTCTCGCCGTCCATCAGGATCTCGCCTTCGGCGCGCTGCTCCGGATAGAGCGCGTACATCTTGTTGAACGTGCGCAGGAGCGTCGACTTGCCGCAGCCCGACGGGCCGATGAAGGCCGTCACCTTGCCTTCGGGAATGCGCAGGTTGATGTTCTTCAGCGCGTGGAACTTGCTGTAGAAGAAGTTCAGATTATTGACTTCGATCTTCGGGTTCAGCGGCGCGAGCGGATGCTGCCCCGTCGCCGTGCCGACACCGGCCGGCGCCGCGGCGCGATGAGAAGGATCGAGGTGGCTTTCTGCCATGTTCATCGGATTGCTCCGCCGTTACTTTTTCGAGAAGACCGAGCGCGCGAGGATGTTGAGTCCCAGCACCCCGAGCGTAATCAGGAACACGCCCGCCCATGCGAGCGACTGCCATTCGGCGAACGGGCTCATCGCGAACTTGAAGATCGTAACGGGCAGGTTCGCAATCGGCTGGTTCATGTCGACCGAGAAGAACTGGTTCGACAGCGCGGTGAAGAGAAGCGGCGCGGTTTCGCCGGCGATCCGCGCGACCGCGAGCAGCACGCCCGTGATGATCCCGCCCACCGACGCGCGCAGCGTGATCTTCAGGATCATCCGCCACTTCGGCGTGCCGAGCGCGAACGCAGCCTCGCGCAGCGCGTTCGGCACGAGCTTCAGCATGTTCTCCGTCGTGCGGATCACGATCGGAATCTGCAGGAGCGCGAGCGAAATCACGCCGGCCCAGCCGCTGAAGTGGCCAAGCTTCGCGACGACGAGCGCGTAGACGAACAGACCGATGACGATCGACGGCGCCGACAGCAGGATGTCGTTGATGAAGCGCATCACGCTCGCGAGCCAGCTCTTCTGGCCGTACTCGGCGAGATAGACGCCCGCAAGGATGCCGATCGGCGTGCCGACGAACGTCGCGAGCGCGATGAGCAGCACGCTGCCGACGATCGCGTTCGCGAGGCCGCCGCCCGCCGTGTTCGGCGGCGGCGTCGATTCGGTGAAGAGCGAAAGCGATAATCCGCCGATCCCGAGATGCAGCGTCGTGTAGAGAATCCAGACGAGCCAGAGCAGGCCGAACGCCATCGCGGCGAGCGACGCGGTCAGCGCGATCACGTTGATCGCCTTGCGGCGGCGCTGCAGGCGCGCGCGCATCGCGTCGAGCACGGCGCCGCCGGGGCCCGGCATGTTGAGGACGGGCGAGCTCATTGACGGCCCTCCCCGCGTTCGAGGCGCAGCAGCATCAGCTTCGAGATCGCGAGCACGATGAACGTGATGACGAACAGAATGAGGCCGAGCTCCATCAGCGCAGATGTATGCAAGCCCGGCGACGCTTCCGCGAACTCGTTCGCGAGCGCCGACGTGATGCTGTTGCCGGGCGAATACAGCGACACGTTGTCGAGCAGGTTCGTATTGCCGATCACGAAAGTCACGGCCATCGTTTCGCCGAGCGCGCGGCCGAGGCCGAGCATCACGCCGCCGATCACGCCTGTCTTCGTGTACGGCAGCACGATCTTCCACATCACTTCCCAGGTCGTGCAGCCGATCCCGTATGCGGACTCCTTCAGCAGCACGGGCGTCACCTCGAACACGTCGCGCATCACCGACGCGATGTACGGAATGATCATGATCGCGAGAATCACACCCGCGGACAGGATGCCGATGCCGATAGGCGGTCCCTGGAACAGCGCGCCGATGACCGGAATCGGCCCCAGCAGCGCGCCGATGGGCTTCTGGAAATAGGTCGCGAAAATCGGAGCGAACACGAGCAGCCCCCACATCCCGTAGACGATCGACGGGATCGCGGCGAGCAGCTCGATCGCGATGCCGAGCGGCCGGCGCAGCCAGACGGGCGAGAGCTCGGTGAGAAAGAGCGCGATGCCGAAGCTCACGGGCACTGCGATGACGAGTGCGATGATCGACGTGACGACGGTCCCGTAGATCGGCACGAGCGCGCCGTACGAATCGGAGTTGGGATCCCATTCGGAATGCCAAAGGAACGGGAGTCCGAATTTTTCGATGGTGGGCATCGACGCGACGATGAGCGACACGATGATGCCACCGAGGAGAAGTAGCGTCACGATTGCCGCGAGACGCGTGAGGCCGCCGAACAGGAGGTCGCCGTATCGGCTCGGCGCGCGCTGCTGCGACTGGCCGCCGGACCGGGTCGACGCGAGAGGAATATCAGACATGGGAGCCTGTTTTTCAGTGGCGGACGGCATGCGCCTCCCGCCGGTACCGCACACGCCGCCCGGCCTTGCAGCCGGGCGGCGAACCGCTATGACGTCGCCGCCAAGCTTATTCGGCGAGCGGCTTGCCGGCCGTGTCCGTCACCTTCACCTTCCACTGCTTGCGGATTTCCGTCTCGACCGACGCCGGCAGCGAGATGTAATCCAGATCGTCAGCCGCCTTCGCGCCGTTCTTGAACGCCCAGTCGAAGAACTTCAGCGTTTCCGCGCCTTGCGCCGGCTTGTCCTGCTTCACGTGCAGCAGCACGAACGTCGCGCCGACGACCGGCCACGCTTCCTTGCCCGGCTGGTTCGTCAGAATCTGGTAGAACGACTTCGACCAGTTCGCGCCCGCGGCAGCCGCCTTGAACGTCTCGGTCTTCGGCTCGACGACGTTGCCCGTCGAGTTCTTCAGGTCCGTGTAGACCATCTTGTTTTTCTTCGCATACGCCCACTCGACGTAGCCGATCGCGCCCGGCAAACGCTGCACGAATGCCGCGACGCCGTCGTTGCCCTTGCCGCCCGTACCCGTCGGCCAGTTGACGGTCGTGCCTTCGCCGACCTTCGACTTCCACTCTTCGTTGACCTTCGACAGGTAGTTCGTCCAGATGAAGCTCGTGCCCGAACCGTCCGCGCGGCGAACCACCGCGATGTCCGTGTCCGGCAGCTTGACCTTCGGGTTCAGCGCCGCGATCGCCGGATCGTTCCACTTCTTGATCTTGCCGAGATAGATGTCGCCGAGGACGGCCCCCGACAGCACGATCTCGCCCGCCTTCACGCCCGGCACGTTGATGACGGGCACGACGCCGCCCACCACCGTCGGGAACTGGAAGAGGCCTTCCTTCGCAAGCTCGTCATCCTTCAGAGGCGCATCCGAGCCGGCGAAATCGACCGTCTTCGCGATGATCTGCTTCAGGCCGCCCGACGAACCGATGCCTTGATAGTTGACCTTCGCGCCGCCCGACTGCTGATAGTCGGCTGCCCATTTCGTATAAATCGGCATCGCGAAGGTGCTGCCCGCGCCGGTGATGTCGGCGGCGTGTGCGGCGACCGCGAAAAGCGCGCCGGCAAGGCCGGCGAACGCGGTTTGCATCAATTTCATGAGACCTCCAGTGTGTGAGCGGATGACTACGGCACCGCGAAGATTAGGGGCTGCTCATGACAGTAATGTGACAATCGATGAACCTGCCGTGACAGTAACATGACTCGATTGAAAGGCGGCAATGCCCGCTGTCGGGGCTGTCGGCAGGCCTGTTCATGCCGCCTGTAAAGCGTAGTAAAAAATTCACGCGAAGGAAAAGCCCGACGTTGGCGAGAGATGTCGGATGTTGAATCGACAGGTCGGAGGATCGGTGCGCCAGCGCCTTTATGTTTAGTCGAACGAATTCGCGCGGCGCACCGGAGCACGGCGGGGCTGCCGACCCGATAGGATCGGCGGCCCCGCACAACGCAGTCGGATTCGAGCGAGGCTTCGACCCCGAGTCGGCTGAGTCGACTCCGGCCGCCAGCGCTGCGCGCTTACGCCGTCGCCTGCTTGACCGCGTCGGCAATCGCCTCCGCGTGGCGATTCGCGTCCGCGGCCTGCCGCGCCTCGACCATCACCCGGAGTACGGGCTCCGTGCCCGACGCGCGGATCAGCACCCGCCCGCTGCCCGCGAGCGCCTGCTCGGCGGAATCGATCGCGCGCCGGATCGCGTCGCTGCCCTTCCAGTCCGCGCCCGGCTTCATCCGGACGTTGATCAGCTTCTGCGGGAACAGCGTGACGCCCTCGAGCACCTGCGCGAGCGTCTTGCCGCTGCGCTTCAGCGCCGCGAGCACGAGGAGCGCCGACACGATCCCGTCGCCCGTCGAATGGCGATCGAGCGACAAGATATGACCCGAGCCCTCGGCGCCCAGCTGCCAGCCGCGCTCGCGCAGCTGCTCGAGCACGTAGCGATCGCCGACCGCCGCCCGTACGAACTGCACGCCCGCTTCTTTCAGCGCGACTTCGACGGCGAGATTCGTCATCAGCGTTCCCACCGCCCCCTTGACTTGACCGTTAGTTGCAATGCGATCCTTGACGAGCACATACAGCAGCTCGTCGCCGTTGTATAGCCGGCCGGTATGATCGACGACGAGCAAACGGTCCGCATCGCCATCGAGCGCGATGCCGAGATCCGCGTGATTCGCCCGCACCGCGCGCATCAGCGCGTCGGGCGCCGTCGCGCCGACGCCGTCATTGATGTTGAAGCCGTTCGGCGCGACGCCGATCGGAATCACGTCCGCCCCGAGCTCGTGAAACACGTGCGGCGCGACCTGGTATGCAGCGCCGTGCGCGCAATCGACGACGAGCTTCATCCCACGCAGGTCGAACGCGGCCGGAAACGTGCTCTTGCAGAACTCGATGTAGCGGCCGGCCGCGTCGTCGAGACGCCGCGCCTTGCCGAGCCCGTCCGACGGTGCGCAGTCGAGCGGCTTGTCGAGCCATGCTTCGATCGCCGCCTCGGTTTCGTCCGGAAGCTTGTTGCCGTCCGCCGAGAAGAACTTGATGCCGTTGTCGTGATACGGGTTGTGCGACGCGCTGATCACGACGCCCGCCGACAGCCGCAGCGCGCGCGTCAGATACGCGACACCCGGCGTCGGCATCGGGCCGGCAAGCATCACGTCGACGCCCGCCGCCGAAAAACCGGCCTCGAGCGCGGCTTCGAGCATGTAGCCGGACACCCGCGTGTCCTTGCCGATCAGCACGGTCGGACGCGCGCCCGACGCAGCGCGCCCCGGTGCGCTCGCGAGCACCTTACCCGCCGCGTAGCCGAGCCGCAACACGAAATCGGGCGTGATCGGCGCCTCGCCGACCTTGCCGCGAATGCCATCCGTGCCGAAATAACGACGTCCCATGTAGAACCTTCCTCCTTGTTTCGACTTATGCTAGCCGCGCGGCATCGCGCACGGCGCTCCATACTTTCAGTGCATCGACGGTCGCCGCGACGTCATGCACGCGCACGATCGCCGCGCCCCGCTCGGCCGCGCAGACCGCCGCGGCAGCGCTCGCCGCAACGCGCTCGGGTGCCGGCTTGCCGATCAGCACGCCCAGCATCGATTTGCGCGACATGCCGGCAAGAATCGGATACGCACGCCCATCGGGCCGGACGGGCGCCGTCTCCGGCAAATGCGCGAGCAGCGCATAGTTGTGTTCTATCACCGACTTGCCAAAACCGAACCCCGGATCGACGCTGATACGCCGAGGATCGACGCCTGCCCGCACGAGCGCATCGGCCCGCTCGGCGAGAAACGCGCGCACGTCGGCAACGACGTCTCGATAGTCGGGCTCATGCACCTGCATCGTCTGCGGCTCGCCCAGCATATGCATCACGCAAAGGCCACACGCGCTGTCGCGCACGGCTTCGATCGCGCCCGGCTGGCGCAGGCCCCAGATATCGTTGATCAGATCGGCGCCCGCCGCGAGCGACGCGCGCATCACGGCCGGCTTGTACGTGTCGATCGACAGTGGCACGTTCATGCCGCGCAGCGCCTCGACGAGCGGAATCACGCGCTCGAGTTCCTCATCGAGCGGCACGGGCGGCGCGCCGGGGCGCGTCGATTCGCCGCCGATGTCGACGATATCGGCGCCTTCGGCGACCATCCGCTCCGCCTGCGCGAGTGCGGCGTCACGGGCAACGTAGCGGCCGCCGTCGGAGAACGAGTCGGGCGTGACGTTGAGAATGCCCATCACGAGCGGCCGCTCGAAGGTCAACGTGAAACGGCCGCATTGCAACGGTTCGGGAACGGAAAAAGCGGGATCGGGATTGGGCACGAGCGGAGCGTCGGATCGAACGCGATGGAAAAGCGCCAAACAAGAATGCAAAACGGGCCGGTGTGACAGCCACACCAGCCCGTGAACGAAAGCCTTGATCGTTTATGCCGGCGCGGTGGCGTTGCCCGGCTTGACCTCGGCGCCGGACGAACCGCCCGACGGCGAGTCGCTCGCCGGCGGCGCACTCTTCGGCGAACGCGGCGGACGTCCTTCCATGATGTCGTTGATCTGATCGGAGTCGATCGTCTCCCACTCCATCAGCGCGGCCGTCATCGCCTCGACCTTGTCGCGGTTTTCTTCGAGCAGACGGCGCGCAAGGTTGTACTGCTCGTCGAGCACGTGGCGGATTTCCGCATCGACCTTCTGCTGCGTCGCCTCCGAGATCGTGCGCGTGAAGCCGCGGCCGAACGGGCTCGCATCGTTCTCGTCGTCGACGTAGACCATCGGTCCGAGCGCGTCGGTCATCCCGAAGCGGGCCACCATCGCGCGCGCAGTCTGCGTCGCCTTGTTGAAATCGTCCGACGCCCCCGTGCTGATCAGGTTCAGGAACAGCTCTTCCGCCACCCGGCCGCCGAACAGGATCGCCAGGCGATCGAGCAGGTAATCCTTCGAGTACGTCTCGTTGTCGTGCTCCGGCAGTTGCCACGTCACGCCGAGCGCACGTCCCCGCGGAATGATCGTGACCTTGTGGACCGGATCGGCCTTCGGCAGCAGCTTCGCGATCACCGCGTGACCCGACTCGTGGTACGCGGTCGCGCGCTTCGCTTCTTCGCGGATCACGGCCGACTTGCGCTCCGGACCCATGAAGATCTTGTCCTTCGCGTCCTCGAAGTCCTGCATCTCGACGATCCGCTTGCCGCGGCGCGCCGCGAAGAGTGCGGCCTCGTTGACGAGGTTCGCGAGATCGGCGCCCGAGAAGCCCGGCGTGCCGCGCGCGATGACCGCCGCGTCGACATCGTTCGCGATCGGCACCTTGCGCAGGTGCACGCGCATGATCTGCTCGCGGCCGCGGATATCCGGCAGACCGACATAGACCTGGCGGTCGAAACGGCCCGGACGCAACAGCGCCTTGTCGAGCACGTCGGAGCGGTTCGTGGCGGCGATCACGATCACGCCGGAATTCGCCTCGAAGCCATCCATCTCGACGAGCATCTGGTTGAGCGTCTGCTCGCGCTCGTCGTTGCCGCCGCCCATGCCGGCGCCGCGATGACGGCCGACCGCGTCGATTTCGTCGATGAACACGATGCAGGGCGCGTGCTTCTTCGCCTGCTCGAACATGTCGCGCACCCGGGCCGCGCCGACGCCGACGAACATTTCGACGAAGTCCGAACCCGAGATGCTGAAGAATGGCACCTTCGCCTCGCCCGCGATGGCGCGCGCGAGCAGCGTCTTACCGGTGCCGGGAGGCCCGACGAGCAGCACGCCGCGCGGGATGCGGCCGCCGAGCTTCTGGAATTTCTGCGGATCGCGCAGGAAGTCGACGAGTTCGGACACTTCCTCCTTCGCTTCGTCGCAGCCGGCGACATCGGAGAAGTTGACTGCATTGTTGTTCTCGTCGATGAGCCGCGCGCGCGATTTGCCGAACGAGAACGCGCCGCCCTTACCGCCCCCCTGCATCTGTCTCATCATGTAGAACCAGAACACGATGATGAGCAGCGTGGGACCGAGATAGTAAAGTGCGGAGACGAGCGCGTTCGGCTCGTCATCGGCCTTGCCGCTGACCTGCACGCCGTACTTCATCAGATCGCCGACCATCCAGATGTCGCCCGGCGACACGATCTGATATTTCTGACCATCTGCGGGAGTGACAGTGAGGTTGCGCCCCTGCACGACGACATTCTTGACCTTGCCGTTCTTCGCGTCATCCATGAACTGCGAATAGGAGACGCCTTCCTGGACGCGGGGCTTGTCGAACTGCTTGAACACCGTAAACAGCACCAGTGCGATCACGAGCCACACTGCTGCCTTCGAAAACATATTGTTGTTCAAAGCACCACTCCTTCACTCATAGACGAGCGCCTACATTTGCCTTGCGGCGCCCCTCAGGCATTCTAATCCAGTCCGCAGCCCCTCGCCATAAGGATTCGCTACCGCGCCGATAGGCGCGCGGCACGACTGGCAAGGGCTCCGGCGCATCCTGCCACGCCATGCCACTTCAGCGGGATTACTTTAGATGCCGACCCAAAATAAACGTTTCGGACGATTTGTCGCGGGAAGCTTTTGGCTTGCGCGGCGCCACCGTTTTAAATTGGTGCTTGAATTTCTCGACAATCTGGCTGTAGCCGCTGCCGTGAAAGCACTTGACTAAAAGGGCGCCATCCGGCTTCAGATGATTTTGCGCAAATTCGAGCGCCAGATCGCAGACATGCTCGATGCGCGCCGCATCCGCGACCGCCACGCCGGACAGGTTGGGGGCCATGTCGGAAATTACAAGGTCGACCGGGCGTCCGGCGAGCAATTCCTCCAATTGGTGCAGCACGTCGTCCTCGCGGAAGTCGCCCTGGATGAAATGGACGTCGGCGATGGGCTCCATCGGCAGCATGTCGAGCGCGATGATCGTCCCGTCGATGCCACCCTCGCGCACCGTGTCGCGCCGCTTGCCCTGCGCGAGCTTGTTGCGCGCGTACTGGCTCCAGCTCCCCGGCGCCGCGCCCAGATCGACGATCACCTGGCCCGGACGGATCAGCTTGTCCTGCTCGTCGATTTCCTTCAGCTTGTACGCCGCGCGCGCGCGATAGCCCTCCCGCTGCGCCATTTTGACGTACGGGTCGTTGATGTGGTCGTGCAACCAGGAATGGTTAAAGCGGTTCTTTGCCATGCGATGGAGAGATTACTGCCGATTGCTTCGTGAAGCCGCGCTTTTAGCGGATAATATGGCTCTTATTGGCGCGGCTTTCGGCCCCGATGGGCCCAAGCCGCGATTTTACGTGGTTTCGGCGCGCCGCCGCGGAAAAGCTTCACCGCTTGCCCGGTTGGTCCGCCTTAAATTGATTCGAATTCCTCATTCCGATGCCCGCCCTTTCGCTTTCCCCCGCCGAGCGCTCCGCGCTGCGTTCCCAAGCCCATGCGCTCAAGCCCGTCGTGCTGATCGGCGCTGAAGGGCTCACCGACGCCGTGCTCGCCGAGATCAAGGTCCACCTCGCCGCTCACCAGTTGATCAAGATCCGCGTGTTCGGCGACGAGCGCGACGAGCGCGTCGCGATCTACGACGAAATCTGCGACCGCCTGAGCGCCGCGCCGATCCAGCACATCGGCAAGCTGCTCGTGATCTGGAAGCCCGAGCAGGCCAAAGAGGCACCGCAGCGCGGCCGCCGCGGCGTGCCGAGCGCACGCGAAGCCGCCCGCGCGGGCGCTCGGCAAGCAGCCGACGACGACCGCGCCGCAAAGGGCCGCGCACCGCGCGTCGTCAAGGTGGTCAAGCAGTCGCCGGACAAGCCGGTGCGTCGGCCGAAGCCGCAACAGGTGCGCGTGCTCGGCAACGAGCGCGTGACGGCGGGCGGCAACGTCAAGCGTGCGAAGAAGCGCCAGTCTAGCGCGAAGCGCCAGCACCAGAACGGGAAGTGATCATCGTCGGGCTTGTCGCGCCTGGTCGGCCGGCCAGCAAGCCCGCACGCCGAACGAAGCACGCAAGCGGCGCGCCGGCTCAGACGCGCCGCTCATCACCGAGCGGACTCGCGTCGCCCTTCCCCGGCAGCCGCCAGATCAGCCATACACCGAGCAGGCTCTCGATGAGGTAGAAGAAGCTCGACACGCCGTGCAAGAGCGCGAAGCGCCCCGCATAGGCGGAATGGCCGACGTCGGTGCCCGCCTCGAGCGCCGCGACCCGCAGCGCGTTCATGAACGGCTGGAGCGCGAAATAGCCGATCAGCACGCAGCCGAGCATCGCCGCGAGCAACAAGCGCAGCGGCCGATAGGCGTCGTGGCCGCGCCGCACGAGCAGATTCGACAAGCCGATCAACAGCACGCCGCACACCGCGCCGATTGTCGCCTCGATGCTGAAGAGGCGCGCGGCGACGGAGCCGGCCGTCATCCGCTCGAGCGTCGCGAACAGCACCGGCGCGACCGCATAGCCGATCGTCAGCAGACTGCCGACCCAGACAGTCGCCAGCAGGCGAAACAGCCGGTGCGGCGCGGCGGAAGCAGCCATCAGATGTACAGCACCGAAATGATCTCGTACTCGCGTACGCCACTCGGCGCCTGGACCGCCGCGACGTCGCCTTCGGACTTGCCGATCAGCGCGCGCGCAATCGGCGAGCTGACCGAGATCAGGCCGTGGTCGATGTCGGCTTCGTCGTCGCCGACGATCTGGTACTTGACGGTGTTGCCCGTCTCGAGATCCTCGAGCTCGACCGTCGCGGCGAACACCACACGGCCGTCGGCGTCGACAGCGGTCGGATCGATGATCTGTGCGGCCGACAGCTTCGATTCGATTTCCGCGATACGACCCTCGATGAAGCCCTGTTTTTCCTTCGCGGCGTCGTATTCGGCGTTTTCGGACAAGTCACCCTGCGCACGCGCTTCGGCGATCGCGTTGATGACGGCCGGTCGCTCAACTGACTTGAGGCGCTGCAATTCGTCGCGCAGTTGATCTGCGCCACGCTTCGTCAACGGAATGGTGCTCATAAACGATTCAATAGCTAATAACGGCTATAAAAAAAATCACCGCGATTAAGCGCATTTCCGGAACATCGGAAACGCCGCTTAATCGCGGCACGTGTTGCTTCGGCAGGTAACTGGAGGCTTAGTTTAGGCGACCATGCAGACCTTGTAAATCATAGACTTCCAAGTTCTTGAGATAGCGAAGCCCCTCCACCGCCGCGCGCGCGCCGGACATCGTCGTGTAGTACGTGACCTTGTGCGCCTGCGCGCTCATCCGGATCGAACGCGAATCGGCGATGGCCGCGCGCGTCTCGTCGACGGTCGTGAACACGAGCGCGATCTCGCCGTTCTTGATCATGTCGACGATGTGCGGGCGACCGTCCTTCACCTTGTTCACGACCTTCACCGGCACGCCCGCAGCCTCGATCGCAGCGGCGGTGCCGCGCGTCGCGACGAGCGGATAGCCGAGATCGTGCAGCATCCGCGCGACTTCGACCGCCTTCGGCTTGTCTGCGTCCATCACCGTGAGGAGCACCGTGCCCGACTCCGGCAAGCGCGAGCCCGCCGCGAGCTGCGACTTGAAGAGCGCTTCGCCGAACGTCGTGCCGACGCCCATCACCTCGCCCGTCGAGCGCATCTCCGGTCCGAGCACCGGGTCGACGGTCGGGAACTTGATGAACGGAAACACCGCTTCCTTCACGCTGAAGTACGGCGGCTCGACTTCCTTCGTCACGCCCTGCTCCGCGAGCGTCTGGCCGACCATCGCGCGCGCGGCGATCTTCGCGAGCGGCAGGCTCGTCGCCTTCGACACGTACGGCACCGTGCGCGATGCGCGCGGGTTCACTTCGAGCACGTAGATGATGTCCTCTTTCGAGCCGTCCGCCGAATTTGCGTCGGCGGGCACCTGCTGAATCGCGAACTGCACGTTCATCAGGCCGACGACGTTCAGCGCCTTCGCCATCGCGCCAGTCTGGCGCTTCAGCTCGGCGACCGTTTCCTTCGACAGCGAATACGGCGGCAGCGAGCATGCCGAATCGCCCGAGTGGACGCCCGCCTGCTCGATGTGCTCCATCACGCCGCCGATGAACACGGCATCGCCGTCGCAGATGCAGTCGACGTCGCATTCGATCGCGTCGTTCAGGAAGCGGTCGAGCAGCACCGGCGAATCGTTCGACACCTTCACCGCCTCGCGCATGTAGCGCTCGAGATCGCGCGGCTCATGGACGATTTCCATCGCTCGTCCGCCCAGCACGTACGACGGGCGCACGACGAGCGGATAGCCGATTTCGTCGGCGAGCGCGAGCGCTTCGTCCTCGGCGCGCGCGGTGCGGTTCGGCGGCTGGCGCAGGCCGAGGTCCTGCAAGAGCTTCTGGAAGCGTTCGCGGTCTTCGGCCGCGTCGATCATGTCGGGCGACGTGCCGATGATCGGCACGCCGTGCGCTTCGAGATCGAGCGCGAGCTTGAGCGGCGTCTGGCCGCCGTACTGGACGATCACGCCGACGGGCTTTTCCTTGTCGACGATCTCGAGCACGTCTTCGAGCGTCAGCGGTTCGAAGTACAGACGATCGGACGTGTCGTAGTCGGTCGACACCGTTTCCGGGTTGCAGTTGACCATGATCGTCTCATAGCCGTCCTCGCGCATCGCGAGCGCCGCGTGCACGCAGCAGTAGTCGAACTCGATGCCCTGGCCGATCCGGTTCGGGCCGCCGCCCAGCACCATGATCTTCTTGTTCGCCGTCGGCTGTGCCTCGCACTCTTCCTCGTAGGTCGAGTACATGTAGGCCGTCTTCGTCGCGAACTCGGCCGCGCAAGTATCGACGCGCTTGTAGACCGGGCGCACGTTCAGCTCGAGACGGCGCGCGCGCACGTCGCCGGACGTCGCGCCGAGCAGTTTCGCGAGGCGGCGGTCGGAGAAGCCGCTCTGCTTCAGATAATGCAGCTCGTCCTTCGTCAGGCTCGCAAGCGTGCGGCCGGAGAGCGCCTTCTCCTTCAGCACGATCTGCTCGATCTGCTCGAGGAACCACGGATCAATCGCCGTCTCCTCGAAGATCTGCTCGCGCGACATGCCGACGCGGAATGCATCGCCGACGTACCAGATCCGGTCCGGACCCGGCTCGCCGATTTCGCGGATGATCTCGTCGCGGCTCGTCGTCTTCTCGTCGAGGCCGTCGACGCCGACTTCGAGGCCGCGCAGCGCCTTCTGGAACGACTCCTGGAACGTGCGGCCGATCGCCATCACTTCGCCGACCGACTTCATCTGCGTCGTCAGGCGCGAATCGGCCTCACGGAATTTCTCGAACGCGAAGCGCGGAATCTTCGTGACGACGTAGTCGATCGTCGGCTCGAACGACGCCGGCGTCTGGCCGCCCGTGATCTCGTTCTTCAGCTCGTCGAGCGTGTAGCCGATCGCGAGCTTCGCCGCGACCTTCGCGATCGGGAAGCCTGTCGCCTTCGATGCGAGCGCCGACGAACGCGACACGCGCGGGTTCATTTCGATGACGACCATCCGGCCGTCCTTCGGATTGATCGCGAACTGCACGTTCGAGCCGCCCGTGTCGACGCCGATCTCGCGCAGCACGGCAAGCGACGCGTTGCGCAGGATCTGGTATTCCTTGTCGGTGAGCGTCTGCGCCGGCGCGACCGTGATCGAGTCGCCCGTGTGCACGCCCATCGGGTCGAGGTTCTCGATCGAGCAGACGATGATGCAGTTGTCGGCGCGGTCGCGCACGACTTCCATCTCGTATTCCTTCCAGCCGAGCAGCGACTCTTCGATCAGCAGCTCGCGCGTCGGCGACAGGTCGAGACCGCGCTTGCAGATCTCTTCGAACTCTTCGCGGTTGTACGCGATGCCGCCGCCCGAGCCGCCCAGCGTGAACGACGGACGGATCACCGACGGGTAGCCGCTGCCGCCCGTGGCCGCCGCGATTTCCGCTTGCACCTTGAGCGCTTCGTCCATCGAGTGCGCGATGCCGGACTTCGCCGAGCCGAGGCCGATCTTCGTCATCGCGTCCTTGAACTTCTGGCGGTCTTCCGCTTTGTCGATCGCCGCGGGCGACGCGCCGATCAGCTCGACCCCGTACTTCTCGAGCACGCCGTGGTGATGCAGGTCGAGCGCGCAGTTGAGCGCGGTCTGGCCGCCCATCGTCGGCAGGATCGCGTCCGGGCGCTCCTTCTCGATGATGCGCTCGACGACTTCCCACGTGATCGGCTCGATGTACGTGACGTCGGCCGTGTTCGGATCGGTCATGATCGTCGCCGGATTGCTGTTGACGAGGATGACCTTGTAGCCCTCTTCACGCAACGCCTTGCATGCCTGCGCGCCCGAATAGTCGAACTCGCACGCCTGGCCGATGATGATCGGGCCGGCGCCGATGATGAGGATGCTGTTGATGTCTGTGCGTTTTGGCATGGCTCTTGGGATTCAAAAAATAATCGTTGATGCGCGATCGGCGGGCGGCGACGCTCAGCTCATCGTCGCGAGCGCGAGCTTCACGGAAAAGCCGACGAACAGGCCGCCCACGCCACCCGACGCGCTCGCCGCGAGCTTGCGGCGGCGGCGGAAATGGTCGGCGAGACGCGCACCCGTGAAGATCAGCGTGCTCAGGTACAGGAAGCTCGCGAGCTGCGCGATCGCGCCCAGCACGACGAACGACAGCGCCGGATGCGCGTAGGCCGGATCGACGAACTGGATGAAGAACGAGATGAAGAACAGGATCGCCTTCGGATTCAGGAGGCTCACGACGAGCGCCTTTCGGAACGGCCGCTCGCCGTCCACCGCGGGCGGCGCGTCGCCGCCCGCATCGGCGCGCCGGGCGAGTTTGCGCCATGCGCCGCGCAGCATGCCGACGCCGATGTACAGCAGGTACGCGGCGCCGCCGTACTTGACGACCGAGAACAGCAGCGGGTTCGCCTTCAGCAGCGACGCGACGCCCGCGGCCGACAGCACCATCAGCACGGCGTCGCCGAGGAACACGCCGCACGCGGCCCGATAGCCGGCCTTCACGCCGCGCTGCGCGGCAAGCGACAGCACGTACATCGAGTTCGGCCCGGGCAGCAGGATGATGAACACCACTCCGAACACGTAGGTCCAGAGATCCGTGATGCCGAGTGCGTGACCGAACATGATGCGAGACTCCTTGATCGAAATGCGGCGGCGTCAGGCGCTGCGCGCCTTCGCCGCATCCATCAGCGCGGTGAAGCGGTCGAACAGATAGCCGATGTCGTGCGGACCGGGCGACGCTTCCGGGTGGCCCTGGAAGCAGAACGCGGGCTTGTCGGTCAGCTCGAAGCCTTGCAGCGTGCCGTCGAACAGCGACACGTGCGTCGTGCGCGCGTTCGCGGGCAGCGAATCGGCGTCGACCGCGAAGCCGTGGTTCTGCGACGTGATCACGACGCGGCCGTTCGCGAGATCCTTCACCGGATGGTTCGCGCCGTGGTGGCCCGTCTTCATCTTGAGCGTCTTCGCGCCGACCGCGAGGCCCATGATCTGGTGGCCGAGGCAGATGCCGAAGGTCGGCACGCCGCGCTCGATGAATTCCTTCGTCGCGGCGATCGCGTAGTCGCACGGCTCCGGGTCGCCCGGGCCGTTCGACAGGAAGATGCCGTCCGGATTGAGCGCGAGCGCGTCGGCCGCGCTCGACTGCGCGGGCAGCACCGTCACGTGGCAGCCGCGCTCGGCGAGCATCCGCAGAATGTTGTACTTCACGCCGAAGTCGTACGCGACGACGCGGTAGCGGGGCGTCTCCTGCATCCCGTAGCCGCTGCCGAGGCGCCATTCGGTCTGCTTCCACTCGAACGGCTTCGTCGTCGACACGACCTTCGCGAGATCCATCCCCGCGAGGCCCGGGAACGAGCGCGCGAGCGCGATCGCCTTCGCTTCGTCGTCGGAGCCCGTCAGGATGCAGCCGTTTTGCGCGCCCTTGTCGCGCAGGATGCGGGTCAGCTTGCGGGTGTCGAGGCCCGCGATCGCGACGACGCCTTCGTCGCGCAGGTAATCGCCGAGCGAGCGCTCCATCCGGAAATTCGACGCGAGCGCGGGAAGATCGCGCACGACGAGGCCGGCGGCATGGACTTTCGTCGCTTCGACGTCTTCGGCGTTCACGCCGACGTTGCCGATGTGCGGATAGGTCAGCGTGACGATCTGGCGCGCATAGCTCGGATCCGTGAGGATTTCCTGATAGCCGGTGATCGCGGTGTTGAACACGACTTCGCCGATCGTATGGCCGGCCGCGCCGATCGAATAACCACGAAAGACCGTGCCGTCGGCGAGTGCGAGCAAAGCGGGAGAAAAAGACGGCAACACGGGGGGCTCCTTGGGGGACACCCTTGCCGCCGACCTGTCTATCCTGCCGCGCGCTTGCGGGCCGCGTGATGCATCACGGCGCGCGTGGGCGCTTGCGCGCGCGGGCTTGCGGTCGAGCGCGAAACGGCGCGCGCGGGCGCGGGTTTCGCGGCATCGCCTGCGTCAAGCGGCGTGCGGCGGACGAACGGGATGAGGGAGGTAGGCGCTAGGGTGCGAGGTTGATTAGCACAAACTTTTAAATTATAGCGTGAAATTGGCCTTATCTTCAATCGATTAGCGCATGTCGTGCGGGCTCGCGCGTGCCCGGACGCCGGCGCGGCAGGCATCGCCCACGCCTTCGCCGACCGCGGCGAACCGGCGCGCGCCGCGCACGGCCCACCCGCTCCGCGTCACGCGGACCGCCGATATTCGTTGGGCGACATCACCTTCCACCGCCTGAACGCGCGCGCGAACGCGGACGGCTCCGAATAGCCGAGCCAATAGCCGAGCCGCTCCGAGATCTCCGCGACGGTCAATGCCGTGGTCGCGAGCAGCGCTTCGGCCAGCGTTTCGCGAATCTCGTCGACGACCGTCTCGTAATCCGTCCCCTCGTCCGCGAGCCGCCGCCGCAACGTGCGCGCGCTCACGCCGAGTTCCGCCGCGAGCGCCGTCATCGTCGGGCCGCGCGCCGAATCGCCCGCGAGGTGCCGGCGCACGCGCCCGGCCCAGCCTTCGCTGCGACGGCGGCGTTCAAGCACGCGCCGGCATTCGTCTTCGCAAAGCCGCCGCGTCAGCGAGTTGCGCTGCGGCAGCTTCAGATTCAGACAGCGCGCGTCGACCGTCAACGCGTTTTCCGCCGCACCGAACTCGGGCGACGCGCCGAACAACGTTCGGAAGCGATCGGCATACGACGGCGCCTCCATCTTGAGCGCAAGGCGCTTGACCGGCAAGTTCGCCGCATCGAGATCGAACTGCAGCGTGATCAATGCGGCCACGGTGATTTCGACCAGCACGTCGCGCACGTCGCCCGGCAGGTCACGGTCGTCGATCACGAGCGTCGCGTCATCGCCGCGCGTGGTCGGCCGGATGTCGCAGAAGGTCGACGTCAACTGAAGGTAGCGCAGTCCAACCGACACGGCGTGGGCGAACGTCGCGCTGCTCAGGAGCGCGAATCCCCAGATTCCGTAAGCGGTCGCATGGTAGCGCCGGCCGACTTCAACGCCGAGCGGAAAATCCGGCCCCAGAAACCGCATCAGATTGCGGACGATGCGCAACTCCTGTGCAGCAGCCACGGTGGCCTCCGGCCGATCGAGCAGCTCTGGCGCGACGCCGCTGCCATCCAGACACTGAAGTAAATCCAATCCTTGCTCGACGCCCACGTCCACCAGCACGCGCGTCGTGTTGACGGGGCGAACGAAATCCCAGCGAGCGAGCTTGACGATCAAGGTGGCCTCAAATGTCTAGAGCACGCCCAATATGCCATTATCCGATGTAACGCTCAATGCGATCTTTCCCGCACGGTCCGGGCCTCGACAACGGCCCAGAGGGCCGCCGCGCACCGTCGTTGCTCACGCCTCCTACAGCGTCGGCGCGGCCGACGGCAGGCGGCATATCGTGACGTGACGCCCGCGCGCCCTGCACATTTTCCGACACGACAAACAGCCGTGATTCGAGCTCGCTGACGCCCGGGAGACGCAAGCTGTGCCACGGCAGCCAACCAGTTCGTTGTGCAGCCAGCGGCAGCTCGGCGACAACTGAAGTTTGAAGCAAATCGAAGACACAAGGAAAGGAGAAGACATGAGCACCGCCATCGACACGAGCGCCCCGCCGCGTCCGCGTTGCCCCCGATCGACAGCGCGCACCGTCACCGCGGCTGGCGCGGATTGCGCGGCTACGCGCTGGCCAAGGTGGCCACGCAGATTCTGCGGCCCGTCGAGCCATCCGCGCGCCACGGCCTGCCCGCGCCGACGATCTTTCCGCCGGACGGCGGTGCGCGCCGGTTCGGCCTGATGCACTACGGCATCATGATCCCGGATCTGCCTGCGCCCCACCATTTCTTGGCCAGCGCGATCATCCTCGGCAGCGCGGGCATGCGCGTGTTCGACACCGATTTCGCGGCCGCGCCGGGCGACGGCCCGCTGCAGACCGCGACGCTCGTGCACGGCACGGCGGCCGCCGTCGATCGTCACTTCACACGCTATTCGACCCCGCGCGACACGGAATGGCGCGCGGACGGCAGCCTGCTGCGCCTCGGCGAGGATATGGAGCTGAGCGGCCGCTATCCCGATTTCCGGCTGAAGAGCCGTCGTCAGGGCTTCGCGGTCGAGTTGTCGCTGACGGCCACGGGCGACGTCACATGGTTCGCGAAAGGCGTCTTCTATGAACACATCGCACTCGTCACCCGCTATCGGGGCACGATCGAGCAGGAAGGCGCCGCGACCGAGGTGTCGGGCCTCTGCACCTATGAATACGCGCGCGGCACCTCGCCGTATCTGCTCTACAACCGCTTCCTGCCGAAAGCCGCAAAGCTGCCCTGGGACGTGTTCAGCTATCAGGTGATCGATCTCGATGCCGATACACAGTTGCTGCTCGCGCACGTCCACGTCGACGGCCATCCGGCGTTGACGAGCGCGTATCTGCGCATCGTCGGCCAATGCGCGCACCGGCTCGACGCCGATGTCCATTTCCGGGTGCTGAGCACGCAGGCGCAGCCGGCCGTCGCGCCGGACGGCTCCGAGATGCGGCTGCCCGAGACATTCGCGTGGCGCGTGCGCGACCGGCAAGGCCGCAATCTGTTCGCCATCGACGCGACGGTCGACACGCCGATGCTGTTCGGCATCGGCACGGACTACGTCGGCGGCTATCGCTGGGAAGGCGAGCGTGACGGACGGCCGGCGAGCGGGCGCGGATACATCGAGTACGTCGACCAGCGCAGATGAAGCGCGCGACGCCGCCGACGCGCAGTCGCGGCCGCAGAAAGACAAGCGCGCGGCGTCTCGCACGCCTTTCGCCGCTCCGATCCGGGCCGGTACGCCACTTCGCCCGCGACGCGCGCGGCTAACGCGCGCATCAGCCCGCGTGCCGCGCCGACTTGCCGAGCGCGCGGTCGGGCAGCACGTACCAGACCGCGCTCGCGATCTGCAGCGCGACGAGCACGCCCCAAGCGGTCAGGTGCGCGCCCGCCGGGTAGTGCCCCGCGTGCGTCGGCCACCGCGACAGCACCGCGCCCACACCGACCTGGAAGCCGAAGATCAGGACGAAGATGACGAGCGTGAGCGTCGTGTTCGCGCGGCCGATCAGATGAACGGGGAAGTACTCGGCGAGCACCGCGTAGCTCAGAATGCCGACGCCGCCGAACACGCCGTACGCTGCCCACAGCACGACGGCGGGCAGCGGCGCGCGCAGCATGATCGCGAGCTGCGTCGCGACGAAGAGCGCCATTCCCACTCCACAGAACGCGTACAGCGACACGCCGCGCCGCTCGAGCCCGCGCGCCGCCGCGCCGAAGCCGACGCAGCCCGCCATCATCGCGAAGCCGAGCACCGATACGAGCGCGGCCGCGTCGCTCGGCGCGAAGCCGCTCACGTCGCGCAGGTACGCGCCGACCCATAGCGACTGCATCGCATAGAACACGCCCTGCGTGACGACCGAGAACGATGCGATCTTCCAGAACGCGCGGTCCGCGATGATCCGCCAGGTGCCGGCGAACTGCGCGGCGACGCTCACGTTTTGGCGGCCCTGCTCCGCTTCGGGCGCGAACGTCCACAAAGCGGCCGCGACCGCCACCGTGAACGCGCCGAGCCCCGCGCACACCGCACGCCAGCCGGCGAAGCCGAGCAGCCATTCGAGCGGCGAGCCGACCGCGACGCCGCCCAGGCCGCCCACCGCCATCACGAAGCCGTTCAGGAGCGGCAGCCGCGCGACCGGGAAATGCTGCGCGAGCGCCTTGAACGCGCCGCCGAGGCACACCGACACGCCGATGCCGATCAGAAGCCGCCCGGCCATCATCGTGCCGACGTCGTGCGCGGCGCCGAACACCCACGCGCCCGCCGCCGCGACGAGCAACAGCGCAGCGCTCACGCGGCGCGGACCGTAGCGGTCGAGCAGCACGCCCGCCGGAATCTGCGCGCACGCGAAGCCGAGGAAATAGAGACTCGTCAGCAGGCCGAGGTCGGCGGCGGACAGGCCGAGGTCGCGCGTGATGAGCGGCGCGAAGCCGAGATTCACGCCACGAAAGACATACGAAACGAAGTAGCCGATCGCGAACAGCGCGAACACGCGAAATTGCACAAGGGACATCTTGATCACCGATGAAGCGCCCGGCCGGCGAATCCGCGGCAAAGCACACAAACGAAAACGCCGTCACCCAAGTGACGGCGTCCGGCGATGATAGTCGATTGCGCGGCGGGGATCGGAAAGTCCCCGCGGCACGCACGCCTTTCGTCTTACTTTTTCTTTGCCTTGTGGCTCGCGGACTTCGCGGGTGCGGCCTTCGCGCTGCGCTTCGTCGCGGCCTTCGCGGGCGCCTTCGCGGCGACGGGCGCCGCCTTGCGGCCGCGGCTCGCCTTGCCGCCCGTATGCAGGCTCGCGCGCTCGATGCGGCCGCCTGAAACCGACGTCGCGATCCGCTCCGGACCCGGCTCGGCCGGCACCGCGCGGCCGACCGGCACGTGCAGCACCATCGTTTGGCCCGGCATCACGACAGCGCGGCGCGTGCGGTTCCACCCGCGAAGCTGCGCGACCGACACGCCGTAGCGGCTCGCGAGCGCTTCCATCGACTGCTTGCGGCGCACGCGAATCAGCATCTTGCGCGTATCCGGCACGTCCGGCTCCATCGCGAGCGCGCCGTTCTCGGCGACGTCGGCGCTGATGTCCTCGTCGTCGTCGTCGGTGCGCGGCACGACGATCGTCGAACCGGGCTTCAGGCGCATGCCGGCCGGAATCTTGTTCACCTGCATCAGCGTGTCCGCGTCGACGCCGATCTTCTCCGCGATCGCGGCAGGCCGCGAGCGTTCAGTCACGGTGTACGCCGTCCACGACGACAGCTGGCCGTCGTACGACTTCAGGCCCTTCTCGAACGCCGTCGCGTTGTCGAACGGCAGCAGGATCTGCGGCTGCGTCGCGCCGAGGATCACGGGCTTCGAGAACGACGGATTGAGCGACTTGAATTCGTCGAGCGGCAGGTTCGCGAGCTTCGCGGCGACCGTCACGTCGATGTCGCGCGACGTCGTCACCGTCACGAAATACGGGTGGTTCGGGATATCCGGCAGCGTGAGGCCGTACTGCTGCGGATTCGCGATGATGTTCTTCACGGCCTGCAGCTTCGGCACGTAGTTGCGCGTCTCGTTCGGCATCCGCAGGCTCTGGTAGTCGGTCGGCAGGCCGGCCGCCTGGTTGCGCGCGATCGCGCGCTGCACGTTGCCCTCGCCCCAGTTGTACGCGGCGAGCGCGAGATACCAGTCGCCGAACATGTCGTGCAGGCGCGAAAGATAGTCGAGCGCCGCGCTCGTCGATGCGAGCACGTCGCGCCGCTCGTCCTGCCACATGTTCCGCTTCAGGTTGTACGTGCGGCCCGTGCCCGGCATGAACTGCCACATGCCGGCCGCCTTCGCGACCGACAGCGCCTGCGGGTTGTACGCGGACTCGATGAACGGCAGCAGCGCGAGCTCGGTCGGCATGTGGCGCGCCTCGAGCTCCTCGACGATGTGGTACAGGTACTTCTGCGAGCGCTCGGTCATCCGCTGCACGTAGTCGGGGCGCTGCGTATACCACGTGGTCTGCATGTCGACGAGGTCGCTCTGCAGATCGGGCACCTGGAAGCCGCGGCGGATGCGCGCCCAGAGATCGCTGTCGTTGGTGGTCAGGTCGCCGACCGATTGCTTGTCGACGTCGACGGTTTCTTTCGCGGTGGCGGACTTGCGCAGGAAGGTCGAAGCGGCTTGCGGGTCGGAGGCCGCGGGATTTTGGGCAGTCGGTCCCGCGCCCGCGCACGCGGCGAGCGTCAGGACCAATAGCGCACTGAGGAGGAATCGCATGAAAATCTCGGCTTCCAACGGCTGGAAATTGCAGGCGATAGTACGAAAGTGCGTGGTTCGCGTCAATAAAAACACCGAAAAACCTGCTAAATCGGGTATTTGGGGCCGATTCTCCAGATTCTGGTTGAGCTTGACCCGACAACCCTACGGGTTAACGAAAACGATTTTTCCACTCGCGCATCAGCGTGAACGCGGCGAGCCGGTCGGGCGCCGCCTCGTGCAGTTGCGTTTCGAGCGTCGCGCGGATCGACGGGCTGTCCGCGCGCAGGAACGGGTTCACCGCTCGCTCGTGCGCGATCGTCGTCGGCAGCGTCGGCTCGTTGCGCGCGCGACGCGCGCTCGCTTCGTCGCGCCATGCGGCGAGCGCCGCGTTGCCCGGCTCGCAAGCGAGCGCAAACTGGATGTTCGACAGCGTGTACTCGTGCGCGCAGTGCACGCGCGTGTCGCCCGGCAGCGCCGCGAGCGCGTCGAGCGACGCGAGCATTTGCGCGGGCGTGCCTTCGAAGAGGCGGCCGCAGCCGCACGAGAACAGCGTGTCGCCGCAAAAGAGATGCGGCGCGGCATGCGCCGGCCCCGCCGGGCCTGCGCCGGCCGCCTGGAAATACGCAATGTGGCCGCGCGTATGGCCGGGCACGTCGATCACGTCGAATTCGAGCGCGGGCGATCCGATGCGCACGCGCTCGCCGCCCGAGAGGCGGCGCGTCACGTGCTCGATCGCCTCGTGTGCTGGGCCGAACACCGCGAAGGAATCGCTGCCGCGCGAGGTCGCGAGCAGCTCGGCCACTCCACCGACATGGTCGCCATGATGGTGCGTGAGTAAAATAGCGGTCAGCCGCCAACCTCGCGCGTCGAGATAGCGGCGCACCGGGGCGGCCTCGCCCGGATCGACGGCAACCGCATCGCTGCCGTCCGACACGAGCCAGATGTAGTTGTCGTCGAATGCCGGCACCGGCACGTATTCCAGCTCGTTCATGGGCGCGCAACCACCGAGATATGTCTGACCGTTCGATTATAGACTGGCCCGCCTGGACCGACTCCCCGCCCGGGCGCTACGTGCTCGACTGGGAGCAGACGCAGCTCGACCGCACCGTGTCCGACGTGTTCGGCTTCCACGCGCTGCAGCTCGGGCTGCCGCAGCTCGATACGCTGCGCGAGAACCGCATGCCGTGCCGCGGCCTCGTGCTCGATCCGGCGAGCGGCGCGAGCGCGCCCTATCACTATCCGTGGGCGCGCGAGGCGCACAGCGCCGAGCATGCGCCCGCCGGACGCAGCACCGTCTGGTGCGACCTGCTCGATCTGCCGTTCGAGTCGCAGAGCGTCGACCTGATCGTGATGCCGCACACGCTCGAATTCACGTCCGATCCGCACCGGCTGCTGCGCGAAGCCGAGCGCGTGCTGATGCCGGAAGGCCAGCTCGTGATCACGGGCTTCAACTCGCTGAGCCTCTGGGGCGCGCGGCAGTCGGTCGGCAAGATGGCGAACCGGCCGTTCGTGCCCGCGACGCGCGACCAGATCACGTTCATCCGGCTGAAGGACTGGATCAAGCTGCTCGGCTTCGATCTCGAGCGCGGCCGCTTCGGCTGCTACCGGCCGCCCCTCGCCACCGACAAGTGGCTGTCCCGCTACGCGTTCATGGAGGCCGCCGGCGACCGCTGGTGGCCGATCTTCGGCGCCGTCTACATGGTGACGGCGATCAAGCGCGTGCGCGGAATGCGGCTCGTCGGCCCGATCAGGATGAAAAAGCCGGTGCTCGCGCCGGGCCTCACGCCTGCGGCCACCCCGACCACCCACCAAGAACACTCATGACGTTGCAAACCATCGACATCTATACCGACGGCGCCTGCAAGGGCAATCCGGGCCCCGGCGGCTGGGGCGCATTGCTGCGCTACGGCGCGCAGGAGAAGGAACTCTTCGGCGGCGAAGCCGGCACGACCAACAACCGGATGGAGCTCACCGCCGTGATCGCCGCGCTCGAGGTGCTGAAGCGCCCGTGCAAGGTGGTCGTCCACACCGATTCGCAATACGTGCAGAAAGGCATCAGCGAGTGGATCCACGGCTGGAAGAAGAAAGGCTGGGTCACCGCCGCGAAGACGCCCGTGAAGAACGCGGACCTCTGGCAGCGGCTCGACGCGCTCGTCGCGCAGCACGACATCGAATGGCGCTGGGTGAAGGGGCACGCCGGCCACCCGGAGAACGAGCGCGCGGACGCGCTCGCGAACCGTGGCGTCGAATCGCTCGATCGGGCATGAGCCCGCTTGCGCATCCCTTTTCGCTTCACGACTGACCCGAATCCTGTTTTTCAGACATGCGCCAGATCATTCTCGATACCGAAACCACCGGCCTCAACGCACGCGCGGGCGACCGCGTCATCGAAATCGGCTGCGTCGAGCTGCTGAACCGGCGGCTCACCGGCAGCAACCTGCACTTTTACGTGAACCCCGGGCGCGACAGCGATCCGGGCGCACTCGCGGTGCATGGGCTCACGACCGAGTTCCTGAGCGACAAGCCGAAGTTCGCCGAAATCGTCGACGAGCTGCGCGATTTCGTCCGCGACGCGGAGCTCATCATCCACAACGCGCCGTTCGACCTTGGATTTCTCGACGCCGAGTTCTCGCTGCTCGGCCTGCCGGCCTTCACCGACCACTGCGCGGGCGTGATCGACACGCTCGTGCAGGCGAAGCAGATGTTCCCCGGCAAGCGCAACTCGCTCGACGCGCTGTGCGACCGCTTCGACATCAGCAACGCGCACCGCACGCTGCACGGCGCGCTGCTCGACTCCGAGCTGCTCGCCGAGGTGTATCTCGCGATGACGCGCGGGCAGGAAAGCCTCGTCATCGACATGCTCGACGAAGGCGGCGACGCGCACCGCAACGGCGACGCGCCGCGGATGGCGTTCAGCGGGCTCGACCTGCCGGTGCTCGCCGCGACCGACGACGAGCTCGCCGCGCACGAGGCGCAGCTCGACGCGCTCGACAAGTCGGTCAAGGGCGCGTGCGTGTGGCGCAAGGAAGCGGGTAGCGAGGCTTGACGAGGTCGATGCCGCCGGAGGATCGGGAGCGAGCGCACGCATGCGAATGAGCGAATGAGCGAGTTCGCCCCGCCGCACGCGACGCATCGACACCACCCGGCACGCGCCGCGGCGTCGCTCTCGGCATCACCCGCGCGGCTGCAGCGCGATCACCGACATCCCGGCGAGCGCGAGCGCCGCGCCCGCCGCGTCCCAGCGCGACAGCGGCACGCCATCGACGACCCGCAGCCACGCGAGCGCGACCGCGATATAGACGCCGCCGTACGCCGCATAGGTGCGCGCGGCGGCGGCAGGATGCAGCGTCAAGAGCCACGCGAACAGCGCGAGCGACAGCGCCGCGGGCGCGAGCAGCCAGGCGGGCTTCCCCGCCTTCAGCACGAGCCACGGCAAATAGCAGCCGACGATTTCGGCGACGGCGGTCAATACGAAAAGCGCCGCAATCTTCGCGAGTGAAAGCATGTTCGGGGCGCGCGAAACGCACGTCGAAAACGCCGCGCAATCCCGCGGCAACGAGCGCGATCATACCCGAGCCGATGCCCGGAAAAGCGGCGCTCCCGCAGCAATTTGCGCGATCCTCCGCCATCGTGCTATCATGTCGCTTCTTTAAACAGCTTACGTCTGTCATTTATTTCGGTCACGAGATCGTTCGGCATTGCGCCGCAACGGGTCGCCCGAAATTTCGCTCACAAGAAAGCGCGCCTTCAGGCAGCTTTTTTCGTTTCAACGCCCTTGAAGGGCATCCAGCCGGCCGCGAACGCCACGCGATGCGCCGGTTCGTCGACCGCCCCGGTGCGGCGGCCTTTTCTCATGAGTGCGAGTGCGCGACGACCATCGGGTCCGCGCCGGATCGGCTTCCTTTTGGATTAAGCGTTTCATGCGCCCTTTCACGCTCGCGACCCTCGCTCGATCGCGAACCGCACTCTCCGGCAACCCGTGGCGAACCGCGCGTCCCCTCGCGCGATTCGGCCGCCGTCACAGGAGTTTTCGACCTTGACTGCAACACCCGCCCCTTCTACTTCGTCAATCGCGACCGCCGACGGCGCGTCTGCCGCCGCCCCGCACGACATCACCGTCGTCGACCAGGGCCTTCTGAAGCGCGCCGTCGGTGCGATGGCCCTCGGCAACGCAATGGAATGGTTCGACTTCGGCGTCTACAGCTACATCGCCGTCACGCTCGGCCAAGTGTTCTTCCCGTCGAGCAACCCGTCCGCGCAACTGCTCGCGACGTTCGGCACGTTCGCCGCCGCGTTCCTCGTGCGCCCCCTCGGTGGGATCGTGTTCGGCCCGCTCGGCGACCGCATCGGCCGCCAGCGCGTGCTCGCGATGACGATGATCATGATGGCGGCCGGCACGTTCGCGATCGGCCTCATCCCGAGCTACGGCTCGATCGGCATCCTGGCGCCCGTGCTGCTCCTCGTCGCGCGCCTCGTGCAGGGCTTCTCGACGGGCGGCGAATACGGCGGCGCGGCGACCTTCATCGCCGAGTTCTCGACGGACAAGCGCCGCGGCTTCATGGGCAGCTTCCTCGAGTTCGGCACGCTGATCGGCTATGTGATGGGCGCGGGCGTCGTCGCGCTGCTGACGGCGTCGCTGTCGCACGAGGCGCTCTTGTCGTGGGGCTGGCGCGTGCCGTTCCTCATCGCCGGCCCGCTCGGCCTGATCGGCCTCTACATCCGGATGAAGCTCGAAGAAACGCCCGCATTCAAGCGTCAGGCCGAAGCGCGCGAAGCACAGGACAAGGCGGTGCCGAAGACGCATTTCCGCCGGCAGCTCATGCGTCACTGGCGCGCGCTGCTGTTGTGCATCGGTCTCGTGCTGATCTTCAACGTCGCCGACTACATGGCGCTGTCGTACCTGCCGAGCTACCTGTCGTCGACGCTGCACTTCGACGAGGCGCACGGCCTCATGCTGATCCTGATCGTGATGGTGCTGATGATGCCGATGACGCTCGCGACGGGCCGCCTGTCGGACGCGGTCGGCCGCAAGCCGGTTATGCTCGCCGGCTGCATCGGGCTCTTCACGCTCGCGATCCCCGCGCTGCTCCTCATCCGCACGGGCGAAACGTCGCTCGTGTTCGGCGGCCTATTGATCCTCGGCGCGCTGCTGTCGTGCTTCACGGGCGTGATGCCGTCGGCGCTGCCCGCTCTCTTCCCGACCGAGATCCGCTACGGCGCGCTCGCGATCGGCTTCAACGTGTCGGTGTCGCTGTTCGGCGGCACGACGCCGCTCGCGGCCGCCTGGCTCGTCGACGCGACGGGCAACCTGATGATGCCCGCGTACTACCTGATGGGCGCTGCCGTGATCGGCGCGATCTCGGTGCTCGCGCTGCCGGAGAGCGCGCGCCAGCCGCTGAAGGGCTCGCCGCCTGCCGTCGCGTCGCATCGCGAGGCGCACGCGCTCGAGATCAAGCGCCGCGAGGCGGACGAGCGCGACGACAGCGGCTACGCGCCCGCTGCCGCGCTGCGTGCATGAAGTCGAATACGCGAGAGCTTAGACACGCCATTCGATGATGGACCGCGGAGGCGGTTTCGCGACGCTCGATCGGCGTGGCGAGGCCGCCTCCGCGTTTTCGCGCTCGGCAATGGTCGGTCGGAACAGAGGTTCGCGGCGCTTCGTGCGGCGCCCGGCGCCGAATATCGAGCGTCGAGCAGCGGGCGGGGCGGATCATGCCCGCGCGCTGCCGCGGCGCCCTGCCCGCGCCGCTCGATTCAATCGAGCGGCGTGCTCTCGAACTCCGGCAGCGCCTCAGCACGCGCGGACAGCGCGGCGAGCGCCGGATAGCGCGCCGGCTCGATGTGCGCGAGATCCGGGTAGTCGTCCTTCATGAATTGCGTGAAGCGCCACGCCACGGCGACCGTGACGTCCGCCTGCGTGATCCGCTCGCCAACGAGCCAGCCGCTCGCGCCCGCGATGCGCGCCTCGAGCGCGCCGTACGCGCCGTCGAGCTGGCCGAGCACGCGGTCGAGCCACGGCTGGTGCTGCTTGTCGCCCGGCCGCAGCCCATGCTCGTAGACGACCTGCACCGTCTTTTCCGCCGCCGCGAGCGCGAGGCCCGTCAGCTCGAGCGCGCGCACGCGCGCGGCCGGATCTTCCGGCATCAGCCGCCGCCCGGGCGCGACAAGCCGATCGAGGTAATCGACGATCAGCGACGAATCGACGAGCATCGTGCCGTCGTCGATGAAGAACGTCGGCGCCTTCACGACCGGATTGAGCGACTTGAACGCGTCGAACTGGCGAAACACCGACAACGAGCTGTGCTCGAACGGTAGACCGAGCAGCTTCGCCGAAATGGCGACGCGCCGCACGAACGGGGAATCCAACATGCCAATCAGCTTCATCGGGAATGCTCCGCTTGACGGGGGGCTGTCGACTGTAGCGCGTCGCGCGCGCTTCGCCTAGCGGGAGCCGAAAAATGCGGGAACCGCGGACACACGCGGCGCGCCGTCGGTGCAACCCGACGTGACGCGAACGCCCGCGCCGCTCATTGTTCGCGCAGCCACGCCGCGCCGAGCGGCCACAATGCGCGGTTGTCGTCGCGGAAATAGCCGAAATGGCCGATCGCGTGCCGACTGCGATCCGGCGAGATCTCGCGGTGCTCGATCTGCGCGCTCGAATAGAAACGGTGCAGCGCCTGCACCGCGGCGGGGGGCGCCATCCAGTCGTCGCTGACCGTGTACGCGAGAATCCGGCCTCGGTAGCCGCGGAAATGCTCGCGCAGCGGGCGGCCCGCGCCGTCGACCAGATAGTCCGGATGGCGGCACCAGCGCGCCCATTCGCGCATCACGCCGGACGGCAGATCGGCGCCGCCGCCCAATCCGAGACGACGCGTCGGCAGATGCGACAGCACGCCGCCCAGCGCCGGCACGACGCCGAACCGCAGCGGCGCGAGCATCAGCCGGCGCGGCCATGGCCAGAGCCGCCAGTAGCCGCTCGGACAGCAGATCGACAGCAGCGCCGCCGCGCGGCCGTTGTTGTGCGCAAGGCCGAACATCTGTCCGCCGACGCTGTGGCCGATTGCGAGCAGCCGCTGCGACGGCGCGCGCGCCGCGAGATGGTCGAGCGCGCCTGGCAGATCGGCTTCGCCCCAGTCGCGCAGCGTCGCCATGTCGGCTTCGGACGGCGCCTTGCGCGAATCGCCGACGCCGCGGTAGTCGTAGGTCAGCACGGTGAAGCCGTCGCCCGCCAGGAAACGCGCGTAGCGCTCGTAGAAGCCGCGCGGCACGCCGAGCGCGCCGTTCACGAGCACGCCGCGGCCGTTGCTCGCCGCAGGCGTGCCCGGCGCATGGAAAGTCCCCGTCAGCAGTCGGCCGTCCAGCGCGGCAAACCGTGTCGTCTCGGCCGTGATCGGCGGTCGTTCGTGCATCGACATCCTCGCTATCGAGCGGCTATTGTGCAAGCGAACGCGATCGCCCGCCAGCCGCCCCCCCCCCGCATCGGCGATGACGCAGCGGCGAAAATCGGAACCGGTTGCGGCGGTCTTGCCGGCCTCGTCGGTCTGACCGCGCTCGGCGGGGTCGGCGGGGTCGGCGGGGTCGGCGGGGTCGGCGGGGTCGGCGGGGTCGGCGGGGTCGGCGGGGTCACGCCGAGCAGAGCCGACAGGTCGCCCGCGCTCCGCGCGAGCGTGCGGAGGACGCCGCTCAATACCGTCGCGACAGGCCGTAAAGCCGCCAGAATTCCGCCGCATACGACTGCGCGAGCTGCGGCGCGCGATAGAAGACGTTGAAATTGCCCGCCGCGCGCTCGTCGCTCGCCTGCACGAAGCTCGCTGTGCCGAGCACGATCGCGTCGTCGACGACGACGAACGGATCATGCGCATTCGGCACGCGATCGCTGAGCGCGACGTCGACGCCCGCGTTCGCGAGAAACCCCGCTCCGCCGTACTTCGTCGCGCGTCCCGTCCGGTCGAGCACGACCCGCACGTCGACGCCGCGTCCGCGCGCCACGCGCAGCGCCGCCGCGACGGCAGCCGGCACCGACGCGCCGCCCGCGACCAGCACGCGCGTATGGGCGCGGTGGATCAGCTCGACTTCGATGTCGATCGAGCCGGCGTCTGCATCGAAGTATGCGTCGCGCGCGGGATCGCGCGATGGAATCTGTGCGGCGCGCGCGAATTCGGACACCGAAGCCGCGCAAAGAAGTGCGCAAACCGAGGAAAAGACGGAAGCGAAACGAACGCGGGATGTCATGGGGCGGCAATTGTAGCCACGTCCAATACCGTTGCAAGCCGTTTCGTCGACGAGGCGCGCGCGACGCGTCGCCGCGCGTGCACGCGATGCGCGCTAGACGTCGAGACCGACGCGGGAAAGCCATGTGCGCACGCCGTCCCACGAGCGGAAATCGGCCAGACTGCGCGCCGGCTGCGCGGGATACGCGGCGGCCGCCATTTCCGCGAGCGCGCGGCCCGGGCCGAGCTCGACGAACGCGCGCGCGCCCGCCTCGACGCAGCCCGCGAGGCACCCGGCCCAGTCGATCGGCTCGGCGATCTGGCGCGCGAGCTTGTCGACGCCGGCATCGACGTCGAGCACCGGCGCGCCGTCGATGCCGGACAGGAGCCGCGTGCCGGCGACGGGTGCGCGCGCAATCCGCGCGCCGGCGAGCGCGGCGCGAAACCGCGGCACCGCCGCGCCGAGCCAACGCGTATGCGACGCGACGTGGACGGCGACCAGTGCGACGCGCGCCGCGCCTCGCGAGCGCGCGTCCGCGTCGAGCGCGTCGAGCGCCGCGCGCGGCCCGGCGAGCACGTATGCGTCGCCCGGATTGACGATCGCGACCGCGGCGCCGTGCGTCGCGCACGATGCGTCGATCACGTCGCGCGACAGGCCGCGCACGAACAGCATCCCCGCATCGCCGTCGCTCGCCGCGTCCATCGCATGCGCGCGGGCCGCGACGAGATCAAGCGCGGCTCGCGCGTCGACGAGCCCCGCGACGCTCCACGCGGCGACCTCGCCGACGCTGTATCCCGCGACGCAGCGCCGGCGCGGCAGCAGCGCGTCGAGCCGCGTCATCGCGCTCACCGCCTGCAGCGTGCAGACGAGCTGCGCGGCGAAGTTCTCGCGCAACGCGTCGTCGCCGGCGTCGCGCACCCAGTCGCGCGGATCGGCGCCGAGCAGCGTGGCCGCGTGCGCGAAGAGCGGCGCGGCTTCCGGCAAGTCGGCCGTCAGCTCGAACATGCCGGCGCGCTGGCAGCCTTGACCCGAACAGAGAATCGCGATCGTCACGGCAGGCGCTCCGCTTCGAGCGCCGCGACGAACAAGCTCATCGCGAGCAAATCCGCCGCACCGCCTGGACTCAGCCGACGCGCAACGAACGCACGGTGCGCGGCGGCCGCGCGCGCGCGCCAGTCGGCTGCGCCCACTCCGCCCCGCTCGAGAAATTCGCACGCGGTCCGCTGCGCGAAACCGAGGCCGCCGCGACCGCCGCGATGCAGCAGATTCGTGTCGTCGACCGCGGCAATCAGCGCGAAGCACGCGTGCACGCGCGCCGCCTCGGCGTCGCCCGGCGCGAGCCGCGCGGCATCGCGCAGCGCCGGCACGCCGACCGCGTAGACGCTCGCGAAACCGCCCGCCGCCTCCGCGCGCGCGCCGCCGACGCCGTAGCAGCGACCCGCACGTTCACCGTGGCTGTCGGCAAGGCGCGGGCCGCCGACGATCTCGCCGCCCCAGCGCGCGGCGACGAGTGCGCCGAGCGTCGCACGGGCGTCTCGCCCGCGTCCGGCCGACGCGCGCAGGCCCGCGGCCGCGCACAGCAGACCGAGCCCGAAGATCGCGCCGCGATGCGTGTTCACGCCGTCCGTCGCCGCGAGCATCGCGCGCTCCGCGCGCAGGCCGATCTTGCGCAGCGCCGGCATGTCGGCATCGCGCGCGCCCGCTGCGGCGAGTTCGGCGAAGAATGGTTCGAGCGCCGCCGCGCTGTTGTAGAACGTCCCGGCTGTCATGTCGTCGTGACTGCCCGCGTCGACGTGGCTCACGAGGCCCGGCTTCGGCCATGTGTCGATTTCGAGGCGCAGGCAGTGCGTCGCGTAGGCGGCGATGGCATCCGCTGTCGGCGATGCTCGTCGATGCGGCTCGCGTATCGAAGGCTCGGAATGGTCCGACGCGGACAGCGCGTGCGATGGATCGGGCGCGCCCGGCTGATCCGAAGGATCCAGTGCGCTCGGCGTATTCCGCATGATCGCCACATTCGACGCATTCGACGCATTCGACGCATTCAGCAGCGTATCTACCCCGTCCGCTTCGTCAAGCGCGTACGCCGAATCGCCGCGCGTCGCTTCACGTCGGGCCGCCATCCGCGCCACGCATGCGCTCTGCTTCATCGCCACGTCTCCAGAAATGCCTCCGGCACGCACAGCTCGACGCCCGTCGCGGTTTTCATCGCGACCTCATGCTCGTCTGCATGCAGCTCGCGCCAGTTCACGCCTGCGCCGTCGGCGCGCAGCAACTCGCCGTCGATGCGCATCGGCGCGTGAGCGTCGAGCTCGGCGAGCGCCGTGAGGAACGACGCGAGCGCCTCGCGCCGCGACGGAACCGGAGACGAAAGCAACGCCGATGCCGATGCCGACACCAACGCCGAAGCCGAAGCCGAAGCCGAAGCCGTCAGCGACGATATCGGCAAAGGCAAAGGCAACGACGAAGTCGAAGTCGAAGACGAACGCGACGGCATCAGCAAAATATCGAGATCCGAGCTGCCGCTCAGATAACGCAACCCCGTCAGCGTCTGCCACGCGAGGCCGCCGAACACGCGGCAATCGACGCGATGCGCGTCCGCAAGCGCACGCAGCCCTGCGAGCGTCGGCCGCCACGCGGGCGGCGCTTCATGCTCGACGTCGGCGAGCATCGGCAGCGCGCAGACCGCGTCGATATGCTCGCGCGCGGCCGCGAACGCGACGCGCCGCTTGCCCGCCGACGGCGGCAGCGGCAACCCGAGCGGCACGCCCGCATCGCACGGCGAACGCCGCCGGACGATCAGCGGCCAGCCGCGCGCCGCCCAGTCGCGCACGAACGGCAGCGCGTCGACGCCGTGGCGCGCGCCGAGCAGCGCACGCCACGCGTCGGCGTGCACGCGCACGAGCGTGTGCCGCACGAGCGGCGTATCAGCGGCCGGCGCGCGCGAGCTCATACACGCGTTGCGCGACATCGGCCGCCACCGGCCGGCCGCCGCGCTCGTGGCCGAGCCGATCGCGCCGGTCGGCGCGATCCGTCGGCCGCGCGACGATCGCGGCCACTTGCTCGGCGAGCGAGCGCGCCGGATCGAGCACGGCGTCGACCGCGCCCGTCTTCGCGAAGTTGTCGAGCCCCGGCGCGAACACCGCGGTCGACTGCGCCTTCTCGCGCAGCACGTCGATGGGCAGCTTCGTCACGCGCGACATCGCCTGCAGATCCATCACCTCCGGCTGAGCGCCCGGCAGGGCGGCCAGCGTGCGCGTCGCGAGCGCCGTCGCGATGAACGCGCCCGCCGCCGCATGCCCGTACAGCAGCCCGATCGTCGGATGGCCGAGCGCGTGCGCGTGCAGCAGGCATTTCGCGAGATGCGCGAGGCACTCGTTCAGGCCGAGCAGTTCGTCTCGCTTGCTCATCCGCTGGCTGTCGCCGTCAACGAGCACGAGGATCGGCGTCGCGTCGCCGCGCCCGATCGTCGCGAGCACGCGGGCGGCGAGCGTGAGCGCGCCGTCGACGCCGAGCGCCGCGCCGCGCGCGACGCCGATCACGTCGACCGCGCGGCCCGCGAGCATGCCGCGCCCTTCGAGCAGACCGTCGGCATCGATCGCGACATCGTGGCCCGACGGAAACAGCGAAGCCAATACGTCATCGAGCGTCATGGCGCACCTCCGTCAGTCGGTCGGCCAACGATGCAAACGCGGCGCCATCGAGCGACGGAATCGCGTCCGCGTCGGGCGCGCCGAGCGCGCGCCACACGTCGAGCGCGTCGCCGCACTCGCCGAAGCGCGCGATGCGCTCGACGAGCCGCGCATGCTCGGCCGCAAGCGTCGCCGCGCCGAACGCCGTGCCCGCCCGCACGCGCGCGACGAGCGCGATCGCGGCGTCGCGGAACGCGTCGATCGTATCGTCGACGAAGCGCTCGGCGCCGCCGACGAGCCGACGATGCTTGCCGCCCATCGTCCGCCAGATCAGCGCGCGATCGCGCGCGTCGAACTCGTCGACGCCGCGCCGGCTCTCGATCACCTCCGGCCCGGATACGCCGATGCGCCCCTGTTCGGACACCGCGAGCGCCGAGCAGCACGCGGCGATGATCCCGCCGCCGCCGTAGCAGCCGGCGCGCCCGCCGACGAGCCCGACGACGGGCACGCCCGCCGCGCGCGCGTCGATCACCGCGCGAATGATCTCGGATACCGCGATCTCGCCCGCGTTCGCTTCCTGCAGCCGCACGCCGCCCGTGTCGAACAGGATCAGCACGGGCATCGAGCGCCGCTCGCGCGCCGCGCGCAGGAGGCCCGTCAGCTTCGCGCCGTGCACCTCGCCGAACGCGCCGCCCATGAAGCGCCCTTCCTGCGCGGCGACGAGCACGGGCTCGCCGTCGAGCGCCGCGCGGCCGACGATCATCCCGTCGTCGAACTGCTGCGGCAGGTCGAAGATCGGCAGATGCGGGCTCGTCAGCCGGTCCTGCGGGCCAATGAATTCCTCGAACGAGCCCGCGTCGACGAGGCCCGCGAGCCGCTGCCGCGCCGACGCCTCGAACCAGCTCGCGCCCGCCGGCGCGAATTCCGGATGTGCTGTCGTGGCCGCCGCATTCATCGCGCGTCTCCTTCGATCGCGCGCACCGCCTGCGCGAGCCGCAGCGACACCATGTCGGGCCGTGCGCCGCCGTCGTTGACGGACAGGCGCAGCCCGCCCGGCGAACGGCGCTCGACGAAATCGGCGACGACCGCCTGCCAGACGTCGCCGAATCCCACGGCGGCCGTTCGGATGTCGACTTCGCATTCGGTGTCGGGCAGCACGCGCTCGACGAGCACTTCGAGATTGCCCGACGCGACGACGCCGACGAGCGCCCACGCCGCATCGCCCTTCGCGCGCTCGCGCGCGGTGTGGCGGTAGTTCAACTGTTCCATTGCGAAACGCTCCTCCCCCATTCTCACCAATTGCGGAATCGCGACGGCGGCGCGTACAGGCCGTCCGACCAATGCACGAGATCCTTGATCGAGCGCGCGGCGAGCAGCCGCCGGTCGGCGTCGAGCGGATCGATGCCGAGATCTTCCGGGCGCCGGATCACGCCGCGCTCGCGCAGCCGCTCGACGAGCCTGCGGTCGCGCCCGCGGCCGATCTCCGTGTAGCCGGCCACGCCGCGGATCGCGTGCTCGCGCTCGTCGGCGTCGCGGCACAGCAGCAGGTTCGCGATCCCTTCTTCGGTCACGACGTGCGTGACGTCGTCGCCGTACACCATCACCGGCGCGAGATCGAGCGACAGCTTGTCGGCGAGCCGCAGCGCGTCGAGCTTCTCGACGAACATCGGCGCATTCCGTTCGCCGAACGTCTCGCCGATCTGGACGACGAGCTTGCGCCCGCGCCGCAGCGCCGCGGGCGTCGCCGGATCGGCCTCCTCGCCCGCCTTGATCCACGGCTCGCTCGAATGACGCCGCCCGCGCGCGTCGCTGCCCATGTTCGGCGCGCCGCCGAAGCCCGCGATCCGCTCGGCCGTGACCGTCGACGAGTGGCCCGCGAGATCGATCTGCAGTGTCGAGCCGATGAACATGTCGCACGCGTAGAGGCCCGCCGTCTGGCAGAACGCGCGGTTCGAGCGCAGCGAGCCGTCGACGCCGGTGAAGAAGATGTCGGAGCGCGCGCGAATGTAATCGTCCATCCCGACTTCGGAGCCGAAGCAATGGATCTGCTCGACCCAGCCGGATTCGATCGCGGGAATGAGCGTCGGATGCGGGTTCAGCGCCCAGTGCGTGCAGACCTTGCCCTTCAGCCCGAGCCGCTCGCCGTAGGTCGGCAGCAAGAGTTCGATCGCCGCCGTGTTGAAGCCGATCCCGTGATTGAGACGCTTCACGCCGTAGCGCGCGTAGATGCCCTTGAGCGCGAGCATCGCGGTGAGGATCTGCGTCTCGGTGATGCCGGCCGGATCGCGCGTGAAGAGCGGCTCGACGTAGAACGGCCGCCCCGCTTCGACGACGAAGTGCACACGGTCGCCCGGAATGTCGACGCGCGGCACGCGATCGACGATCTGCTCGACCTGCGCGATCACGACGCCGTCCTTGAACGCGGTCGCCTCGACGACGGTCGGCGTGTCCTCGGTGTTCGGTCCGGTGTACAGGTTGCCGTCGGCGTCCGCGCTCACCGCGGCGACGAGCGCGACGTGCGGCGTCAGGTCGATGAAGTAGCGCGCGAAGAGCTCGAGATACGTGTGCACCGCGCCGAGCTCGATCTTGCCGCCGAACAGAAGCTTCGCGATCCGCTGCGACTGCGGGCCCGAGTATGCATAGTCGAGCCGCTTCGCGACGCCGCGCTCGAACACGTCGAGATGCTCGGGCAGCACGACGCCCGACTGCACCATGTGAAGACCGTGCACCCTCGCGCTGTCGACGGCGGCGAGCGCCGCGGCGAGGAGGTCCGCCTGCTTCTGGTTGTCGCCTTCGATGCAGACGCGGTCGCCCGGTCGCAGCACCGCTTCGAGCAGCGCGGTCGCGTCGCGCGCGGCCACCCGCTTGTGCCGCGCGAGCGGCGCGGCCGCCGCGAGGCGCGCGGCGCGCGCGGCGCGGGCGTCGTTCCATCCCGTCATCGAGTCGTCTCCTGCGAAGTCTGTCCGGTGGGTTCTGCGGCATTGTAAGCCGCGCCGCCGCCGCGATTGATGAAGTTGCGCGATGCGACTCAGTGGCGCGGGCGATGGATCGGCGAGCGCGGGGGCGCATGCGCGCGGCCGCGCTTGCGCCATGCGCGGCGAACGATCCCGCGGCGTGCTTGCATCGAACGGTCGCTACGTTGCGCATGTCGTGTTTGCCGTGTTTGTCGTGTTTGCCGTGTTTGTCGTGTTTGTCGTGTTTGCCGTGTTTGTCGTGTTTGTCGTGCTTGCCGTGCGCGTCGAACGCTCACGCAACGTTCCGCGTCCGCGCTGTCTTTCGCCTTCACGCCGCGAAACCGCACGCGCCGCGAACGCGCTTGCCATTCCGCGGCATCGCCGCAAGCGATTTCGCACAGCGTCACGCGCCCACCGCCGCCTTCGTCGCGAAGAACAGCAGCGACGGCCCGAGCAGGCAGCCGACGCCCGTATGGAACGTCGCGATCAGCGCGCCGTAAGGCACGAGCCGCCGGTCGGTCGCCGCGAGCCCCGCGCTCACGCCGCTCACGGTGCCCGCGAGCCCGCCGAAGATCATCGCCGCGCGCGGCGTGCGCAGCCCCATGAAGCCCGCCGCGAACGGCGTGCCGACCATCACGATGATCGCCTTCACGAGCCCCGTCGCAATGCTGAGCGCGATCACGTCGGAGCTCGCGCCGATCGCCGCGCCCGTCACAGGCCCGACGATGTACGTGACGGCGCCCGCGCCGATCGTCGTCATGCTGACGGCGTCCGAATAGCCGAACGCGTGCGCGACGCTCGCGCCGACGACGAACGGCAGCACGGTGCCGAGCAGCAGCGACGCGACGCCGATGAGCCCCGCCTTGCGCGCCTCGGCGGGCTGCACTTCGAACGCCGTCGCGACGATCGCGAAGTCGCGCAGCATCGCGCCGCCCATCAGGCCGACGCCCGCGAAGAACGGCACGTCGGCGATCCCCTTCTCGCCGCCCGTGTACGCGCCGCCGACGTACGCGAGCGCGAGGCCGATCAGGATCGCGATCGCCGAGCCGTGCACGCGGCCGAACGTGAGCCGCTTCGACAACGCCGCCGACGCGAACATGATGCAGCCAACGAGCGCGAACGACGCGACGAGTCCGTTGTGCGCGACGATTTTTCCGAGCATGTCGATCATGGCCGCCTCCCGCTCAGTTCTCTTCGGGTTGCGGCAGCGCCGACAGCGCGGTCGCGTCGTGGCCGACGCGCGCGAGCGCCGCGATGCAGATCGCGCACACGGCGACCGCGCCCGCCGCCGACAACAGCGCGACGGGTCCGCCCTTCAACGCGGCGACGACGTTCTGATTGGCCGCCATCGCGACGACGACCGGGATGTACATCGCGCCCCAGAACGCGATGCCGGACTCGGTCTCCTTCGGCAGCCAGCCGCGCCGATGCAGGAATAGCCGCAGACCGATGAGGAGCAGCATCGCGATGCCGACCCCGCCGACGTTGGTCTTCGCGCCGATCGCGGCGCCCAACAGATCGCCGAGGAAGAGCCCGGCCAGATGGCAGAACGCGAGCAGCGCGGTTCCGTAGATGATCATGCTTGTCTCCTGATTCCTGATGATGGATCGTCGCGGCGTGGGCGCCGCGGCCCGGCGGCTCGTCGTGCGAAGCGCGTTCTCGGGCGGCGATGGCGATAGCGTGAAAGACCTGACGGCCCGCCGCGCCGGGTTGCCGTAGACTGGCGGCGGCAGGCCGTCGCCGGCGCGCCCGCGAACGGGCGGCGCGACGGCTCGGCCAGGCACATCGTAGTCCCGCCGCTTGCGGCCATTTATGAAGTTGTCGAATTCGATTCAGTGGGTTTAGCAATGCGTCCGTTACCGCCTGAACTGCTGCGCAGTTTCGTCGCCGTCGCGCAGACGGGCAGCTTCACCGCCGCGTCCGAGCGCGTGAACCTGTCGCAATCGACGGTGAGCCAGCACATCCGCCGCCTCGAAGAGCAGCTCGACCGGCCGCTCTTCGAGCGCGACACCCGCAACGTACGGCTCGCGCCGAACGGCGAGGCCCTGTTCCGCTATGCGTTGCGCATCCTCGAACTGATGGACGAGGCTGTCGCGTCGGTCTGCGGGCCGCCGTTGTCGGGCAAGGTGCGGCTCGGCTTGTCGGAGGATTTCGCGTTGACGCACCTGACGGCCGCGCTCGTGAGCTTCGTGCAGCGCAATCCGGAAGTCGAGCTCGAGATCGCGACGGGCTTGTCCGGCGATCTGTTCGTCGCGCTCGACGCCGGCCGGCACGATCTCGTGTTCGCGAAACGGATTGCGGGCAGCCGTCGCGGGCGCGTGATCCGCACCGAGCCGCTCTTCTGGTGCACGGGCCCCGATTCGCTGCTCACGGGACGCGAGCCCGTGCTGCCGCTCGCGCTGCATCCGGAACCGAGCGTGTCGCGCCGGCGCGTGCTCGACACGCTCGAAGCCATCGGACGGCCGCACCGGATCGCCGTCGCGAGCAGCAGCATCGCGGTGCTGCGCGCGGCGGCGAGCGCGGGGCTCGGCATCAGCGCGTTCGCCGGATACGTGATCCCGCACGGGCTCGCGAAGCTCGAAGCCGATCTGCCGCCGCTCGGCGATCTCGAATACGTGATCGACCGGCCCTCGAACGCGTCGCGCCCGGCGCTCGCGCTCGAGGCGACGCTCGTCGCGGCCGCGCACGAGCTCTAATGGGAAAGAGTGGGCCGCGTGTCGATTCGCCGGTCGGCCGCGCGTGAAACGACTCGACGTGTGCTGGCGATGTCGCGATCGCGTCGATGTTTCGATCGCACCGGCCGCGACAGCCTGCAAGCGAGCCAGCAAGCAGGCCGCCGACAATCAGGGAACCTAACGGCCGGAAACTCTGCAATCTGCAATCTGCAATCTGCAATCTGCAATCTGCAATCTGCAATCTGCAATCTGCAATCTGCAATCTGCAATCTGCAATCGACGTCCCGGCAGAACGATAACCGAGCCGATTGCGGACCGCTCGTTCACGCATCCGCGTCACGTGATCCGTCCCAATCGTCGGCGGCGCCGCACGTCGAATATCCGGTCCGACCCGCGTCACAAGCCGCCTGCACGGCCCTCGCACGCTGCCTGACCAAATCGTCATGATGCGGTCATCGTCCGCTCAGGCGCCCCTCTTCAGAATGCGACTCACCGGAAGACGAAGTCACGACGCACTTCGCTTCCCCCGATCCCGTCACTTTTCTGGAGCTTTCGATGAATACGCTACGCTTTCTCGTCACGGCAGCCGCCATCGCTACGTCCGTGCTGACCGCGACGTCGGCGCTCGCATCGGCGTCCGATGCGTCGCAAGGCAAGACGCGCGCACAGGTGCGCGCGGAGTTGATCCAGGCGTACCGCGACGGCGTGATCCCGGCGTCGGACGGCGACTATCCGCCGAGCCAGGCGACGATCGACGCGAACCGCACGCGCCTCGCGGCGGCCAATCCCGCGTGGGCGCGGGAACAGCAGTAAGCGCACGCCGGGCCGCCCGCGCGCGAACGCGACGCGATACGGCCCGGCGTCGCCGGCGCGCGTCCGGCCGCCGATCGGCGGCGCTCAGGGCAGGAAGCTGTCGCGCCGCACGTCGATCAATTCGACGAGCAGACGATCGCGCTCCGCGCCGAGTTCGGCCATCGAGCGCGCGCCCTGGATCTCGCGCAGCGCGTCGATCAGCTTGCGGTCGACGTCGGGCGAAAACGACGGCGCGCCGAGATCGTTCCACCACGTCGTCATCGGGCCCGACAGGTGCTCGAGAAAATGTGCGATGCCGCCTTCGCCGCCGCCGAGATGGTAGACGAGGTTCTGCCCCATCAGCCCCCAGCGCAGGCCCGGCCCCCACGACACTGCCTTGTCCGCATCCTCGACGCTCACGACGCCCTCACCGACCAAGTGATATACCTCGCGAAAGAGCGCCGCCGCAAGCCGGTTCGCGACGTGGCCCGCCATCTCCTTGTTGAGCACGATCGTCACTTTGCCGAGGCCGTCGTAGAAGCGCTTCGCTTGCGCGATCGCGTCGGCCGACGTCGCCGCGCCGCCGACCAGCTCGACGAGCGGAATCAGATGCGGCGGATTGAACGGATGCGCGACGAGACAGCGCGCCGGATGCGCGTCGCATGCGCTCTGGATGTCCGACATCCGGAGCCCCGACGAACTCGACGCGACGAGCACGTGCGCGGGCAGCAGCGCGTCGATCCGGTGATACAGGTCGCGTTTGAGGTCGAGACGCTCGGGGCCGTTCTCCTGCACGAAGTCCGCGCCGTCCAGCGCGGCGTCGAGCGTCGGTTCGAACGCGAGCCGTGAAGCGAGCGTCGCGGCGCGCTCGCCGAGAAAATTCGCGAGCGCGGCGTCGAGCCGCGTGCGGGCGTCGGGCGCAGGATCGGTGACGGCGACGTCGAAGCCCTTCGACAGATAAAACGCGGTCCAGCTCGCGCCGATCACGCCGGCGCCGACGACGGCGATCCGTTGAATCTTCATGGGCGATGTCTCCTTGGTTTTCGAATGCGCGGACGATTGTCGCATCGAACGGCGACGGCTGCGCGCGGGGCGCGGCGCGCGGGCGCAAGGGCCAACGCGCGCGCCGGGAGGAGAGCGGCGCGTGCGCGCGTGCGTGCGTCGGATCGGAGAGCGAGCATGCCGTCGCGCGGCGCTCGCGTAGGTCGATGCGTCTTCGGCTCTTCGACGCGCGGGCGGTGCGACTTCGGTGCGTCGGTTGTGCGAGCCGGCCGTCGCGCGATGGGCGCGAGCGCTGCAATTGCATAACGCCGGTTCGCAGTGTCGAACACGATGCCGCTGTCGCGCGCGGGCCATCGGCCGGCAACGACGCGCGGACGGCACTTGCGCATCACCATCTGCCGAATGCGTACAGGTCACACATGCGCTTCCGTCGAACGAAAAAAAGCCGCATGAACGCCGAAGCGTCATGCGGCTTTTCGTTCCATTCACGCGTTCGGTGCGTTCGGTGCGTTCGGTGCGTTCGGTGCGTTCGGTGCGATCGACACGTTCGTCACGCACCGCATCCGTCGCGGCTCGCGCCGAACGCAGCGTGCCCCGCCGTGTCGATCACGCTGCGAGCCGCGCCTCGATCTTCGCCTTCGTCTCGGCGAGCGCGCTCGGCAGCCGCGCGCTCAGCTTGTCGAACAGCTCCGCGTGCAGCGCGAGCTCGTCGCGCCATTCGGCCGAGTCCATCGACGTCACCTGCTCGAACTGCGCGGGCGAAAACGCAAGGCCCGCCCAATGCAGATCCTCATAGCGCGGCGTGACGCCGAACGCATGCTCGACGCCCGCGCCCTGGCCGTCGATCCGGTCGAGCATCCACTTCAGCACGCGCATGTTCTCGCCGAAGCCCGGCCACACGAAGCGACCGTCCGCATCCTTGCGGAACCAGTTCACGCAGTAGATCTTCGGCAGCGCTGCGCCCGCCGCCGCGAGCTTCCCGCCGAACGACAGCCAGTGCGCGAAGTAGTCGCTCATGTTGTAGCCGCAAAACGGCAGCATCGCGAACGGATCGCGCCGCACGACGCCCTGCTGCCCCGCCGCCGCCGCAGTCGTCTCCGAGCCCATCGTCGCCGCCATGTAGACGCCCTCGACCCAGTCGCGCGCCTCGGTGACGAGCGGCACCGTCGTCGAGCGGCGGCCGCCGAAGATGAACGCGTCGATCGGCACGCCGGCCGGGTTCTCCCAGTCGTCGTCGATCGACGGACACTGCGACGCGGGCGCCGTGAAGCGCGAGTTCGGATGCGCGGCCTTCCTGCCGGTTTCGCGGCCGATCTCGGGCGTCCACGCGTTGCCCTGCCAGTCGGTGAGCCGCGCGGGCGGCGTGTCGGTGAGCCCTTCCCACCAGACGTCGCCGTCTTCCGTCAGCGCGACGTTCGTGAAGATCACGTTCTCGGTGAGCGTCGCGAGCGCGTTCGGATTCGTCTTCGCGCCCGTGCCCGGCGCGACGCCGAAGTAGCCCGCCTCCGGATTGATCGCGTAGAGGCGTCCGTCCTTGCCCGGCTTGAGCCACGCGATGTCGTCGCCGATCGTCGTCACGCGCCAGCCTTCGAAGCCCTTCGGCGGGATCAGCATCGCGAAGTTGGTCTTGCCGCACGCGGACGGGAACGCCGCGGCGATGTGATATTTCCGGCCCTCGGGCGACGTCACGCCGAGGATCAGCATGTGCTCGGCGAGCCAGCCTTCGTCGCGGCCCATCGTCGACGCGATGCGAAGCGCAAAGCACTTCTTGCCGAGCAGCGCATTGCCGCCGTAGCCGGAGCCGAAGCTCCAGATCTCGCGGGATTCGGGGAAATGCACGATGTACTTGGTCGGATTGCACGGCCACGCGACGTCTTGCTCGTCCGCGGCGAGCGGCCGCCCGACGCTGTGCACGCACGGCACGTATTGGCCGGCTTCGCCGAGCGCGTCGAGCACGTCGCGTCCCATGCGCGTCATGATCCGCATGTTGACGACGACGTACGGGCTGTCCGACAGCTCGACGCCGATATGCGCGATCGACGAGCCGAGCGGCCCCATCGAGAACGGCACGACGTACAGCGTGCGGCCGCGCATCGCGCCTCGAAACAGGCCGTTCAGCGTCGCGCGCATTTCGGCGGGCGCGATCCAGTGATTGGTCGGGCCGGCGTCGTCGCGCTGCTCGCTGCAGATGAACGTGCGGTCCTCGACGCGCGCGACGTCGGACGGATCGGACAGCGCGAGAAACGAGTTCGGCCGCTTCGCCGGATCGAGGCGCACCATCGTGCCCTGCTCGACCATCGCGTCGCAGAGGCGGTCGTATTCCGCTTGCGAACCGTCGCACCAGACGACGCGATCCGGCTCGGCCAGTTCCGCGATCCGCGTGACCCAGTCGATCAGGCCGCGGTGCTTCACGTATTCGGGAACGTCGATCGGAATGGTGCGCGTCGCCGCGACCACGTTGCTTCGGGTCATGAAAGTGTCTCCGTGTTGTGGAACCAGAATGCTGCGCGTGCGCGGCGCGACGACGCGCGCGACGGCTGGCGTAGCGACGCTACGCGATGGCTGGGGGCGACGCCTGCGCGAACGCGCATTGCGGGCGTCACACTCAACGTTCCGACTCCCAAAATCGTGGAGCGTTCGTTTTTTTTAGGGTTGGGAACGACTGTATCGCCAAGCTTGCTCATGCACCTGCCATACGATCAAGGTGATAGGCAGCATACCATCGCGATGCGCGCCGCGGCGCTGCGCCGCAGCAAGACGCGACTGCCGCGCGCGGGCGCGCGATTCCGCCTCGACGAACGCGCGCCGGGCCGCTCGGCGAACGCAATCGGAATAATCCAGCATGCGGCGAACACGGGTTTTTACCGACGCGAGCGCGCGGTTCGGCAAGCATGTCGACGGCAGCGGCAGCGCGGTTCTGCCATGTGGAACCGCTGTGTGCGGTGGGCGGCACATGCGAGGATTCGCGATTCGGTGCGCGCAATCGCCTTCGATGCCGATGCAAGTAATCGTTTCGCCGCGTGAAGCATCACGTCGCTCGAAGATCGAGCGGTGATGCTTGCGTATTCGGAATACAGGCATCTCCACGAACGTCTACCTCGCCGACCGTGATCCCGATGCGAGCGGCAAGCGGCACAACGATCGCAATGCACGCCCCTTCCAGTCTTCAACACCGCGATAGGTTCGCTCGAGCATTCGTCGCGGTCTCATCGCGTTTGCGATGAATTCGATTCGAGCGCAACGTCGCGCAGCACAAGGATCCTGCGCTGCGGATCGTCACGCTGTCGTTCAAGCGCCGGCTCCAGGCGCCCGGCGACGCCTCGCACGAGCAGCTCGACGCGCTCGCCCACCTCGTCGAGCGCTTCTCCGCCGGCGAGGCGCGTGTCACGCACGCGCAAAACGCCGTGCAGCCGTGGGTGCACGTCGACGATCTGCATCCGCTGTGGGAAGCGCGCGCGACGCGGGCCTCGCGAGCGCGAACGTGCGCCTCCTGACCGATATGGTCGCGTGCCCCGGCGGCGACTTCTGCGCGCTCACGAGCACGCGCTCGATCCCGATCGCCAACGCGATCGCCGAGCGCTTCGACGCTCTCGACGGGCTGAACGACATCGGCGACGTCGACCTGCACATCAGCGGCTGCATCAGCTCGTGCGGACACCATCACAGCGGCCACATCGGCATTCTCGGCGTCGACAAGGACGGCGACGAGCGGTACCAGGTGACGCTCGGCGGCTCCGGTGAACCGGCGTCGCACCAAACGCGCTGCGGCGCGACCATGGCTTCGAAAGGCATACGAAAGAACGGCGCGTGCCGGTTACGATCGCGGCTTCATGCTGCCGCGCACCAAGAAAAACTATAATAGTCGGCTCGCCATGCCACATCGCGTCGGCTGACGCGGCGTGCGGAAGGCCGCGCGGATCGCCGCTGTGATTCGCTCGCGCGCCCGCGCCGATCGGCAGCGTCGAGCCCGGGCGTCATGCCCGGGCCGAGTTGCACGGCACGTGGCCGGCCCCTTTGAATTACACCATGCACAACCGATTCCGACCGTTCCTCGTCCCGTCCGCCGTTGCGATCGCGACCGTGCTGTCCGCCTGCTCGTCCGCGCCCAAGCCCTTGTATCAACAGGAACAGTTCGACGCGACCGCGAGCCCGTACGCGCGCACGTTCCACGAGAAATCGGCCTTGACGTGCGAAGCCGCGCGCCGCGCGCTGCTGAGCCAGGGCTACATGGCGAGCGCGACGCGCCCGGATGCGGTCGAAGGCAGCAAGAACTTCCAGCCGAGCAACGACTCGCACGTCGTCATCGAATTCCACGTCGTCTGCGCGGACGCCGACATCGACGGCGCGTCGAGCATCGCCTACGTGAACGCCGTGCAGGACCGCTACTCGTTGAAGAAGAGCAACACGTCGGCGAGCGTCGGTCTGAGCGTGTTCGGCTCGCTGTCGCTGCCGATCGGCTCGAGCGACGACGCAATGGTCAAGATCGCGAGCGAAACCATTCCCGCCGGCGTGTTCTACGAGCGCTTCTTCAATCTCGTCGACCACTTCCTGAAGATCGATCCGACGCGACGCGACAAGGCCGCGGTCAAGGCGGCCGAAAAGGAACGCGTCGCGCCGCTGCCGGAGCCGGCGGAGACGGCCGAAGGCGCGCCGATGAAGCTGAAAACGCCGGCCGTGCCGACACCGCCGGCGGAGCCCGTGCATCCCGCTTCCGAGGCAGCGTCGATGCCAGTTGCGGCGTCGGCTCCGGCGTCCGCGCCGACCGCGGCTTCGGCTTCGACGTCCGCGTTCGCGCCTGCCGCGGCCTCGGCTCCGGCGTCCGCGCCCGCGCCGGCATCGGCTCCCGTGCCGATGTCCGCACCGGCGCCGACATCCACGCCTGCCCCCGCGCCTACCGCGCCCCCTTCGTCGTCGATCATGCGATCGGTGACGCCCGTGGTGTCGTCGTCTCAATCGGCGAAGCCGTGGGCATCGGCGTCGCCGATCGCGCCGTCGACCAACGCGCCCGTCCCGGCGGAGTCGGCGCAGACCGAGGCCGCCACGCCGACAGCGGAAGGTGCGGGCGCGCCTGCGCCAACACCCGCCACGACGGCCCCGGTAACGACGGAAAACGCAACGCAATCCGCCGCCAACGACGTCAACGCGAACTGATCGCCCCTCCCCGTCAGCTCTCCCGCCAATCGCCACGCATGGGACGCAAGCTTCTCCGCGTACCGCGCCGTCTACTTCGCTGCTTACTTCGTCGTGTAACCGCCGTTGATCAGGATCGTCTGGCCGGTGACCCACCACCCGTCGCTGACGAGATGGCGAATGAACGGCACGACGTCCTCGATGTCGGTCAGCCCCGTCTTCGAAAACGGTGACAACGCAGCGGCCGTCTTGTGATACGCGACCGCGTCCGCGCCTTCGGCCGGATAGAAGAACGGCGTGTCCATCGGGCCCGGGCCGACCGCCGTCACGGAAATGCCGCGCGCGCCAAATTCCTTCGCCGCCGCGCGCGTGAAGTGCTCGACGGGCGCCTTCAGCCCCGCGTAGGCCGCGTAGAACGGCGTGAACGCGCCGAGCAGCGACGTCACGAGCGTGAGGATCTTGCCGTTGTCGTTGACTTGCTTGCCCGCTTCCTTCAGGAAGAAGAACGCCGACTTCGAGTTGACGGCAGCCATCTCGTCGTATTCGGCTTCGGTGATCTCGGCGAACGGCTTCTTCAGCACCTTGCCGACCGTGTTGATCGCGATGTCCGGACGGCCGACCGCGGCCACCGCATCGGCGAACAGCTTCTCGACGGCGCCCGCCGTCGTCAGGTCCGCCTGCAGCGCGACCGCCTGCGCGCCCGCCGCCTTCATCGCCGCGACGGTCGCCTCGGCATCGGCCTGCGTGCCCGGGCTGTTGTAATGGATGACGACCGCCTTCGCGCCATGCTCGGCGAGATCGCGCGCGATCAGCCCGCCGAGATTCTTCGCACCGCCCGCGACGATGACGGTTTTGCCCTTGATGCTATGGTCTGCCATGGTGGCTCTCCGTTTCCGAGGCGCGAGGCCGCCGGATGCCGCCTCGCATGCGTTCGAATGATATATTCCAGAAAATCCCTATAAAGCCATCACTTCTGACATCACCCGTCAGAGAAATCGAATAATTGTTGGTTGCCGCACGCTCGATCCCACGACGATGACCCAGTTCGCCCCCGTACCCGCGCCGCCCGCCGCGCCCGACACACATCGCGTGACGCCGCCCGCGCTTCGCCACCGAGACGCCGATGGATCGCATTGACCTCTTTCGCGTGTTCGCGCGCGTCGTCGAATGCGCGAACTTCACACGCGCGGCCGACACGCTCGGGATGCCGCGCTCGTCCGTGTCGGCGGCGATCCAGGAACTGGAGGGCCGGGTCGGCGCGCGGCTGCTCAACCGGACGACGCGCAAGGTGACGCCGACGCAGGACGGCGCCGCGCTCTACGAGCGCTGTCTGCGCGTCATCGCCGACGTCGAGGAAACCGAGAACCTGTTCCGCCATTCGACCGTCGGGCCGAGCGGCACGTTGCGCGTCGACATGCCGTGCCGCATCGGACGCCTGATCGTCGCGCCCGCGCTGCCCGCGTTTCTCGACCAATACCCGCAGATCAGCATCGACCTCGGCGTCACCGATCGCGCGGTGAATCTGATCGAGGAGCGCGTCGACTGCGTGCTGCGCGTCGGCACGCTGAGCGACTCGGGCCTCGTTGCACGCGCGATCGGCAACCTGCCGCTCATCAACGTCGCAAGCCCCGCGTATCTCGCGCGCCACGGCGTGCCGCGCACGCCCGCCGATCTCTCGCGCCATCGGCCGATCCACTACGCCTCGCCGTCGAGCGGACGCATCGCGCCGTGGGAATGGGTCGAAGGCGATGCGGTCAGACGGCTCTCGCTGCAGGGGCGCGTGACCGTCAACAACGCGGAGGCCTATATCGCGTGCTGCCTGTCGGGACTCGGGCTCATCCAGATTCCCGCGTACGACGTCGACGCGCATCTGCGCGCGGGCGAGCTCGTCGAAGTGCTGCCGGACCATCGCGCGGCGCCGATGCCGATGACGCTGCTCTATCCGCATCGGCAGCATCTGTCCCGGCGGCTTCAGGTGTTCGCGGATTGGCTGGAGACACGGCTGAAGGAGACGGTTCTGTAGAGGGCGACGCTCGCCGCGCCTGATTTCGGCAGGCATGTCGGGCGCTGCGTCGGCTGTCAGGCTGCGTGCTTGTTCGGCGGTTCGGCGGTTCGGCGGTTCGGCGGTTCGGCGGTTCGGCGGTTCGGCGGTTCGGCGGTTCGGCGGTTCGGCGGCAAATATTATCCGGGTATTATTGACACCCTATTTATATCCGGGTATAAATGCGCATTGTTCGGATTTTTCGAGGTCAATGCCATGACGAGCGCCCCTCTCCCTTCCCACATTGCCTTCGACGGCTATCGGCGGCTTGCGGCCGGCCCGCTGTCGACGGTTGCAATCGCAGTCAAGCGGGCCGTCGAAAACGACGCCGTCGGCGGCGCGGTCCTGATCTTCGACAACGCGACCGGTCGCTCGATCGACATCGACACGCGAGGCTCGGACGACGACATCGCAACCCGCTACGCGCAGACCGCGTCGGCCGAAGACGGCAACGCGCAACGCGACGGCATGGCTCGCGAGTCCGCCCCAGACTCAGCCGGCGCACCCGACGCAAATGGCGGCGCGAGCGAGCCGCGCGGCCGCGGCCGTCCGAAGCTCGGCGTCGTCGCCCGCGAAGTCACGCTGCTGCCGCGCCATTGGGAATGGCTCGCGACGCAGCCGGGCGGCGCGTCCGTCGTGCTGCGCCGCCTCGTCGACGAAGCCCGCCGCACGCACGCGCACGAGGACCGACGCCGCCGGACGCAGGAGCGCGCATACCACTTCATGTCGGCGATCGCGGGCGACATGCCCGGCTTCGAGGAGGCGACGCGCGCGCTCTTCGCGAACGACGGTGCGCGCCTGCGCGAACTGGTCGCCGCGTGGCCCGCCGACGTGCGCGACCACGCGCTCGCGCTTGCGTTCACGAACGACGACGCCGCGCCGCCGCCCGCCACGCTCTGAATCCACTCCCGAGAACATGACAGCCATAGACTTGAATGCAGGCGCGTTGGCGCCCGTCGCCGACGAAGTCGACCTCGTCGACCTTCCCGTGACCGGCTCGATTCCGCGCGACCTGAACGGCGTGCTCGTGCGAAACGGACCCAATCCGCTGCGCGGCCGCTTCGAAGGCGACGACGTGCTGTCGTGGTGGCCGGAAGACGCGATGCTGCACGCGGTAGCGCTCCAGGACGGCCGCGCGGCGCGCTACCGGAATCGCTGGGCGCGCACGCAGCGCTGGGCGCGTGTGCACGACCCGGATCGTGCGCCGTCGCTCGTCGACACGAATCCGAACGTGAACGTGCTCGTTCACGCAGGCGAAATCCTCGCGCTTGCCGAAGGCGGCGCGCCGCTCGCGATCACCGCGGGCCTCGACAGCCTCGGCGCGTCGCGCCGCCATCCGGGTCTCGCGCCCGGCATGGCGGCGCATCCGAAAGTCGATCCGCATACCGGCGAGCTGATCGTGTTTCGCGCCGACTGGAACCGGCCGTGGCTGCGCTACGGCGTCGCGGATGCGGCGGGCGTGCAGACCGTCGACATCGAAGTCGATTGGCCGGCGCCGTCGATGATGCACGACATCGCGATCACCGCGACGCACAGCATCGTGTTCGACTTGAACGTCGCATACGACTTCTCGATGCTGTCGCGCGGCCACCGGATGCCGCTGCGCTGGCACGACGAGCGCCGCGCGCGCATCGGCGTCCTGCCGCGCCACGGCGGCGACACGCGCTGGTTCGATGTCGCGCCGTGCTTCATCCAGCACGTCGTCAACGCGTACGACAGGCATCGTTCGGCGATCGTGCTCGACGTCGTCCGCTATCCGTGGTTCCTGCGCCTCGCCGGCGACGGCCGCACGTTCGACGACAACCCGGTCGGCGTGCTGTGGCGCTACGTGATCGATCTCGAGACGGGGATCGTCGCCGGGCAGCCGCTCGACGACGCCGGCATCGAGCTGCCCCGCATCAACGAAAACCGGACCGGCCGCCGCCATCGCTTCTTGTACGCGACGGAGCAGCCGACCAATGCGGAACTGCGCGGCGTCGTGCGTTACGACGTCGATGCCGGATCGACGCAGCGCTACCGGGTGCCGCCGGGCGACCAGAACAGCGAGCCGGTGTTCGTCCCGCGTCCGGGCGCCGTCGACGAAGACGACGGCTGGCTGCTCGTCTGCGTGTATCGCCGCAAAACGGATACGAGCGATCTCGTGATCCTCGACGGCCGCCGCATCGACGACGAGCCGATCGCGACCGTGCATCTGCCACGGCGAATCCCGGCGGGATTCCACGGCGCGTGGCTGCCGGGCGACCGCTAAGCAGGATCGACGCGGCCGCCGCGCGAACGCGTGCTCGCCGTCCCGTGCGTCATTCGGACGATTTCGGATCGCATGGGACGACTCGGGACGGCGAGCGCTGCGCGAATGACGGATCGAGCGTCCAGCGCTTTCGTCACATCACATATATTTTTGAAATTATGGAACCACACATCATCGATGTGAAATTCAATTTCACATCGACATCAAAGGAGAGCCGCGTGGCTGGCGTATACCTCGACGAACCAGACCTTCGCATTCTCGCCGCCTTGAAGGCGGACGCATCGCTTTCGAACGTAGAGTTGGCCAGCGAGCGATTCACCCGACGATCCGATTCGATCGCGCCTCGCGTCGCCCCCATGACAACGGCGTCGACCCTGCTCATTTCCGTCGCTCAGCCGCATCGACGTCATCGGCGACGCCCGCCCGCTTCGATCGATCGCGCGACGCCGCTCCGCCGACGGACGCGATCACCTCGGCAAGACGCTGCGCGGCCGCATCCATTTGCTCCCGGCTGAATCCGCCGAATCCGAGGACGAGCCCGGATCGCGCCGTCCCCGGCGCGAACATCGGCGACACCGCGCGGACCGCGACACCGGCTCGCGCGGCGATCGCCGTGACCTGCAAGTCGTCGATGCCCGCCGCGAGCCAAAGCACCGCGTGCATGCCCTGGTCGCCCGGCTGCAGCCAGGCCAGGTCGCCCGGAAGCAGCCTGCCGAGCGTGTCGATCAGTTGCGCGCGATGATCCGCATACACGCCCCGCACGCGGCGGATGTGGCGATCGAAATGCCCTTCAGCCATGAGCGCGGCCAGCACGTACTGGTCCGCGGTCGGCGCATGGCGATCCATCAGCACGCGCGCGCCGCAGAAAGCGGCGACCAGATCGTCCGGCACGATCAGATAACCGAGCCGCAGCGACGGAAACAGCATCTTGCTGAAGGTGCCGAGATAGACGACGCGCTCCGGGTCCAAGCCCTGCAGCGACGGAAACGGATAGCCCTCGTAGCGCAGCTCGCTGTCGTAATCGTCCTCGATCACCCATGCATCGCCCGCGCGCGCCCACGCGAGCAGCGCGCTGCGCCGCGCCATGCTCATCGGCATGCCGAGCGGATACTGATGCGACGGCGTGACGAACGCGGCGCGCGCGTCGTGCGCGAGCCGGATGCCCGCGTCGACGTCGATGCCGTCCGCATCGACCGGCACGCGCACCATCGCATCGCCCCGCCCCGTGCATTCGAGAATCGCCGTGATGCCGCGGTACGCGGGGTTCTCGACCCACGCCCGATCGTGCGCGCCCAGCAGCACCTGGCACGCGAGATACAGCCCCTGCTGCGTGCCGCTCGTGACGATGACCTGATCCGGCTTGCAACGCACCGAGCGCGACTTGCGCACGTAGTCGGCGATCGCTTCGCGAAGCGGCTGCGCGCCTTGCGGATCGGCGTAGCTGGTCGGCGCGGCGGCGCCCTTCGCCCGCAGACGGTTGCCGAGGCGACGCCACACGTCATCGGGCGCCGTCGCGCCGACCGGCACCGAAATCGCGAACGGCACCGGCGGCACCGGCGCGAATTCCCGTGCGATCCGCGCATACGCCGCAGCCGGCTGCGGCAGGCTCGATCGAGCCGCCGAAGTCTCGCGCCGCCGCGCCGCGCGCGGCGGCTCGCTGCCCGGTCGCGGCTCGGCGAGCGCGTGCGCGACGCGCGTATCCGCGCCGCCCCGCGACTCCAGAAACCCCTCCGCGATCAGTTGCTCGTACGCATCGACCACCGTGCCGCGCGCGATCCGCAGCGAAGCCGCGAGCAGCCGCGTGGACGGCAGCGCGTCGCCGGGTTTGACATCGCCTTTGCGGACGGCGTCCCGCAGCGCCTGCGCCAACTGCCGACTCAGGTTTCCGGTCGAGCGGTCGAGTGCGCCGATCGACGGAATCTCAATGATCCGGGCGATTCTTGCCATAATTCCGGTTCACCAGAAGCTTTCCAAACTGGTTCTACAGAATAAACCAGTTTCGCACGACAATGCCCGCATCACTCAACCCCGCGCACTGCGCAAACGCAGCCCGACTGTGGAGCCGCCATGTACGTCCCCACCCATTTCGACGAACGTCGCACCGACGTCCTGCACGCGCTGATCGCGCAACACCCGTTCGGGATCCTGATCACGCACGGAACGGGCGGACTCGACGCGAACCACATTCCGTTCGAGCTCGCCGCCTCCGAAGGGCCGCTCGGCGTGCTGAGCGCGCACGTCGCTCGCGCGAATCCGATATGGCAGGACGTGTCGAGCGGCGACGAGGTGCTCGTCGTGTTCCGTGCGGGCGACGCGTACATTTCGCCGACCTGGTATCCGAGCAAGCACGCGTTCCACCGGCAGGTGCCGACGTGGAACTATGTCGTCGTCCATGCGCACGGACGCATCACCGTTCGCGACGACGAGAAATTCGTGCGCGGCGTGGTCGCCCGGCTGACGCGCACGCACGAAGCGGCGCTGCCCGAGCCGTGGAAGATGACCGACGCCCCGAAGGACTACATCGACACGATGCTCCAGTCGATCGTCGGCCTGCAGATCGACATCACGCGGCTCGTCGGCAAATACAAGCTCGGGCAGAACAAGGAGGCGCGCGACATCCGCGGGGCCGCCGAAATGCTGAAGGCGCGCGGAAATGATCTGATCGGCGATGCGATGCTCGCGCGGGCGGTGGAGAAACCGGAATAAACGAGCCGGCATCGCTGCCGGGCTCATTTCGTTTCGAATCCTGAATGTCGTCATCTCGAACGCCGTCTCGAACGCCGCCGCAGCGATGCCGGCGTTGCGCGCAGCGCCCCGTTACGCACGCCGATGCGACGACGAAGCCGATCACGAACTTCGGAAAGCGCGCCCAGATCTCGCTTGCGCGCGGCTGCGCGGCGATGCCGTCGGCGCGTTCCCAGCGCGTCGTCGCGACGATCGCGAGCACGAACGAACGCCCAGATGCCGATCCAGATGTCGCGGCCGACCACCTTCATCAGCGTAAACGCCTGCAGCGACGCCTCCGGCGCGCCGGCAATCGCGCTCGCGCCGTGTGTTTCGCGAAATCGTAGTATGCCTGCGCAGTCGCGAGCCCCGCGGCGTCGGCGAATTCCGACATGCCGATCCACGCGCCCGCGATGCCCGTCGGCATGCCGAGTGCGCGCGACGCGAACGGCAGCGCGAAGATCACCACGAATCAAACCAGGCGAAGTCCCGTCACGACGATCGACGCCGCCCATCCGAGCAACGCGACGCCCAGCGGCGCGCTCAATCGCCGGCCGTGCGGCAGATTCTTCTCGACCGCCATCACGGCTCCGAGCGCCAGCATCCAGCCGACGTTCCCCGCTCCCACCGCGAACATCAGACACATCAGCAGCCAGCAGCATCCGACACAAAAGAGGCCATGCCGCATGCCGAGCAGGAGACTGTCCCGCCGCGCGTTTCCGCCCCGCCACTGCTCGCTGACGAACATCAGCGGCGACCGGCACTTGTCGAGGCATCGATACTTGAGCGAACTGAATTGATAAGCGCCGGCAAGCGCCAGCACGATCGCGCCGACGAGCCATCCGTGCCATGCAAGCCACGGCGTGCGCCGCACAAGCGCGTGCAGGCCGGCGTCGCCTGCATCGACGGCCAGCCCGAACACGCTCCACACCGCGAGATAACCGAGCACCACCATCAGCAGCAGACGGTTCCGGTCCGCGCGCGCGGCCGTCAGGCGCTCGAACGTTCGCAGCAGCGGGAGCACGGTGGGCAACATCATCGCGACGATCGTCAGCAGCCACGCGGCGGCATGCAGCATCGCGGGCACGATCGTGTCGCCCGCCGGAATCAGCCGGCACAGTTCGGCGAGACTCGCCTCGGACCAGTCGACGTGATGGAGAAAGCGCGCGTAAGGACTGCTGTCCCACATCCACAGCGTGATCCATGCCGCGGCGATCATCGCGATCGCCAGCGGCACGAACACGCGGGACGACGACGTCGCGTTCATGGCGAAGCACGGCTCACCTGCGCAAGACCGCGCCGGCGTGGATACGTATCACGAACGGAACATGAAAAAACCCTGGATCGCGTTCTGCCCGCTCAGATCGAGATCGATGCCGAGCTTCTGTTCATGCATGCGGAACGTGCCGGCCTTGCCGACGTAGGCCGGCGATCCGGGAATCGTCGAGAAGATGCTCTCGACGAGCCTCGTCGGCTCGCCGGTCGGCCCCCGATAGGGTTCGAGCTCCGCGTACGTGGTGTTGCCCACTTTGAGCGTGCCCTTGCCGTCGCGCACGTCGAAATCGATCGCCGCGCGCTCGATCGCGACGATGTCGCCGAAGAGCTGCGAGAAGTCGGCAAGCGGCCCACCGCGTTCGCCGCGATAGACGCTCGCGAGCACGTCGAACTGCGCGTCGGTCGCGCGATCGTCGATGAAGATGATCACCCGCCAATTGCCCTGCAGAATATTGCCCGGAACGAACGCGGCGAATGCGACCGTCAGCCCCGACACGTCCACCTCGTCGACCATTCCCTTGTCGTAGTGGTAGGCGACCGTCGCCCGACACGTGCCGTTGTCCGGATCCTCGCCGATCCAGCACGGGCAAAGCACCTTGCAATCGCACACTTCCAGTATGCGCCCCTCCAGGCTATAGCTCATGATGACCTCCACCGCGACGAAACCACCGGATTCGAGCCGGTCCATCACCTAACTATATTCACGTTGATTCGACACGGCAGGCCGTTCGCCACATATGAAAACCCTAGGCGGACGGCACGACGATTCGTCTTGTTTTTGCCGCCTTTTGCCAACGACATTTTCCATTTACCGAGCGCCGCATCGACGCGACGCGACGCGATGCGACCGGCTTGCAATCGGCATCCGTGTTTCGGGGTGTCGAGCGCGCGTCGAAGCGGGTTGCTGCGACGAATCGCAGCGCACCGGATAGGCTCGACCTCCGCGTGCAACAGGGTACCGACCCGCAAGACATCCTACGCACCGATCAATCCCGCGTCGCTCGCTTCGATTACCCGCGACACACATCCGCATACGCTTCACGGCCTGCCGGCACCACACGTCTGCCGCACGTGAATGTTTCATCACCAATTTCGCGGCTCGCGTCTGTTGCGCGAAGTCGAACAATCGGCCGTTTCGTCCGTCCGTCCGAGTGCAGGAAACCGGTACGACCGTATTGTCAAACGATTGACGCCGCCTATACTCTCGTCAGAAAAGCAATCAACGAATAACGATACGAGGCAGCGCGAAACCAGACGTGACGGCGGTTCGCCGCAAGACGTTCCGCGCTGGCTTCCCACTTCGAAATACGGAACAGCGTTGCGGAGGCCACCGTGAGCACTGTCTTCACCGCCCATGAATCGTCGCGTGCGATCGGCACGATCGCCCGAATCTATACCGCTTGCCTGCTGATCGGCTTCGCGCTCGCGCCCGCGTTCCTGATCGCGTATCTGCGGTTCTTCATCGATCCCCGCCTGACTTTCGAGGATCATCAATTCCACGAACTGGCGATCGCCGCCGCGACGCTTGAAGGTCTCTTCGTCACCTACGTGACCTGGCGCTGCTACCTGTCGTCGGGTGAGCCGCTGCTTCGCTGGCTCACACTCGGATTTCTCGGCTTCGCACTCATCTATTCGCTGCACGGCGCATTCACCGGGATGGCTCATCGGAACATCTGGCTGTTCCTGCTGTACGGGCCGGCGTCGCGCCTCGTGATGTCGTTCCTGCTGCTCGTCGGGCAGTTGTCTTATTTCAAAGACCCCGATCCGCGCGAGCGACGCACGCAGCGCTCGACCTGGCTGCCGTGGATCGCCGGCTACGCCGTCATCTGCGTCATCGTCGCCGCGATCGCGTATTCGCCGATTGCGGGCGATCGCTGGACACGCGTGTCGATGGAGGGCGGCGCGATGATCGTGTCGCTCGCCAACGTCGCACTGTTGCTCGTGCGCCGCATTCGCACGCCGCTGATGCTCGTCTACGGAATTTCGGTGATGTGGTTCGCGCTGTCGTCGATCGCATTCATTCTCGGCAAGCCTTGGAATCACATGTGGTGGCTTGCCCATGCGATCTTCGCAAGCGGTTTCTTCCTGCTGAGCTTCGGTGTCGTTCAGGCGCTGATGACGTCCCGCTCGTTCGCGACCGTCTACAGCCAGCAGGATCTGATGGCGCGGCTCGCCGAATCGATGGCGCGCACCGAAGGCGCATTGCAGGAACTCACGCGCACCAATCAGAAACTCGAGCATCTCGCGACCACCGATCCGCTGACGGGCGCATCGAACCGGCGCAAGTTCATCGAGCAGATACAGGCGGAAATCGCACGCGCGAAGCGGGACGGCACCACGTTTTCGCTGCTTGCGCTCGACCTCGACAACTTCAAGAAGATCAACGACGACTACGGCCACCAGGTCGGCGACGTCGTGCTGTGCAATTTCGTGCAGCAATGCCTCGCCGCGATCCGTCCATACGATCACATCGCGCGTGTCGGCGGTGAGGAGTTCATGGTGCTGCTGCCGAAGATGCTTGCCGACGCCGCGAGCGGCATCGCCGAGCGCGTACGCACCTCGATCGCGAACGCATCGTTCGGCATCGACGGCAAGCACACGCCCGTGACCGTGAGCATCGGCGTGTCGCAGTACGGTCGCGACGGCGACACCGTCGACGAAATCCTCAGCGCCGCGGACAAGCTGCTCTATCGCGCGAAACATGAAGGCCGCAATCGCGTCGTCGCTTCGTAAACCGGAGAATGCGCGCATCGAGCCATGCCGCACGATCGAGTCGTCGATGCGGAAAGCACGTTGTTCGAATCAACCACATCCGGATCGTCGTCGCGGCGGCATTCGGTCGAGTTTATACGCGACCTGCTGGAAGGCGAAATTTCAGGGGAAGCTCACTTTTGATGCTCCGGCCCTGGGGTATCTCCGTTGCGTTGGAGCCTCGAAGTGAGGACATACCCCTAAAAGTACCCCGATGTACCCCCGGCTTTCAACGAACCGAGCCGGACTCTTTAGGAACGAAACTCCCTTCCGCGCCTTGATTTATCAAGGTTTTTGCGACCGGTCGGGAATTTCGAGGAATAGTTGATGGTGCCGGGGACCGGACTCGAACCGGCAAGCCAATCAAGGCGGCGGATTTTCGTCACACTGCTTCTTTCGAAGCCGGCGCGGTGCGGCGCCGTTCGTGCGCTGGACTATGCCTTCACCGTCGTCCGAACGCGGCTTCAGCCGCGTGGACCTTAGGCGCCCCCCGTCTAGTCTCTACACCTTCCCCGCCGCCGCTTTCGCTGCCGCTTCGGGGCTTGGCTCGGCGTTGCCTCGACGCGTCGCGCGCCAGGGGTTTCGCCGAATTTGAAGGGTTCTGCACCAGCCGTTTCCGACCGGGCACTCAATCGTTTAAGTCCGCTATGTTTACCAATTTCATCACCCCGGCAAGGGCGGACGCGATTCTACCACTGCTCGCGCCGATCCTCGCGATTTGACCCTGCCGAGCGCCGCTCGATCGCATTCACTCGCCGATCGCTACCGCCTGAGCCAGTCGTGCGGCCTCAACCAGAGGATCGACGAACGCCCTCATCCTGCACACGCGACGACCGGACACGAATCGGCATGCCGACTGACACGAGAGATTTCCACCGGACGGCATCGTTCGAGGCCGGCGTCACGCGTCGCCGCTCATGCGCCGGACGACGATTTCATCCGCGGTGTGCCCCCTCGCCTCCATACGTCGGCCTGACGCCCCCATTCATCAGACATCATCCCTTCCGATCATCGGCCAACCATCGTCATCAGTTCTTCATCGACGGTCCCGATAATCCCGTCGACGAAAACGTTTACACGCATCCACCGCACGCACGCTTCATGACGCCGACCATCAAAGACGTCGCCGCGCTCGCCGGCTGTTCTATCGCCACGGTGTCGCGCGCAATCAACGCGCCGCACACGGTCAGTCCCGTGGCGCTCGAAAAGGTCCGCGCCGCAATCGACACGCTGCGCTTCCGCCCGAACCCGCTCGGCCGGCAGCTGCGAAGCGACCGCACGCAACTGATCGGCGTCGTGCTGCCGACGCTCGCGAATCCGGTATTCGCCGAATGCCTGCAAGGCGTCGACGAGCTCGCGGCGCAAGCCGGCTTCAAGCTGATCGTGATGTCGACCGAATACGACGTCGCGCGTGAGCGTCATGCGATCGAGACGCTGCGCGCGCAGCGCGTCGAAGGGCTGATGCTCACCGTCGCGGACGCCGACGCGCATCCGCTCCTCGACGAGCTCGACCGCGACGGCCCGCTCTACGTGCTGATGCACAACGACACGCCGCATCGTCCGTCGGTCGCGGTCGACAATCGCCGCGCCGCGTACGACGGCGTGCGGATGCTGATCGAGCGCGGCCATCGCCGCGTGCTGATGCTCGCGGGCTCGCTCGACGCGTCGGACCGCGCGCGGCAGCGCGTGCGCGGCTACGCGCAGGCGCTCGACGAGCGCGGTCTCGACCCGCTGCCCGCGCTCGAAATCGACTTCAACGCGCCGACGCTGCCGAGCGCGATGCTCGCGCATCTGACCGCGCGCGCGACGCGGCCGACCGCGCTCTTCTGCAGCAACGACTGGCTCGCGATGGTCGTGATGCGCGGATTGCGCGACGCGCGCCTCGCGGTGCCCGACGACATCTCGGTGCTCGGCTTCGACGGCCTCGCGGTCGGCGAGCTGCTCGCGCCGCCGCTTTCGAGCGTCGCGACGCCGAATCGAGAGATCGGTCGCGCCGCGTGGCGGCGTCTCGCCGAGCGCATCGCCGGCGAGCATCATCCGCGGCCCGCGCTGACGCTGCCGCACACGGTGCGCGAAGGCGCGACCGTCGCGCCGCCGCGCGAGACGCGCACCTCGCGCATCGCATGAATCCCGCTCTCGCCCTCGTTCGTTTTGCCCCTGCAAGGAGACCTGTCGTGACCGTCCGCCGTTCGCCGTTCCCCCGCTCGCCGCTCGCCGCCGTGCGCCGCGCGTGCGCCGCCGCGCTCATCCCGCTTGCCTCGCTCGCGCTGTCGCTCGGCGCGTCCGCCGCGCACGCGGAAGAAACCGCGATCTGCTACAACTGCCCGCCCGAATGGGCCGACTGGGCCGCACAAATCGCGGCGATCAAGCAGAAGACCGGCATTCGCGTGCCGTTCGACAACAAGAACTCGGGCCAGGCGATCGCACAACTGCTCGCGGAAGCGAAGAGCCCGGTCGCGGACGTCGTCTATCTCGGCGTGTCGTCGGCGTTCCAGGCGAAGGACAAGGACGTGATCGCGCCGTACAAGCCCGCGCACTGGAACGACATCCCCGCGAACATGAAGGACCCGCAAGGTTACTGGTTCGCGATCCATTCGGGCACGCTCGGCTTCTTCGTCAACAAGGACGCGCTCGACGGCAAGCCCGTGCCGCGTTCGTGGGCCGATTTGCTGAAGCCCGAGTACAAGGGCATGGTCGGCTATCTCGATCCGTCGAGTGCATTCGTCGGCTACGCGGGCGCCGTCGCGGTAAACCAGGCGCTCGGCGGCAGCTTCGACAACTTCCAGCCCGCGCTCGACTGGTTCCGCAAGCTGAAGGCGAACCGGCCGATCGTGCCGAAGCAGACTGCGTACGCACGCGTGCTGTCCGGCGAGATTCCGATCCTGCTCGACTACGACTTCGACGCGTATCGCGCGAAGTACAAGGACCACGCGAACGTCGAATTCGTGATTCCGAGGGAAGGCACGATTTCGGTGCCGTACGTGATGAGCCTCGTCAAGGGCGCGCCGCACGATGCGAACGGCAAGAAGGTGCTCGACTTCGTGCTGTCCGACGAAGGCCAGAAGCTGTGGGCGAACGCATATCTGCGGCCGGTGCGCGCGCAGGCGCTCACCGCCGACGCCGCCGCGAAGTTCCTGCCCGCGAGCGAGTACGCGCGGGCGAAGAGCGTCGACTTCGGCAAGCTCGCGGCCGGCCAGCAGGCGTTCGGCAAGCAGTATCTGCAGGTGATGCAATAACCGGCCGATACCCGTCGCCCGCTATCCGCTATCCGCTATCCGCACGAGTCGATATCACGATGTCCGATCTCACGTTCCCGCCGCGCTGGCGCATCGCGCTGCTCGCGCCCGCACTCGCCGTGTTCGTCGCGTTCTGGCTGCTGCCGATGGCCTCGCTCGTGCGGGTGTCGGGCGACGGCGCGTTCGTCGACGCGTATGTCGCGCTGCTGTCGAATGCGCGCTACATGAAGAGCCTCGTGTCGACGGTCGCGCTGTCCGCAGCCGTCACGCTCGCGACGCTCGCGCTGTCGACGATCGCAGGCCTCCTGCTCGCGCGCCGCGCGTTCGCGGGCAAGCGCACGCTGATCGCGCTGCTCACGTTTCCGCTCGCGTTTCCGGGTGTCGTCGTCGGCTTCATGGTGATCATGCTCGCCGGGCGGCAGGGGCTGATCGGCATGCTGTCGCAAAAGCTCGTCGGCGATCGCTGGGTGTTCGCTTACTCGGTCGCGGGCCTCTTCGTCGGCTATCTGTACTTCTCGATTCCGCGCGTGATCGTCACCGTGATCGCCGCGGCGTCGAAGCTCGATCCGTCGCTCGAAGAGGCTGCGCGCTCGCTCGGTGCGTCGCCGTGGCACGTGCTGCGCGACATCGTGCTGCCCGCGCTCGCGCCGGGACTCGTCGCCGCGGGCGCGATCTGCTTCGCGACCGCGATGGGCGCGTTCGGCACCGCGTTCACGCTCGCGACCGATCTCGACGTGCTGCCGATGACGATCTACACCGAGTTCACGCTGAACGCGAACATCGCGACGGCTGCCGGTTTGTCGATCGTGCTCGGGATCGTCACGTGGGCGGTGCTTGCGCTCGCGCGCAATCTGACGGGCCAGGCGACGGCCGCGTCCGCTTGACGAAGACGCAACGACGAACGGATCGTCGTCGTTGCAAAGAAAGGGAAATCTGAAGCCGGGCCGGACGATGCGCCCGGACAGCGCGCCTCGTCCGGCTGCGTCGGACCGACGCGTCGCAGCCGCGAGCCCGGAGACGGGCGTCGGCTGCGCGTCGCGCCGGCGGTTACTGCTTCGTCGACGACAACTGCCCCTTGGGATTGCTCAGCCAGTTGTTCGCATTGACGACGAGCGAATTGGCGTTGCTGATCAACGTGCCCAACGCGCTGCTGTTGATCGTGAACGTGCCGCCCAACAGGTTGAACGTGCCGTCGATCAGGTTAGCCCCGCCATGAATGCGCTTGCACTGCTCCATCGTTATCGTTTGCATCGATCACTCCCTCCTCGTAGACAACAAAAAAGAGCGGTTTCCCCACTCTCGCTCCTGCTCATCAACAATTGCCTCGCGATGTGACCGCATGGCGCTGGTCAGTGTGTGTCGCCGAACGGCGCACGCGATGCTCGGCCGGATTGCCCGGACTCCTCAACACCATTCGGCGATTCAATATAACGTAACGGCATGCGCGGCGACATCGGGGGAATCGGCAATTAGACTGATTGCTCGGCGACGCGCGCGGCTGCCGCCACAAGAGCGCCCCTTGCTCTTCGCACGTTCGTCGGCGCGGCCTGCATCCGTTTCGCTCCGCGCTTCGGCGCTGCGGCGGCGCATCGAGCGTCGAGCGGCTCGCCACGCGCGACGAACCGTTTTCCGCTCGTCGCTCAAACGTTTAAAACTGATGCGCACAGCCATCCATCGCGCGGGCGCGCGCCGCCATCCGCCCGGCGCGCCGTCATCAGTTCTTCATCGACGCGCCCGATAATCCTGTCGACGAAAACGTTTACATCGCTTCCGCACGCCCCATGACGCTCACCATCAAGGACGCCGCCGCGCTCGTCCGCCCCGCTGCCGCGACCGATTCCGACGAGCCGCCGACGGCCCGCCGCCCGCGCCGCGCCTCGTTCGACTGGCTCGCTGCCGCGCAATGGGCGGTCACGCTCGCGCTGTGCGCGTTTCTGATCGTTCCCGTCGCGATGTCGGTGCTCGCCGGGCTCACGGTCAACTATTTCCGCGGGCCGTCGAGCGGGCTCACGCTGCGCTGGCTCGGCGAAGTATGGACGCAGTACCACAGCTCGATATTCCTGTCGCTCGAAGTCGCGCTCGCGACGCTCGCCGTCACGCTCGTGACGGGCGTGCCCGCCGGCTATGCGCTCGCGCGCAGCCGCAGCCGCGTCTCGCGGCTGATCGAGGAAGCGCTCGTGCTGCCCGTCGCGCTGCCGGGCCTCGCGTCCGCGCTCGCGCTCCTCGCCGTCTACGGCGGCTTCGCCGCGTTCCGCACGAGCGTGTGGTTCATCGTCGTCGGGCACGTCGTGTTCACGCTGCCGTTCATGGTCCGCGCGGTCGCGGCCGTCGCCGCGCGCGCCGATCTGCGCACGCTCGAAGAAGGCGCGGCGAGCCTCGGCGCATCGTTCGTCACGCGCTTCACGACGATCGTGCTGCCGAACCTGCGCCCCGGCATCGTCGCGGGCGCGCTCGCGGTGCTCACGCTGTCGATCGGCGAATTCAATCTCACGTGGATGCTGCACACGCCCGACACGAAGACGCTGCCCGTCGGCCTCGCCGACACGTACGCGTCGCTGCGCATCGAGATCGGCAGCGCGTACACGATCCTGTTCCTGCTGATGACGCTGCCGCTCCTCGTCGCGATGCAGCGGCTCGGCGTCGATCCGTCCGGCACGCGCCACGACGCGCGCAAACCTTGCTGATTTCCCGCTGCCGCTCCGCCGCCTTCGCGGCCCCCCTTTCGCTGTCTTTCCGCTGTCTTTCCGCCGCCTCGCCGATGAAACTCGAATCCGTACCGATCACCCTGACCCGTTGCGCGAAGACCTTCCACGGCACGCGCGTGCTGGAGCCGCTCGATCTCGCGATCGGCGCGGGCGAGACGCTCGTGCTGCTCGGCCCGTCCGGCTGCGGCAAGACGACGACGCTGCGCCTCATTGCCGGGCTCGACGTGCCCGACGCGGGCGGCGCGATCGCCTTCGGCGCCGACGACGTAACCGCGCGGCCGATCGAAAAGCGCGGCGTCGGCATGGTGTTCCAGAGCTACGCGCTGTTTCCGAACCTGTCGGTGCGCGGCAACGTCGGCTACGGGCTGCGAATCCGCGGGACGGATCCGCGCGCGCTGCGCGAGCGCGTCGACGAACTGCTCGCGATGATGCGGCTTACCGCGCACGCGGACAAGCCGATCGACGCGCTGTCGGGCGGCCAGCGCCAGCGCGTCGCGCTGGCCCGCGCGCTCGCGGTGCGCCCGCGCGTGCTGCTGCTCGACGAGCCGCTGACCGCGCTCGATGCACAACTGCGCGACGCGCTGCGCCGCGAGATGAACGCGCTCTTGCGCGAGCTCGGCGTGACGACGGTCTACGTGACGCACGACCAGGCCGAGGCGATGGCGCTCGGCGACCGGATCGTCGTGATGAGCGCGGGGAAGATCGAGCAGATCGGCACGCCGCGCGACGTCTACTATCGTCCGGCGAGCCGCGCCGTCGCGCGCTTCATCGGCACGCTGAACCGGCTCGAAGGCGTGTGGCGCGACGGCGCGCTCGTGACGACGGGCGGCGCCGTCGCCGCCGCGTCGCCGGCAAACGAGCTATTCTTTCGACCGGAGGATGCGCGTCTCGTCGACCCGTCGGATGCGCCGCTGCGCGGCGCGGTCGCGAACTGCGCGTTTCTCGGCGAGCGCACGCGCGTGACGGTCGAACACGCGGCGCCCGACGCGCTCGTCATCGACGTGCCGGGCCGCGTCGATCTCGCGCGCGGCACCGCGGTCGGCGTCGCGATCGCGGCCGACGACCTGCTCGCGCTCGCGTGACGCGCCCCACCCTCACGACACGGACACAACGAGGAACGACGATGCTGCTTGCCCACATCAGCGATCTGCATATCAAGCGGCCCGGCATGCTCGCGTACCGGCGCGTCGACACGGCCGCGCATTTCGCGCGCTGCGTCGCGCGCCTGAACGCGCTCGAGCCGCGCCCGGACGCGGTGCTCGTCACGGGCGACCTGACCGACTTCGGCGACGACGAAGAATACGCGCACCTGAAATCGCTGCTCGCGCCGCTTGAGATTCCGTACTACCTGCTCGTCGGCAACCACGACGACCGCGCGGCGTTGCGACGCGCGTTCCCCGCGCGCGCGGAGCTGCAGATGGGCGAATTCGTCCAGTACGCGCTCGATCTCGGGCCGCTGCGCGTGATCGCGCTCGACTCGCAGATTCCGGGCACGAGCGGCGGCACCCTGTGCGACGCGCGGCTCGCGTGGCTCGCCAACCAGCTCGACGCCGCGCGCGACCGTCCGGTCATCGTCGCGCTCCATCATCCGCCGTTCGCATGCGGCATCGGCCACATGGACGCGATGCGGCTCGATCCGGACGCGTCGAGCCGGCTCGACGCGCTGCTGCGCCGCTTTCCGAACGTCGAGCGCGTGCTGTGCGGACACGTGCACCGGACGATGTTCGCGCGCTTCGGCGGCACCATCGCGTCGGCCGTGCCCGCGCCGGCGCATCAGGTCACGTTCGATCTGCGCGACGACGGGCCGTCGTCGTTTTCGATGGAGCCGCCCGCGTTCGCCGTGCATCGCTATGCGCCGGACAGCGGGCTCGCGTCGCATCATGTGTACGTCGATGCGAGCGACGGGCCGCATCCGTTCTTCGAACCGACGGGCGTGCTGATCGATTGAACGTGACGCTGCCGCGCGCGGCAGGCGACGGACGCAGGGGGCGCATGAGCATGCGTATGCTCAAGCTTCGCCGGGCGAGCCGCCGCCGGGGCGCTGAACGACGCGGGCCGACATGGATCGGCTTCGGCGTCGCATGAATCGCATGAATCGCATGAGTCGCACGAATCGCACGAGTCGCACGAGTCGCGCGAGCTGTGTTTACTCGTGCAGGCCGCGTTTGCCCGTGCGGCCGGCGCCGCTCCGCGCCGAAGCGCCCCGGCCTTTCACTATCGGCACGCGCCGCGCGCCGTCCGGGCGTACCGACGGACGCCGCGCGCGACCCGCACGCACGACCGCGGACGCCGCGCTCAGCGCGCGGCGCTCGTCCGGTCCATGATCACGAGCAGATCGGCCAGCGCCTGCTTGCACGCGACAGCCTGCGGCCGATCGGCGCGCAGCGCCGCGAGCGCGCGATCGATCGACTTGTCGACCGCGTGCCAATCCGCCGCCGCGCGCGGCTTCAGCGACGGCTCGGCATCGTCCCAAGACGTCTCCAGATCCTTGATGCGCGCCTTCGCACCGGCGAGATCGCCCTTGTCGACGCGCTTCGCGGTGTCGACGGCGATCGCGCGGAACGGCGACAGGTCGCCGAGCTTCGAGACGGTCGCGGCTTCGGCCACGTTCGGCGCGACGCCCGCCGGCGACACGACGCCGATGCCGAACGCGGCCGCCGCCAATGCCGGCGCGACGGCGAATGCAATGAATTTGCGCTTGATCATGCTGCTTCTCCTTGTGAAAAACGCGAACGAAACGGTTGAAAACGATGCTCGCATCGACTGAAGCTCAGCGTCCGCGCGCCGGCGCGACGAGCCGATCCGCGCGCGCGGCCGCGACGCTCAGCCCCGCGACCAGCACGACGATCACCGCGAGAAACACGGCGCTCGTCTTGATCGTGCCGAGCCCGAGGCCGCCGTACGCTTGCGCCTGCGACAGGAAATCGCCGAGCGACGCGCCGAGCGGACGCGTGAGGATGTACGCGAGCCAGAACGCGAGCACGCGGTTCATCCCGAAGAGCGCAGCTGCCGCGACGAGCGCGATCGCGCCGCCGAACGCGACGATCCCGAGCCGGAATCCGAGACCGAGCGCCTCGGTCGCGAGATCGCCCGCCGCCGTGCCGAGCGCGAACGTCAGCAGGATCGCGGCCCAATAGAACCACTCGCGGCGCGCGGTGACGATCGTGTGAATCGACAGCGTCCGCTCGCTGCGATACCAGAGCGCGAACGTCGCCGCGAGCGCGGCGGCGAAAAGCGGCGTGCTGACGTAGAGGCTGACGCCGAGGCCGTCGGTCAGCGCATCGGTGATCTGCGTGCCGACGATGCTGACGAGGACGATGTTCAGCCAGTAGATCCACGGCACGTAAGCGCGCGCGCGCAATTGCAGCGCGAGCGCGCAGAGCAGCAGACCGGACATCAGCGCGCCGGTGACGGCGGCGCCGAGTCCGACGTGAACCGCGAGATAGTCGGCGCCGGTCTCCCCGACCGTCGTCGACATGATCTTGACGATCCAGAAGGCCAGCGTGACTTCCGGAACTTTGTTGAGCATGCCGGCGGCGGCATGCGGACGGGCGGGCTGGTTCAATTGGGCTCTCCTTGTCGCACCGGTTGCGCAAAGCGAGCCGGATTCCGGCAACGGCGGTGCAGCGAAATACGAACGCTCCCACGACTCGCTCGGACGCCACTATGCAAGCCGACCGCTTAAGGCGACATTAACGGCATGCGCGCGCACTGCGATCGCGCCGCCGCCAGCAGACTTCGGGGACGTCCGGTATGATCGGCGCTCCCGGCGTTTCGCCTCTGCCGTCTCGATCGAAGATCCGGACGGCGCGCACGACGCGCGCGCCGCACTTCGTCCACACGCACCATGCCCCCGTCGCCTTCCGTTTCCGCCGACGCGCCCCGCCGTGACTCGCACAGCCTGTTGCTGCTGCTCGCGACGATCGCGGGCGTGTCCGTCGCCAACATCTATTACAACCAGCCGCTCCTCGACGCGTTCCGTGCGTCGTTTCCGGACAGCGCGTCGTGGATCGGCATCGTGCCGACCGCGACGCAGCTCGGCTACGCGGCCGGCATGTTCGCGCTCGCGCCGCTCGGCGACCGCTTCGACCGGCGCAAGCTGATCCTGCTGCAGATCGCCGGGCTGTCGGCCGCGCTCGTGATCGCCGCAGCGGCGCCGACGCTCGCCGTGCTCGCCGCGGCGAGCCTCGCGATCGGCATCCTCGCGACAATCGCGCAGCAGGCCGTGCCGTTCGCCGCCGAGATCGCGCCGCCCGCCGCGCGCGGGCAGGCGGTCGGCACCGTGATGAGCGGGCTCTTGCTCGGCATCCTGCTCGCGCGCACGGCGGCGGGTTTCGTCGCCGAATACTTCGGCTGGCGCACGGTGTTCGGCGCGTCGGTCGCGGCGCTCGCCGCGCTCGCGGCCGTGATCGTCGCGCGCCTGCCGCGCAGCTCGCCGACGTCGGCGCTGTCGTACGGCAAGCTGCTCGCATCGATGTGGCGGCTCGCGCGCGAGCTGCCGGGGCTGCGCGAGGCGTCGATGACGGGCGCCGCGATCTTCGCGGCGTTCAGCGCGTTCTGGCCGGTGCTCACGCTGCTGCTCGCGGGCGAGCCGTTCCATCTCGGTCCGCAGGCGGCGGGCCTCTTCGGGATCGTCGGCGCGGCGGGCGCGCTCGCCGCGCCGTACGCGGGCCGCGTCGCCGACAAGCGCGGCCCGCGCACGATCATCACGCTCGCGATCGCGCTGATCGCCGCGTCGTTCGTGATCTTCGCGGTGTCGGGCCACAGCCTCGCCGGACTCGTGATCGGCGTGATCGTCCTCGACGTCGGCGTGCAGGCCGCGCAGATCTCGAACCAGTCGCGCATCTATGCGCTCAAGCCCGACGCGCGCAGCCGCGTGAACACGGTCTACATGGTCTGCTATTTCATCGGCGGCGCGATCGGCTCGTCGGCGGGCGTCGCCGCGTGGCGCGCGATGGGCTGGATGGGAATGTGCGCGGTCGGCCTGCTGTTCTCGGTCGTCGCGACGCTCGTGCATCATCGCGGCCGCGCGGGCGCGCGATAAGCGCTCGACGCGGCGGCGGCGCACGGTGCGGCGCCGCAGGTCGGGGCGACGTCAGGCCGACGCGCGCACGCGGAAAACCGCGATCGGATACGCGAAAAACCGGATGCGGTGCGCATGATGCCGGCCGGGCCGCACCGCTCCGCTCCGTGGACGAGCCGCAGACGAGCCGCGCGGACGCGCATCGCGCATGTCCGCGCGTCGCGAACATGCCACCGCCCGGCGAGATCGATACGCGGGGCTCCACGATCGCCCCGCGCGATGCAAACCGCTCGGTTGCATCGCCAGCGCCGCCGGATTGCGCGGCGGCGTATCGGCTCGCAAGATCGTGCGCGAAACCGCCGAGCGCGGAAACAGGCGGACGTCGCGCGAGCCGCGCGCGCCATCGTCCTCCACGTCGCGTGCTGTTATTGCATCCGCTTGCGCGCCGGATCGAACACGAACGACAGCCCGACGCTGCCGAGAATCGCGACGGTCGCGATCACGGTCGCGAGCGTGACGGGCTCGCCGAGCAAGAGCGCGCCGAGCGCGACGGCGACGATGGGATTCACGTACATGCAGCTGCTCGCGATGATCGGGCTCGTGTGGCGAATCAGATAGCCGTACGCGACGTACGCGGCCATCGTGCCCGCGAGCATCAGATAGACGAACGCGACGCCGGGCAGAAACGCGACGTGCTCGATGCGCTCGCCGAGCACCCATGCGATGCAGGTCGACGCCGCGCCGCCGAGGCCGATTTGCAGCGAGGTCGACAGGAACAGGTCGTGCGGCAGCGCGAGCCGCGCGGCGAGATGCGCGCCGCCCGCCCAGAAGAGCGCGCCCACGAGCACGGTGATGCTGCCGAGCGTCGAGCCGGGCGACGACGGCCCGCCCGAATTCAGCACGACGATCCCGACCATCCCGAGCGCGACGGCCGCCCATTCGCCCGCCGTGACGCGCCGCCCCGCGACCGACGCGATCACCGTCGCGAAGAGCGGCACCGTCGCGACCGTCACCGCAGCCGAGCCGCTGCCGACGGTGCGCATCCCGAGCGCGATAAAACCGGACGACAGCGTGACGAGCATCGTGCCGACGAGCGCCGCGTTGCGGATCTCGACGAGCGTCGGCCGCACCGGACGGCGCCGCATCGCGAAGATGAAGAGCCCGATCCCCGCGAGCAGGTTGCGCAGCCCGGACAGCAGCAGCGGCGGAAACGATTCGAGCGCGACGTGCAGCGCGAGATACGTCGAGCCCCACGCGAAATAGATGAACGCGAGCGCGAGCACGACGCGGCCGCTGCGGCTTTGCGGCAGGCGGGGCGGATGGCGCTCGAGGAAGGCGAGGAAGCGGTCGAACGGCGTCATCGGTCAGCGTGCCCGCACGAGGTGTCGCACGTTCGACGGCGACGCGGCGCGACTGCCGGCGAGCGGCCTCGATGAATCCGGAATGGGGAGAGACGGCGGCGTGCGAAACGACAGGTCGGAGCGTGCGGCGGCGAACATGACCGAAAGAGGCGAACGGACTCGAATGAAGACGTGCGCGGCCGGACGGCCGCACACCGCCAGCATTATGCATTAAGGAATGGAAAACGAATGCCGGCTTGAATCGAACGCGCGCTCGGTGACGTTTCGGCGCGACATTTCATTCGCGGCAAAACAGTATTTTCGTTTTCGGACATTCGGGATAAAAGCGCGAAACCGCATGCGCCGCGTCCAGGCAAGCGGGAACGCGCCGCCCCGCCCGCGCGGCTTCGCGCGATTCCGTCACGATCCGCCGAACCAGTTGTATCCCTGGTCGACCCAATATCCGCCCGGATACGTATTGGTCACGAATATCTCCATGATGTGCTTCGGATTCTTGTAGCCGAGCTTCGTCGGCATCCGCAGCTTCATCGGAAAACCGTATTCGGGCGGCAAGCGCTTGCCGTCGTATTCGAACGTCAGCAGCGTTTGCGGATGCAGCGCGGTCGGCATGTCGATGCTCTCGTAATAGTCGTCCGCGCATTTGAAGCCGACGTATTTCGCGGTCGTGTCCGCGCCGACGCGACGCAGGAATTCGCGAAACGGCGTGCCGCCCCAGCGCCCGATCGCGCTCCAGCCTTCGACGCAGATGTGCCGCGTGATCTGCTCCGCGTGCGGCAGCGCGTACAGCTCCGGCAGCGTCCAGCTGCGCTTGCCGGTGACGAGGCCCGACACGACGAGCCGGTAGTCGTCGGCGTCGACATGCGGCACGTCGTCGATGCCATAGAACGCGTTGAACGGGAACGGGCGCGTGAGGTCGGCTTCCGTATACGTCGGCGCGAGCCGCGTCGGGCCGAACAGCCACGCCTGCACGCGATCGTTCGCGCGCGACACCTTCTCGAGGAAGTCGTCGACCGACGCGTCGTCGCGCAGCGTGCAGCCCGTCAGCATCGCGAGGCCGCCGAGCGTCAGCACGCGCTTGCCGAACAGACGCCGCGACGGCAGCGCGAGCGCCTTGCGCACGTCGATCAGCAGCGATGCGCGGTCGATCCTCGCATTGTCGCCCATAGGCTTTTTCTCGTCGTTTTCGGACATGATGAAAGACTCCTTTTAGTGTCCGCGCAGCATCGCGAGCAGCGAGCGCGGAACGAGCGCCGCCATCGCGACATGCACGACGAAGAACGCGACGAGAAACGCCATCGCCCAGAAATGCACGACGCGCGCGTTGTCGTAGCCGCCGAGCAGTTCGCGCAACAGCGGGAACTGCACCGATTTCCAGATCACGAGCCCGGACAGCGCGAGCAGCACGAGATCGGCGATCGCCGCGACGTACGCCGCGCGCTGGACCGCGTTGTAGACGGACAGATCGTCGTGCGACAGCCGGCCGCGCAGCGCGTCGCACAGATCGCGCGCAATGCCCTTCGCGCTCAGCGGCAGGAACTTGCGCCCGAAGCGTCCGGTCGCGACGCTCATCGTCAAATAGAACACGCCATTGAAGAACAGCAGCCACATCGCGGCGAAATGCCATTGCAGCGCGCCGCCGAGCCAGCCGCCCAGCGTGATGCCGCGCGGGAACGTGAAGCCCGCGTAGATCGGCGACGCGTCGTAGATCCGCCAGCCCGACAGCGCCATCGTCACGGCGGCGATCGCGTTGAGCCAGTGGCTCGCGCGCACCCATGACGGATGGATCGGCCTGCGCGGCCGGATCGCGGTCGTCGTTGAGTCGGTCGTTGAGTCGGTCGTTGCGTCGGTCGTTGCGTCGGTCGTTGCGTCGGTCGTTGCGTTGGTCGCCACGCTGATCGTTCCGTCGATCGGCACGTTCATCGGCGTATTCGTCGACGCGCTGGCCGCGACCTTCGTCGCCGCGTTTATCGTCGTCGTTGCATTCATGGGCGATGCCCTCCTTCCTTGATCGAATGCGAGCGCAAGCCGCTCAACTGCACAGCGGCAGATCGAGCGCCTGCAGCACGTCGCCCGTCGCGGGGTCCTCGACGAACGCCGCGATGCCGTAGCGCGCCGCGTCCTGTGCGCGCAGGTCCGCCGGCAACGGCAGCCGGCGCTGCACGTCGAGCGACGCGGCCGCGCGCCCCTCGGACGCGAGCGGCCCGATCCACTGGCGCACGACGCGCTCGTGATGCAGCGTCGCGCCGCGATTCTCGCCCGCGCGCACCTGCGACTCGATGCCGTTCTCGTAAAGCGCGAGATACGCATTGACCGCACGCGGCGCACCGGCGCGCGGCGTCACGGACAGTTCGACATCGAGCACGTCCGCGCGCCGCGCGGCGGACAGCGCGATGCCGACGCGCGCGGGCTCGGCGGCCGTCGCGACGACGCGCCGCTCGAACGCGTCCGCATCGCGCCAGCCGCGCAGCTCGCGCCCGGCGACGGCGACCTCCGGCGTATAGACGAAGCTGCCGCCGCCGCGCGACGCGAGCGCGCGCTGCCGTTCGGTGAAGCGATGCTGCGCGAAGCGATCGGTCCAGCCGAGGCCGTCCCAATAATCGACGTGCAGCGCGAGCGGCACGACGCGCACCGCGGCGCGACGCGCGGCGAGCCGGGCGAGCCAGTCGTCGGCGGGCGGACAGCTGCTGCAGCCTTCGCTCGTGTAGAGCTCGACGAGCGCCTGCCGACCGTCGGGACTGCGCGCGGCGCACGCGCCGAGCGCGGCCGCCTGCGCGACGCACGCCGCGCCGAGCGCGAGCATCGCCGCGACGGCGCGCATCGAAGCGGAAAATGAAATCGACATATCGAAACTCGTCGGTCAGTGCCGGACGCGGACGCTGCGCACACCGGCATGCGTGTCGTGATCCGGCTTTTCTCGACGCCCGGCATCGCGAGAAAAAAGACCGCCCGAACAGCAAATGGACGGCCGAGCCGGATCATGCCGTGAAATCCGCCGGGAACGGCGCCGCTCAGTTCGACATCGGGCCCGTCTTGTCGGACGACATCGGCTTTTTCATCGCGTCCTTCGACATAGGGTCCTTCTTCATGCCGCCCTTCGCCATGTGATCTTGCTTCTTGCCCATCTGGTCCTTCGACATCGCATCCTTCGACATCGCGTCCTTCGACATCGCCATGCCGTCCTTCGACATCGCGTCCTTCGACATCGCATCGTTCTGCGCATGCGCGAACGGCACGGCGAACGCGAAACCGGCGACACACGCGACAACAATCAGATTCCTTTTCATGGGATAGCTCCATCGTTATTGGTTGAGGAGCCGAATAGTCGGGACGCGGCGGCGGATATGACAGCGGCGCGCAAAAATTTCTCCGGGACCGACGATTGAGCCGGCGCGCGGTCGATCGCGCGGCGCACAAACGCGCCGCCGCGCCCTGCAGCGCCGGCTCGACGCGCAAGACGACGCGCCGCCCGCGCGCCTCGAACGCGTACGCGGCGGCGCCGCCCGAGCCGCCCCAGCCGCGGCGCAGCATGCGCTGCCAAACGCGCGTTCGCACGCCATCGATCTGTCCCCTGTTGAAACCGCAGCCGACCCGGTGTATCTTTTGCGCTTGCTAACGCGGGGGTCCTGCAATGCGCTCGATCAAGCGATCGTGCGGCGCGGGTGAGAAATACCCTTTGAACCTGATCTGGATAATGCCAGCGCAGGGAAGCGTCAGGATTTCGCCGCTGTTCCACGTCTGAATCCCGTCGCGTCGCGAATCTCGTCTCCTGCTTAGCGCCCCACCACAGGAGATCGCATGAACGCCAATCCCAAGTTCCTGTCGGCCGACGCCCGCGTCGACGCCGCCGCCGTCGCCCCGCTGCCGAACTCGCGCAAGGTCTACGTGACGGGCTCGCAACCTGACATTCGCGTGCCGATGCGCGAAATCACGCAATCCGACACGCCGACGAGCTTCGGCGGCGAAATGAATCCGCCGATCTACGTCTACGACACGTCGGGCCCGTACACGGACCCGGACGTCAAGATCGACATCCGCTCGGGCCTGCCCGCGCTGCGCCAGCGCTGGATCGACGCGCGCGGCGACACCGAAACGCTGACGGGCCTCACGAGCGAGTACGGCCGCGAGCGCGCGGCGGACCCGGCGACGGCCGAGCTGCGCTTCCCCGACCTGCACCGCCACCCGCGCCGCGCGCGAGCGGGCAAGAACGTCACGCAGATGCACTACGCACGCGCGGGGCTCATCACGCCCGAGATGGAATACATCGCGATCCGCGAGAACCAGCGCCGCGCCGAATATCTGGAAAGCCTGAAGGCGAGCGGCCCGAACGGCGCGAAGCTCGCCGCGATGATGGGCCGCCAGCACGTCGGCCAGGCGTTCGGCGCCGCCGCGTTCGGGGCGAACGCACTCGCGGAGATCACGCCCGAGTTCGTTCGCGAAGAAGTCGCGCGCGGCCGCGCGATCATCCCGGCGAACATCAACCACCCGGAAACCGAGCCGATGATCATCGGCCGCAACTTTCTCGTGAAGATCAACGCGAACATCGGCAACTCGGCCGTCACGTCGTCGATCGGCGAGGAAGTCGACAAGATGACGTGGGCGATCCGCTGGGGCGGCGACACGGTGATGGACCTGTCGACGGGCAAGCACATCCATGAAACGCGCGAGTGGATCATCCGCAACAGCCCGGTGCCGATCGGCACGGTGCCGATCTACCAGGCGCTCGAAAAGGTCAACGGCCGCGCCGAGGACCTGACCTGGGAAATCTTCCGCGACACGCTGATCGAACAGGCCGAGCAAGGCGTCGACTACTTCACGATCCACGCGGGCGTGCGTCTGCAATACGTGCCGCTCACCGCGAACCGGATGACGGGCATCGTGTCGCGCGGCGGCTCGATCATGGCGAAGTGGTGTCTCGCGCATCACAAGGAAAGCTTCCTGTACGAACACTTCGAGGACATCTGCGAGATCATGAAGGCGTACGACGTGAGCTTCTCGCTCGGCGACGGCCTGCGCCCCGGCTCGATCTACGACGCGAACGACGAAGCGCAGTTGGGCGAGCTGAAGACGCTCGGCGAGCTCACGCAGATCGCGTGGAAGCACGACGTGCAGGTGATGATCGAAGGTCCGGGCCACGTGCCGATGCAGTTGATCAAGGAGAACATGGACCTGCAGCTCGACTGGTGCAAGGAAGCGCCGTTCTACACGCTCGGGCCGCTCACGACCGACATCGCGCCGGGCTACGACCACATCACGTCGGGCATCGGCGCGGCGATGATCGGCTGGTTCGGCACCGCGATGCTGTGCTACGTGACGCCGAAGGAGCACCTCGGCCTGCCGAACAAGGACGACGTGAAGGAAGGCATCATCACGTACAAGCTCGCCGCGCACGCCGCCGACCTCGCGAAAGGCCACCCGGGCGCGCAGGTGCGCGACAACGCGCTGTCGAAGGCGCGCTTCGAGTTCCGCTGGGAAGACCAGTTCAACCTCGGCCTCGATCCGGACAAGGCGCGCGAATTCCACGACGAGACGCTGCCGAAGGATTCGGCGAAGGTCGCGCATTTCTGCTCGATGTGCGGCCCGCACTTCTGCTCGATGAAGATCACGCAGGACGTGCGCGAGTTTGCGGCGCAGCAGGGCATGTCGGAAACCGATGCGCTGAGGAAAGGCATGGAAGTGAAGGCGGTCGAGTTCGTGAAGAGCGGCTCGGAGATCTACCATCGCCAGTAATGCGGCGCGCGCCGCGGCAGTGCCCCGAAAGCCCGCCTCGCGCGGGCTTTTTCACGTATGCGCCACGGCGCGCCGGGCGCGAAACAAATGATTACGAAAGCGATAGGGCTCTAACAAGTCCTTACAGCGCAAAACGTATCGCCCGCGTAGATTTTTGAGTGTGGGCTGCGTTCCAGAACGCGCCTACGCATCTCTTTCATCCGAGGATTGAACAATGAAATCGATTCGGCGTATTGGGGTATGCGCAATGCTCATCGCAACGGTAGCGAGTCTGTCGGCATGCGATACGATGACTCGCCAGCAACGGAACGCAGCAATCGGCGCGGGCATCGGCGGTGTCGCCGGCGCGGCGATCGGCGGCAACGCCCTGTCGACGATCGGCGGCGCCGCCGCAGGCGGCCTCGTAGGCAGCCAAGTCGGCAAGTAAGCCCGCGAATCGGGCGCGCCGCTCAAGCGGCCGCGTCCTTGCATGCGGGCGATGCCCGCCGCGTTCGTCGTGGCGGGCATCGCCCGGCCGTTTCGCGAAACCGTGCGAGCATGGCGATTCGTGCGACGATTGCGCCGCGGCCAGCGGCGGAAATGATCCGTTACCGTTTCACACAGCGTTTCACACGAGAGCGGTCTAAGCTCGCAAGCATCGAACCCTGCCCCGCACGCACGACTGCGGAACCATCATGAACAAGACGCTTGTCGCCGCAGCACTCGCGAGCATCGCGCTTGCCGGCTGCTATTACCCGTACGGCTATTACCCTGCCGGCGGCTACTACCCTGCCGGCGGCTATTACGCGGCGCCGGTGGAAACCGCGCCCGTCTACGTCGCGCCCGCGTATCCGTCGTACTACTATCCGGCGCCCTCGCTGTCGCTCAACTTCGGCTACTGGGGCGGCGGCGGCCGCGGCTGGCGCCATCACTGAGCCTTCGCCGCGCGACGTCGGCATGCCGACGTCGGCGCGCGGCGCGCCGGTTTCATCTTCGCGCCGGCCGGTCGCCGACGATGCGCGGCTCTCGCTCTCGTTGCCGAACATTGCTGTTTCATCGCAGCCTGAAACATCGCGCGACAGCGCGGTGTAAGATGCTTGGCCGATCTCCCCTCGACAGCCAAGTGTCCGATCCTCGATGAACATCAAGAACGCCTTTCTGCTGATCATCCTCGCCGCGCTATGGGGCGCGTCGTTCCTCTTCATTCGCATCGGCGTCACCGAATTCGGCGTCGCGCCGCTGATGGCGCTGCGCGTCGGCATCGGCGCCCTCTTCCTCGTCACGCTCATGCTCACGCGCTACTCGCCGCGCGAACTCGCCGCGCTGCTGCGCAAGCACGCCTGGCCGCTCTTCGTCGTCGGCCTGCTCAATTCCGCCGCGCCGTTCTGCCTGTTCGCGTTCGCCGAGCTCACGCTGTCGGCGGGCGTCACGTCGGTCATCAACGCGACGACGCCGCTCTGGGGCGCGCTCGTCGCGTATCTGTGGCTCAAGGATTCGCTGTCGCTGCCGCGCGCGCTCGGCCTCGTGGTCGGCTTCGCCGGCGTGCTGACGCTCGTCTGGGATCAGGTGTTCTCGCCGCACGGCGCGAATCCGGCCTCGCCCGCGACGGCCGCGCTCGCCGCCGCCGCGGCGCTCGGCGCGACGCTGCTGTACGGAATTGCCGCGAACTTCACGAAGCGCAAGCTCACGGGCGTCGATCCGCTCGTCAACGCGACGGGCAGCATGGTCGGCGCGACGGTCCTGCTGCTGCCGTTCGCGCTCGCGACCTGGCCCGCCGCGCCCGTCTCCGCGCACGCGTGGGGCTCGGTGCTTGCGCTCGGCATCGCGTGCACGGGCATCGCCTATTTCATCTTCTTCTACCTGATCACGCACGTCGGGCCGGCGCGCGCGATTACCGTCACGTTCGTGATCCCGGTGTTCGGCATCCTGTGGGGCGCGCTCTTCCTCGGCGAACGCGTATCGTTCGCGATGCTCGAAGGCTGCGCGATCGTGCTGCTCGGTACCGCGCTCGCGACCGGCGTGATCAAGCGGATTCCCGGCATCCGGTCGCAGCGGAACGAGGCTGCGTGACGGCGGACGACGGATGCGAGCGCCGCGCGGCGCCGCTGGCATGCGACGGTGCAGCGCGGCGTGGCGCCGTGCTGCGGCGGGATCGCGCGACGCGGTGCGTCCCACGAGCCGCGTGTATCGGCTGGTGAGTCGGAAACGTCGAGCCTCACGGAGTTCATCTCGAATATCCCGACGCCCGATACCGTTCGGTGAGCAGATCATCGGGTGTCGAGCATCGCGGATATCGCTGCCGGCGGTGCACGCGCGATCGTTGGCATCCGGAACGACAGCGCGTACGTTGATACGACCCCACGCGGCCAGAACCTGCTTGACGCCCTCAATCTGTACCGACTGGTGAGTCGAATTCGCTTCAATCGCTTGAATCGATAGGCGACCACATCCACTGCATCGACAAGCGGGCGCCGTCCGCAGGACATCCCCGCACCATGCCGCCGACCGGCCCGCCGCCGCGTGGCGGGGCGCGCCTCGCCCGTCGTCCAGAGCCTGCTTTCGTCCGGCGCGGCGACGCGACATTGCGACACCGGGTTAAGCGTATCCCCGATGCGCAATACACGCTGACATTCGTTACACTCGATTTAATTCCCCATCGGACGCGGAAATGACGCACTTCGTCTTTCGCCGCGTGGTCCTTATGAGCGCTCGCGCACATGTCCGCCGCACGGCGCGCCCTTTACCGCTCTTGGCGGCGATGCTGACAACATGCCCAAATCGCAGAGGCTCTCGCCCGACAGCCTCATCTCGCAGTTCACCCGCGGCGACGAAGGCTGGTGCGCGCAATATCACGACATCACCCTTTCAAGCGCCTTTCAATCGGTGATTTCGATCACGCACAAGCGCGTCGTCGGCTACGAGGCGCTCGTGCGCGCGACCGACGCGAACGGCGCGCCGATCTCGCCCGACACGCTGTTCGCGCGCGCGCAGGCGCGCGGCGAGACGATCCTGCTCGATCGCATGACCCGCTGCCTGCACGTCGCGAACTTCGCCGCGCAGGACACGGGCATGTGCTGGCTGTTCCTGAACGTGCTGCCGCAGATGTTCGACGCCGGCGTCGCGCCGCGCGAGTTCATCGAGGCGCTGTGCGCGCACTTCGCACTGCCGCCGACGCGCGTCGTGCTCGAAGTGATCGAGCAGCCGTCACGCAACGAAGCCGCGCTCGCCCGCACGCTCGACATGATCCAGCACGGCGATTTCCTGATCGCGATCGACGATTTCGGTACAGGCTTCTCGAACTTCGACCGCATCTGGCAGATGAAGCCCGACATCGTGAAGCTCGATCGCTCGATCGTCGAACGCTCGCTCGCGGCAAGCGACGCGCACCGGATCGTCCATCACCTCGTCACGATGCTGCACCACGCGGGCACGATGGTGCTCGCGGAGGGCGTCGAGAACGAAGACGCTCTACAGATCCTGATGGATGCCGACGTCGACTTCGTCCAGGGCTTCTGCTTCGGCCAGCCCGATCCGTCGCTCGAGCGCGCGCGCCGTTACGCGCCGACATGCATCGAGGCCGCATGGGCGCGCTTCGCCGAGCGCGTGCAGGAGCGGCGCAGCGGCGCCGTGCATCCCGGGTTCGACACGATCGAGCGGATCGTGCTCGCGGGCGCCGCCGATTACGCCGAAACCCAGGACCTGCGCGGCACCGCGCAACGGCTGCTGACGAATCCGATCGTGCGGCGCGTGTTCGTCGCCGAGGCGAACGGCGACCAGATCGAGCCGTCCGTCACGCCAGAGACGCCGGATGCGCCGAGCGTGACGACGCGGCGGCTCGCGCCGCTGCTGCCGGAATTGCATAGCAACTGGTCGCGGCGCGCGTATTTCCAGCGTGCGGTCGCGGCGCCCGGACGCGTCGCGCTGATGGGACCGCACTTCTCGCTGACGGACGGCCGCGACTGCTACACGGCGGCCGTCGCGATCCATCTCGGAACGACGCTGAAGGTGTTTTGCGTCGACTTCGATTTCTCCTCGTCGGACGGCGACGGGCAGTAGGGGCGCGGCGGAGGCGGCGTGCGGATCGAACACCGCCTCGCTTGCGAGTGCCTCGCGGACAGGGATGGACGAATGGAGATATGAGCGGCGCAGCGATACGCCGCGTGCATTTGTCCATTCGACGTCCGCTCGATGAAGGCGATATGCCATTCGATGTGTATAGACACTCGATCCGAATGCGAGGCGCACGATGGGTGCGGGTGCGGCTGCGGCTCGAGCAGGCAGCTTTCGAGTTGCCATGCCGCGCCGCTCGCTCGAACCTCGGTTTCGTTCGCTGGCCGAGCAACGGGTGTCCCGTTTGACCGCCGTTCACCGGCTTAGGCGCACACACAACAGCATTTGCGGAGCCGTGCGTCGACCTAGCTGCTGCCGGCCTTCGCGCCGGGCCCGGTCGATCGTTGTCATCGGCACGCTCGATCCGCGTGCGACGTGCCGCACATCGAACGTCGCTTGCGGCTTTCGGCTTTGAACTTCCAGCTTTGAACGTCGAGCTTCGAGCTTCGAGCTTCGAGCTTCGAGCTTCGAGCTTCGAGCTTCGAGCGCCGCATATCGAGCGCCAAAAGCCGAACGCGTTCAATCGACGATTCTGCCGCGCCCCGACTTCACCTCGCCGCGCCGGCTCTTCTCGGCAAGCCGGCGCTCCTTCGACGCACGCGTCGGCCGGGTCGCAATCCGCTTGCGCAGCGTCACGCCGGCGCTGCGGATCAGCATATCGAGCCGCGCGAGCGCGGCCGCGCGGTTCTTCTCCTGCGTGCGGTACTCCTGCGCCTTGATGACGACGACGCCTTCGCGCGTGATCCGCTGATCGGAACGCGCGAGAAGCCGCGCCTTCACTTCGTCCGACAGCGACGACGCGCGGATGTCGAAGCGCAGGTGAATCGCACTCGACACTTTGTTGACGTTCTGCCCCCCGGCACCCTGCGCGCGAACCGCCATCAACTCGACCTCATCCGGCGAGAATGCGTAGCGCAGCGTCATCGCGTCCCCTCCGGCCGAGCGCGCAGCGCGTCTGCGATTCGCGCGGCCAACCCGGAATCGCGCGCGGTGCGCGTCGCGATCGCGAGCGCGAGCACCGCGCGCGGGCCGATGATCTGCACCCGCGAACGCGCGCGCGTGATTGCCGTATAGACGAGTTCGCGCGACAGCACGCGATTGAACGACGCGGGCAGGATCAACGCCGCGTCGTCGAACTCCGAGCCCTGCGACTTGTGGACGGTCAGCGCGAACGCCGTGTCGTGCGGCGGCAGCGCGGCGGGCGACACCGCGCGCGCGCGGCCGTCCGCGCCGCGGAACCAGACGCGCAGCGCGCCGCGCGCGTCCGGCAGCGCAATGCCGATGTCGCCGTTGAACAGCCCGAGCGCGTAATCGTTGCGCGTCACCATCACGGGCCGTCCCGCGAACCAGTGCGCGCCGATCGCGAGCGGCACGCGCATCGCACGGCGCACCTCGGCCGCGACGCGCGCATTGACCTCGTCCGCGCCGCGCGCGCCCGTGCGCGTCGCGCAAAGCACGCGGAAGCGGTTGAGCACGTCGAAGAGCGGCAGCGAATCGGGCACGGGCGTCGCGAGTGCGTCGCGCAGCGCGGCCGCGTAGCCGGCGAAGCCCTGCGCGATCCGTTCGATCGTCGCGGCCGACAGCGTCGCGCCGCCGTCGTCGCACAAGCGTGCGGCCGCATCGTCGGCTGTCGACAACGCATCGAGTGCATCCTGCACCGCGCCGCGGCGGATCGCGAGCGACAGCCTGCCGATCGGCGAATCGAGGCCGAAACGATAGTTGCGCTCGAGCCAGACGACGCAGTCGGTCAGCGGCGCGGCGGCAAGTGCTGCCGACGATGTGGATTCGACGGGCGTCATCGATGCCGAAGCGCCCGGTTCCACGCCCGCATCGGCGCTCATGCCGGTTACTGCATCGGCACGCACGCGTGCAACGGCTCCGGCTGCCGATACGGTGCCCGGCTCGCCCGACGCGGCATGCGTCGCGGCGTCTTCGAGTGACGAGAAGGACGCGTTGTCGAGCCACGCGAGCTCGCCTGCGTCGATCCACGCAGCCGGCTCGGCGGCGGACGCGTCCCACGGCAAATCGGCCGGAATTCCGTCATCGGCCGGTGCCGGTCTGCGTTGCGCGCCACCCATGCCGTGAACATCCCGCACGTTCGACGCCCCGTGCACGCCCGATGTGTCGCGCCGATTCTGCTGCGCGTCGCCCAGTGCGTCATCGCCCCGCGTGCTTTCGTCGTCGAACGCGAACAGCGATCCCTGCGCATCGTCGGCCGCGCGTTTCGATTCGCGTGCGCCGCCTCGCCGACCGGCGCGCGGCGGCGCAGGTTCGGCAGCGGCCTTGTCGGCCGCCATGGCCATGGCTCGCGCCGCAGGAACGGCCGCATTGGCCAAAGCGCACGCCGCTGCGCTCGCATCGATGACGGCCTCGCGTGTATCCGCAGTGGCCGTCCGAATCCCCGCCGCGTCGCGGACGATCCCGTCCGGCAGCGCCGCCACGAACTCGGCCTCGTCGATGCCGAGCGCGCGCGCGATCGTCGTGCACGCCGTCGCGCTGAACGCAGGCTGCGCGCTCAGCTCCGCGAACACCGCGCCCGCTTCGACGGCCGCGAGCTGATCCTTGTCGCCGAGCAGCACGAGGCGCGTGTTCGGCGCGAGCGCGTCGAGCAGGTGCGCGGCGAGCGCGACGTCGATCATCGACGCTTCGTCGACGATGACGAGGTCGTACGGCAGCGGGTTGTCGCGGTGATGCGCGAAGCGCCCGCCCGGACCGCCGCCCAGCAGCCTGTGCAGCGTGTACGACTTCTGCGGCAGGCGCATCGCGAGCTCGGCCGGCAGGCTGCCGGCGCGCGCGTGCAGCGCCTCTTGCATCCGCTGCGCCGCCTTGCCGGTCGGCGCGGCAAGCGCGATCCGCAAGTCGGGATGCGCGTCGAGCAGGCACGCGATCACGCCGGCGACCGTCGTCGTCTTGCCAGTGCCCGGCCCGCCGCTCACGATCGTCACGCCGCCCGTCAGCGCGACGAGTGCCGCGACGCGCTGCCAGTCGACGCCCCGCTCCTTCTGCGGTCCGAAATAGCGAACGAGCCGCTCGCCGAGCGCCTCGGGCGCGAGCCCGCCGACGCCGCCCATCGCGGCATCGGCGGAACGGGCTCGCGCGACGAGCGCGGTCGCGAGCCGCGTCTCATATTCGAAGTAACGCGCGAGATACAGGCGCCCGTCACGATCGACGACGAGCGGACATTCACCGCCGCGAGCAATCCCGCCGAACGCGGTCACGCCGCTCGCCGCAAGCGTATCGCTCACGTCGGCGAACGGCTCGTCGTAGCGCTGCGCGAGCGCGTGCAGCGACACGCACACGTGCCCCGCCGCCGTCGCGCGGCTCGCGGCAAACGCTGCGCGCGCCGCCCAGCGCGCCGCCGCGGCGGGTGCGCCGAGGCGGCGCGACAGCATGCCGATCCGGCGCGCGAAGCCTTCGGCGAGCGCGAGGCCGAAATCGGCCGGCTCGGGCAGACGGTCGGCGAGGCCGCCCGTCCAAGCGAAGCGTTCGTCGACCGTACTCATGCCGCCCCCTCGCGCATCAGCGCATCGAGCGCTTCGACGAGCGCGCGCGCCGGCCGTCGCGCATGCACGCCCGCCGGTGCGTCGCCGCTGCGCCAGCCGGGCCGCACGCCGCGCACGAACAGATACAGATAGCCTGCGATGTGCGCGTCGTAGTCGTAGTCGCGCATCCGCACGCGCAGATAGCGATGCAGCGCGACCGTATAGAGCAGCGCCTGCAGGTGATACGCGTGGTGCGCCATCGCGGCGTCGAGCGCGCGCGGGCCGTACGCATCGGGCGTCGCGCCGAGATGATTCGACTTCCAGTCGACGATCCAGAAGCGGCCGTCGTGCTCGACGATCATGTCGATGAATCCTTTGACGAATCCGGCAAGCGTGCCCGCTTCGAGCGCGACGTCCGGATAGCCGTGCGCGGCGAGCAGCCGCCGCAACGCGTTGAAATCGAGCGCGGGCGCGGGAAACAGGAATTCCATTTCCGTCAGGCGCCGCGCCGGATCGAGCGCCGCCAGGCGCATGCCCGGCACGAGCTCGGTTGCAGCGAGATCAGCGACGAGCCGCGTCATCATCGCGGGCAGCCGCGCGGCGAGCGCGAGCTCTGCTTCGACCGGGCGCTCGTGCAGCGCGCGCAGCGCGGCCGCCGGCCATGTGGACGCGTCGGAGAAATCGCTCAGCTCGAACAGCCGGTGCAGGCATTCGCCCGCCGCCGCGCCGCGCGGGAATGCGAGGATGTCGTCTTCGGCGGGCTCGCGCGCGACGGCAGTCGCCGCTCGTGCGGCGGCGTCGGGCGCGTCCGCATCGATCGCGGCGGCGAGCGCGTCGTGATCGGGCCGCGTTTCTTCGTCGGCGACGCCCGCGATACCGCCCTCCTCGCGCGCGAGCGCCGACGTGAGCGAACTGAAACTCGCGATCCGCCATGCGTCGCGCAGCCCGCGCGTCGCGCGTCGCGCCGCTCGCGTCGCGTCCGTCTCGTGGCCGGCCGCGAGCGGCTCGCGATGCGCCGGTACGGGCAGCGCGCCGAGCGTCACGGGGCCGCCTGCGAGCGCCTGCCAGCGCTCGGCGAGCTCCGCGTCTTCGGGCGGCTCCTTGAGCCATGCGTCGAAATCGCGGCCCGCGCCCGCGACGAGCCAGTTCAGCACGCTGCGCCGCGCCTCCTTCGTCGAGCGCGACGACACGTATGTGCCCGCGACCAGATAGCAGCGGTAGACGGCGCGCGTGAGCGCAACATAGACGAGCCGCGCGCGCTCCGCCGCCTGCTCGCGCATCGCTTCGCGCGACGCGCGTTCAGCCGCCTCGTCGTCGCAGCCGTAATGCAGCACCGCGCCGCCCGCTTCGTCGTGATACTCGCGCGCATCGGGCAGGCCCGAGCCGCTCGGCTCGCGCAACCCGCCGTCGTTCAGGAACGGACAGAACACGATCGCGTATTCGAGCCCCTTCGACTTGTGCACGGTGACGATCTGCACGAGGTTGCGATCGGACTCGAGCCGCAGTTGCGCATCGTCTCCACCGCCTTCGAGGCGCTGCGCGGCGAGCCAGCGCAGCGTCGGCGCGATGCCCGGCTGCGCGGATGCGCGCGCCTGTGTCAGCTCGGCCAGATGGTTGACGTCGGTCACGCGCCGCTCGCCGTCCTGACCGGCCATCAGCCGCTCGGCGATCCGCAGCTCGTTCGCGAACGTGCGCCACATCACCGCAAAGCCGCGTTCGCGCCACAACAGCCGATAGCGGGAAAAGCGCTCGACCCAGCCCATCGCGTCGGCATCCGCCGAAGGCGGCGCGGCAGCGCTCGCCGATGCGCGCGCGCGCCCGTCGTCCGCAGCTACGCGCGCTGCGTCCTCGACGTCGCCCTGTGCCGCGTCGCCTTGCTCGAGACGCCAGAGCGCCGCCGCATCGAGCCCGAACCAGTCGGATGCGAGCGCCGAGCGCAAACGCCGCAGGTCGCCGGGTGCATCGATCGCCGCAAGCACGCGTTCGAGCTGCTCGGCGTCGATCGTCGCAAACACCGACGCCTGCGCAAGCTCGACGCTGCCGATGCCCCATGCGGCGAGCACGCGCTTCACGAGACTGCCCTGCCTATGGGTCTGCACGAGCACCGCGATGCCGGACGCCGCCAGCGGCTCGCCGCCGAGCGTCACCTCACGCTCGCGCGCGCCGCGCATCAGCCGCGCGATCTCGGCCGCGCACGCATGCGCCGCCTGCCGCTGCGCGTCGCGCTTCGTCAGCCCGCCGTCGCCGGCGGGCAGCGTCCACACGCGGAAGTCGCCCGCGCCCGCGAGCGGATCGGTCGTATCGACGAGCGGCGCACGCATGCGCGAGCCGGCGCGCACCGGCTCGTAATCGAGTCCGTCAAGCACGAACGCGCGGGCATTCGCGCCGAACACGCGGTTGCACGCGTCGACGATCGCGGGCGTCGAGCGCTGGTTCACCGCGAGCGTGTAGCGCGCGGATGCCCGCGCACGCGCGGCGAGATACGTATGCAGGTCCGCCGCGCGAAAGCTGTAGATCGCCTGCTTCGGATCGCCGACGAGAAAGAGCGGGCCGGCAGGCGCGAAGATCGTGTCGAAGATCGCGAACTGCAGCGGATCGGTATCCTGGAACTCGTCGATGAGCGCGGCCGGATAGCGCGCACGCAGCGTCTCGCGCAGCCATGGATGCGCTTCGAGCGCGTGATACAGGTTCGCGAGCAGATCGTCGAACGACACGACGCGGCGCGTGCGCTTGCGCTGCGCGAGCTCGGCAGGCGCGGTGTCGAGCCATTGCGCGACGATCGACAGCCAGCGCGCGCGCTGCGCGGCCTCGACCGCGACAACGGCCGCCTCGAGCGCCTGCGCGACGTCGAAGAATGCGTGGCGCGGCGTCGCGCCGCCTTTTTTCGTCGCTTTTTCAAGCGCGGCCTGCGTGAGCTTGAGCGCCGCGCGCGGCAACGCGGCCACCACGCTCGCCTGCTCGAAGTAGCGCGCCCACGCGTCGAGCGCCTCGGCCACCGCCTCCGGCTTGTGCGAGCGCTGGTTCAGCGACGGCTGCGCGCCGGCGAGCAACGCGTCGAGCGCGCCGCGTTCGGCGCGCCAGATGCCGGCCGCCGCGTCGAAGTGCTCGCGGGCGGCGGCCTCCGCATCGTCGTCGGCCGTGTGCAGTCCGTCCCAGCGCAACTCGGCGAGCGGCTTTTTCAAGCGCCGCGCGAGCTGCGCGTCGAGCGCAGCAGGACTCGCACCGTATTCGACGAGCCACTCGGCGAACGCCGGATGCGCCGCCGCAACCGGCTCGACGCGCGTACGCCAGAAATCGGCGGCAAGTTCGAAGCGCAGCGCGCCGTCGTCCGCCTCCATCTCGAACGCGAACGGCATCGCGGCCGCGAACGGCGCTTCCTGCAGCGCGCGCTGGCAGAACGCGTGGATCGTGTGGATCGCCGCCTGGTCGAACGCGCGCAGCGCGCGTCGCACGCGCTTTGCGGCCGTCTCCGGATCGAGACCGCGCTCGGGCAAAAGCGTCGTCTCGAACAGGCGCGCGACGAACGGATCGTTGCCGTCGTCGCCCGTGTCGAGCGCATGCGCGAGCTGGGCGAGGCGCCCGCGAATCCGCTCGTGCAGCTCGGCCGTCGCCGCCTTCGTGAAGGTGACGACGAGAATCTCGTCCGCGCCGAGATCCTTTTCGAGCAGCAGGCGCACGTAGAGCGCACAGATGTTCCAGGTCTTGCCGGTGCCCGCCGACGCTTCGATCTGGTTCACGCCGTCGAGCGCGCACGCGAAGACGTCGAGCTCGCTCGTCGACAGGCCGGACAGTGCGGCGCGGCTCATGACGCCCTCCGCAAATGCTCGACGAGCGGATCGAACACGAGATGCGCGAGCGCGCCGAACGGCTCGTCGAGCGACGGATTCGCACCGCGCCATGCGAGGGCGAGCGCGGCATCGTCGGCTTCGCCCGCGACGCGGTCGTTGATCCATACGCCAGCCGCCTTCGATTCGCTCTCCGACACGAGCGCCCATGCGCTCCTCGGGAAAAACGCGAGCGGCATCCGGCGGCCCGCGCGGAACAACGCGGCGAGCGGCGCAAGCTGCTCGAGCGGCGCGGCGACGGGCGCGAATTCGAACGTGTCGCCGCTGCCGAACCACCGCGTGCGGCGCGGTCCGTCGGGATCGATCGTGCAATAGACGAGATGCGCGAGCCACGCGGACAGATAGTCGCGGGCGCCCGGCCGCGCGTAGCGGTAGATCACCTGCCCCGCCGCCGTCAGCCGCGCGAGCGCGCCATGCAGACGCAACGGCTCGCGCGTCGCCGCGAACGCGAGTTCGGCGTCGTGCGCGCCGAACCATCGCGCATCGCCGGCTGCGGGCCAGGCGGGGGCAATCTCGAATGCGAACGGCACGCGCGTCGCGCCGTCGGCAAGCGCGCGCCGAACGTTGCCCGCGAGCTGCGCAAGCGCGTCGAGCTCGTGGTCGCGCCGCACCGCGCCCGTCGCGCCGCCCGGCACCTCGGGGCTCGCGTCGGCGACGCGCAGCACACGCTCGAACGCTGCCGCATCGGCCGTCTCGATCAGGAACGGCAGCACACGCTCGGCGAGCGCGTCGCTGCCCGCGTAATCGAGCTCGAACGGCTCGGTGTCGACGAGTTCCGCCTGTGCGTCCGCGAGCACGATGCCGAGCCGCGCACGCAGCAGCGAGCGCGCCGGATGGCGCCAGAAGCGCTCGAAATCGGCGAAGGCGACGGGCTCCGCAGGCTCGGCCGGCAGCGGCCCGGAGAAAAACGGCTGCGCCGCCGCTTGGCCGCCTTCGGCAAGGAGGCGCGCGAGCGTCGCGCGCGACGCGTCGTACGTGAAGAGCGCGCCGCCCGGTGCAAAGTACTCGGTCGAGAACGGCTGCAGCGGATGCTCGATCACGAACGCGCGGCGCGCGGCGTCGATCGCGTCGGGCGGCGCGTCCGGCCCTGCCGACACCGTCGCCAAATGATCGAGCAGTTCGTCGACGAGCGCCGCGGGCGGCAGCGGTGCGTTGTCGCGAATGCTGCGGCCCGTGTAGGCGATCAGCAGACGGTCGCGCGCCGCGAGCAGCAAATCGAGGAACAGGTTGCGCTCGTCGTCGCGGCGCTGCCGGTCGCCGAGCTTCGCGAACACGGCCATCAAGTCGAATTCGTCCGCGCGCGTGAGGCTCGGCAGCACGCCGTCGTCCATCCCGATCAGGCATACGACGCGATACGGCAGCCCGCGCAAGCTCGTCAGCGACGAAAACGTGACGCCGCCCCACGGCACGCCGCCGCGCGCCGGATCGTCGAGCGCCGCCGCAAGGCCCGCGCGCACGACGGCGGCCGGCAATTCGATGCCGCCCGCGCCCTCCGCCATCGCGGCGAGCATCGCGTCGAGCGCGTCGCGCACGCCGGACAGCGCGTCGGCGAATGCCGGGCCCGAATCGAAGAAGCGCGCGAGCGCGTCGGCGAACGCGTCGCCCCAGCCTTGCGGCGTCAGGTCGCCGGCAATCCGCTGCGCGAAGCCGTCGAGATCGTCGGTGAAGCGCGCGAGCCGGCCGAGCAGCTCGGCTTCCCCGCCTTCCGCGCCGGAGATCGGCAGCCACGTGGAGACGGGCGCCGCGCCGTCCGGCATCGCGTAGCCGAGGAAGAGCCGCGTCAGCGCATCGGCGAACGTGTGGCGCAGCGCGGGCACCGCCGCGTTCGCATTTTCCGGCGCGTCAGGCGCGAGCCCGCGACGCGCGCCCGCCGCCGCGAGCCACGTCTGCACGGTCTCGAGCGCCGCCGCGTCGATGCCGTAGCGCGCGGCGACCGCATCGACGCGCAGCCATTCGATCAGCTCCGGCGCGCCGACGTTGCGCTCGGGCAGCGCGAGCCAATCGAGCAGCACGCGTGCGACGGGATTCGCCTGCGACGGCGGCAAGCCGGTGATCCGATAGGGAATGCGCGCCGTGTCGGCGCCCGGCGTGGTGCCGAACACCGCGTCGATCAGCGGCCCCGCCGCCGCAAGATCCGGCATCGCGACGAGCACGTCCGACGGTGCGAGGCTCGGCTCCGCGTCGAACCACGCGAGCAGACGATCATGCAGCACCTCGAGCTGGCGTGCGAGGCTGTGGCATACGTGCACCTCGATGCCGCGCTCGGCGGGCGGCTCGCCGAGCGCGTCCTCCGGCTGCAGTCCGAGGACCGCGTTCTGCACACGCGCGAGCCACGTCGGCGCGGGATTCTCCGCGTAGCGCGACGCGTCGCTCGCCACCGCGCTCTCGGTCAGCTCGTGCAGCATGTGAAGCTGCGCCTGCGTCTGCCGGCCCCATTCGGCGAGGAGCGGATGGCCGACTTCCTGATAGTCGAGCTGGTCCGCCGCGTCGAGCGATTCGGCGCGCGCGGCGGTCACGATGTCGAACCAGAATTCGCGGCACGGATTGAGCGCGTAGATGCGCACGCCGATCCAGCGCGACAGCTCACGCAGCAGCGCGATGTGCAAAGGCGGCATCGTCGGCAGCGCGAACACGCTGACCGATTCCGGCCACTTCGCGTGCGCGACGATGTCGGGATCGAGCGAGCCGACGTCGCGCAGGAACCGGTGCGCAGGCGGCATTTCGCTGTCGGACAGCTCGGCGAGCAATGCGCGCCAGAGCGCCGCCTGCCACGTCTCGTCGTCGCGCGCAGCATCGCCGCCGTGGCGCGGCGCGCCTTCGAGCGCGAAGATCGATTCGCCCTCCTGCCATTGCGCAAGCCACTCCGGGCGATACGTCAGGTAGTGGTCGAACACCGTCGCGATCCGGTGCGCGAGTTCGTGGCGCATCGGCGCATCGGCTGCGGCCAGATACGCGGCGAGCCGCGGCGACGCGCGCCACGGCGCCGCGCCGTCGCCGGACAGCAGCCGGTAGCAGCGCCACACGAGACGATCGGGCGCGAACGGCGAATGCACGGGCACCGTCAGCACTTCGCCGATCTGCGCCCACAGCCATTGCGCGAGATAGCTGAATCGCACGTTCGCGCACACGCCGTGCCGCTTCGCGACGTCGAGCTCGAGCCGCCGGCGCAGCGCCGCGCTCGGCACGATCACCTGCTGCGCGGCCCACGGCCCCGCGCCGTCCGACGCGGCGGCAAGATCGTCGAGCAGCGCGTCAGCAAGCGTCTCGTGGCGGTTCGAATAGAAAAGATGGAGCATGAAGCGGAGCGAAAGACGCCGGGCGGATACCCGGCAAGTCGAGGAGCCAAGGATAGCAAAGGGAGGACCGCGCGAGAATCTGGCCGATCGGCCGATGCGCGCCCGTCGCGGCGACGCGGCGACGGAAACCGTGCCGCGCCGCCGCCGGATCGCAGGCTGCGCCGGGCCGGCATCGCCATCGCGATGCGCGGGCGACGACGTGCTGAACCTGCGTCCCGCGCCGCGGTCGGAGTCCGAACGCCGAACGCCGAACGCCGAACGCCGAACGCCGAACGCCGAACGCCGAACGCCGAACGCCGAACGCCGAACGCCCCCAACACCGATTTTCGCGACGCAGAAATACGATAGACTCGTCGCCAATCAGCCCCCCCGGCGCCTCGTCGCCAGCTCACTCGCCCATCGATGCGCTATTCGGTCGAAATCAGGAAGTTCTTCTACAGCCAGTATTTCTTCGGCGGACTACGGATCGCGCTCGGCGTGTCGCTGCCCGCGGTGCTGAGTCTCATCGTGCTGCACGACCGCGAGCTCGGCTTCACGATCGCGACGGGCGCGCTCGGCGCGTGCGTCGTCGACATGCCGGGCCCGCTCAAGTACAAGCACAACGAAATGCTCGCGTGCAGCGTGATCGGCTTCTTCTCCGCGCTCGCCACCGGGCTCGCGACGCCGAACATCTTCGCGCTGTGGCTCACGATCGTGCCGCTCACGTTCGTGCTGTCGCTCATCGTCGTCTACGGCAACCGCTGGCCGCAGATCAGCTTCGCGACGCTGTTCATGATGGTGATGACGCTCGAAGAGCAATTCACGCCGCTGCAGGCGCTCGTCAACGCGGCGTGGATTCTCGCGGGCGGGCTCTGGTACACGTACTGGGCGACGCTCGTGTCGCGCTGGCAGGCGCGCCGGATCGAGCAGCAGGCGCTCGCCGAAAGCCTCTTCGCGTGCGCGTCGTACCTGCTCGCGCGGGCGGATTTCTACGATCTCGACGCGGACCTCGACGAATGCTACCGCAACCTCGTCGCGAAGCAGATCACCGCGGTCGAGACGCAGGAAACCGCGCGCGACATCGTCCTGCGCAACCTGCCGAAGCTGCGCCGCGGCAAGCTCGACCCGGGCCGCACGATGATGTTCAACCTGTTCATCAACAGCGTCGACCTGCACGAGATGTTCGTCGGCGCGCACACCGACTATCCGCTCGTGCGCAGCACGTTCGGCGGCTCGGACCTGATCATCTTCTACCGCGACCTGATCCGCAAGGCGGCCGCCGATCTCGAGGAGATCGGCTTCGCGGTGCTCGAGAACCGGCTGCCGCATTCGCGGATCAGCGTGAAGGCCGAGTTGCGCGCGATCGAATACGAGATCGAGCTGATGCGCAAGAAGCAGTTCGCGGCGTCGAACCCGGAAGCGTACGCGGCCGTGCTCGCGACGTTCCGCCGGATCTGGAGCGCGACGCGCCTGATCGACAAGATGCGCCGCAACCTGTCGGGCAGCGCCGATGCGCAGCAGACCGAACTGAAGATCGACAAGGCGCTGTCTCGCTTCCTGCAGAAGCGCCGGATGTCGCCGCTGCTGATCTTCTCGAACCTGAACATGGGGTCGCCGAGCTTCCGGCACGCGCTGCGCGTGACGATCGCGGTCGCGGTCGGCTTCTGGCTCGGGCGCCTCCTGCCGCTCACGAACGCGTACTGGATCGTGATGACGAGCATCATCATCCTGAAGCCCGGCTATTCGCTGACGAAGCAACGCAACGCGCAGCGTATCGTCGGCACGCTGATCGGCTGCGCGGCGAGTCTCGCGCTCATCTACACGGTTCGCGAGCCGCACGTGCTGATCGCGTTCATGTTCGCGTCGATGGTGATGAGCTACAGCCTGCTGCTCTTCAACTACGCCGCGAGCGTCGTGTTCACGTCGTCGTACGTACTGCTCCTCTTCCATCTGCTCGCGCCCGGCAACATGCGGATCATCGGCGAGCGCGCGATCGACACCGTCGTCGGCTGCATGATCGCGATCGCGGCGAGCCGCCTCTTCCCGTACTGGGAATACCGCGCGATCGGCAATCTCGTCGCCGACGTGCTCGCGACGACCCGCAAGTACTTCGAAGCGACGTGGCGCGCGGGACGCGGCAAGACCGCGCCCGCCGTGCCCGTCGCCGACGGCGCGGCGGCCGTGCCCGCGGTCGCCGCGGCGGTCGAGGCGGTCGCGCCCGGCCTCGACGCCGACTACCGATACCGGCTCGCGCGCAAGAACGTGCACATCGCGTTCGCGAACCTGGGCCAGGCGTTCCAGCGGATGATGCTCGAGCCGAAGGCGCACCAGAAGTTCGTGCCGGAGCTGAACGATCTGCTCGTGCAGACCCACGTGCTCGGCGCGCAGATCACCGCGGCCGCGCCGCTCCTGCGCCATGCGTGCTCGGAAAGCAACCCGCCCGCGCTCGAGCGCGGGATGGCCGCCGTGCGCGAGCATCTCGAGCGGGCCGAGGCCGGCACGGCGCCGCCGTCGAACCAGGCCGAAGCGACCAGGCAATTGACGCGCGAGCTCGATTCGATGGTCGTCGACGCCGAGCGCTCGGACGCGAGCGCCGATCTCACGCACGACCTGAAGGTGCTCGCGCACCAGTGCAAACAGATGCTCGCGTCGTCGCTGCTGATCCGCAAGGACGCGAGCGTGATCCGCCTGCCCGAGTGAGCCGTCCGCTTCACCCTGCCCTTTCCACCGTTTCGCGCCGTGCGGCTACTCAGGGATTCCCTGACTACTGCCCGCGCGCGCCGATTGGTATGATCTTTCGCGCGCCATGTTGTCTATACAACTTTGCGAGCGCGAGCGCCGGGCCGCTGCGTCCGGCCGACGACATCAATCATTCGGAGACACGATGAAGAACTTGCAACGCCACCTGAGCGCGCGGCACATCCGCTTTCTCGCGCTCGGCTCGGCGATCGGCACGGGCCTCTTCTACGGCTCGGCGTCCGCGATCCAGCTGGCGGGTCCCGCCGTCATCCTCGCGTACATCCTCGGCGGCGCGGCCGTCTACATGGTGATGCGCGCGCTCGGCGAAATGGCCGTGCGCGAGCCCGTGCCGGGCTCGTTCGGCCATTACGCGACCGAGAACCTCGGCCCGTTCGCGGGCTTCGTCACCGGCTGGACCTACACGCTCGAGATGGTGATCGTCGCGATCGCCGACATCACCGCGTTCGGCATCTACATGGGCTTCTGGTTTCCGGACGTGCCGCAGTGGATCTGGGTGCTCGCGGTCGTCGCGATCATCTGCGGGCTCAACCTGTGCCACGTGAAGGTGTTCGGCGAGCTGGAATTCTGGCTGTCGATCGTCAAGGTGGGGGCGATCGTCGCAATGATCGGCGGCGGCGCGGCCATTCTTTTCGCCGGCATGAAGCTCGGCGGCGGCGCGCCGTCGCTGTCGAACCTGTGGTCGCATGGCGGCTTCCTGCCGAACGGCATCGGCGGCCTCGTCGCGTCGCTGTCGGTCGTGATTTTCGCGTACGGCGGGATCGAGGTGATCGGCATGAGCGCGGGCGAGGCGAAGAACCCCGAGCGCGTGATTCCGCGCGCGATCAACGCCGTGCCGGTGCGGATCCTGCTTTTCTACGTGCTGACGATGGTCGTGCTGATGTCGATCTTCCCGTGGACGGGCGTCGGCTCGAGCGGCAGCCCGTTCGTGCAGATCTTCTCGGCGCTCGGCGTGCGCTCCGCCGCCGAGATCCTGAATCTCGTCGTGATCAGCGCGGCGATCTCCGCGATCAACAGCGACATTTTCGGCGCGGGCCGGATGATGTACGGGATGGCGCTGCAGGGCCAGGCGCCGCGCGCACTCGGCGCGATGTCCGCGCGCGGCGTGCCGTGGGTCACGGTGCTCGTGATGGCGGGCGCGCTGCTCATCGGCGTCGTGCTCAACTATCTGATGCCGAAGGACGTGTTCCTGATGGTCGCCGCGATCGCGACGTTCGCGACCGTCTGGGTCTGGCTGATGATCCTGCTGTCGCAGGTCGCGATGCGCCGCCGGCTCAACGCGGCCGAAACCGCCACGCTGAAGTTCAAGGTGCCGTTCTGGCCGATCGGCCCGGCGCTCACGATCGCGTTCATGGCGTTCGTGATCGCGATGCTCGGGTATTTCGACGATACGCGCATCGCGCTCTTCGTCGGCGCCGCGTGGCTCGTGATTCTCGCGCTCGTGTTCTATACGCGGGTCAGGCCGCGGCTTCCGGCCGTCGCGCGCTGACGCGCGGCGCGCGCGATCAGCCGTGCGCGGACGCGGCGCTCGCCGACACCCCCTGCGGATGGGCTTCGTCGTACTCGTGCTTCTGCGAAATCGCGTTGTACAGAATCGTACCGATCACGAGCACGACGGCCACGACGATCAGAATCGCCACGCCGAACACCGGATTCTTCTTGCTGCGCGGGTCGTTCATCGCCTGCTGCGCTCCGTCAAAAAATCGTCAAGCCGGCATTCTACGCGCAACCGCGCCCGCGTCGCCGCCCGTCCTGCCCGTCCTGCCGGCCACGCGCCATTCGTCAGATGTTTTGCGAACGTTTCGCATATGTGAATCGTTCCCGTTTCGCATTACAATCAAATTCTTTCATTTTGTAATTTTCACTCCGCGCCGGCCACACGTCCCGCCTGCCGGAGCGTTCGTCCATCGCACGTCCCTAGCCGGAGCCTTCCATGTTCCTGAAGCAAGCCCGCCCGCTGCTGCGCACGCTCGCGTTCGCACTCGCCGCCGTCGCGCCCGCCGCGCATGCGGCGAACGAAGTCAATCTCTACACGACCCGCGAGCCGAAGCTGATCCAGCCGCTCATCGACGCGTTCACGAAGCAAAGCGGAATCGCCGTCAACACGGTGTTCGTCAAGGACGGCCTCCTCGAGCGCGTGAAGGCGGAAGGCGCGCGCTCGCCGGCCGACGTGCTGATGACGGTCGACATCGGCAACCTGCTCGATCTCGTCGACGGCGGGCTCACGCAGCCGGTTCGCTCGCGGCCGCTCGACGACGCGATCCCCGCGAACCTGCGCAGCGCGCGCGGCGACTGGTATGCGTTGTCGCTGCGCGACCGCGTGCTGTACGCCGACAAGAACATGAAGCTCGACGCGATCACGTACGAGTCGCTCGCCGATCCGAAATGGAAAGGCAAGGTCTGCATCCGCTCGGGCCAGCATCCGTACAACACCGCGCTCGTCGCCGCGATGATCGCGCACGACGGCGAAGCCGCGACCGAGCAGTGGCTGCGCGGCGTGAAGGCGAACCTCGCGCGCAAGGCGACGGGCGGCGATCGCGACGTCGCACGCGACATCCTCGGCGGGATCTGCGACGTCGGGCTCGCGAACGCGTACTACGTCGGCCACATGAAGCACGCGGAGCCGGGCACCGACGCGCGCAAGTGGGGCGACGCGATCAAGGTCGTCCGCCCGACGTTCGCGAACGCGAAGAGCGGCGGCACACACGTCAACGTGAGCGGCGCGGCCGTCGCGAAGCACGCGCCGAACCAGGACAACGCGGTGAAGCTGCTCGAATACCTCGCGTCGCCGCCCGCGCAGGCGCTCTATGCGCAGGCGAACTACGAGTATCCGGTGCGCGCGGGCGTCACGCTCGATCCGGTGATCGCCGGCTTCGGGCCGCTGAAGGTCGATCCGCTGCCGCTCGTCGAGATCGCGAAGCACCGCAAGCGCGCAAGCCAGCTCGTCGACAAGGTCGGCTTTGACAACTGACGCCGGCACCGTCGCACGCCGCCCGCTCGCGCGTGTTCGCGCGTGCGCCGGCGAGCGTCTGCGCGCGCTCGTCCTGCGTGTCGCCGCGCGCGGCTGGCTCGTCGCCGCGGCGGCGATCGCGGCGCTCGTCGCGACGCCGCTCGCCGCGCTCGCGTGGTCCGCGCTCGGCGCCGATCTGTCGCACTGGCGCCACCTCGCCGAATTCGTGCTGCCGCAGGCGACGGCCAACACGCTCGCGCTGCTCGCGGGCGTCGGCGCGATCGTCGCGTGCGTCGGCACGGGCGCCGCGTGGCTCGTCACCGCCTACGACTTCCCCGGACGCCGCACGCTCGCGTGGGCGCTGCTGCTGCCGCTCGCGGTGCCGTCGTACATCGTCGCGTTCGCGTATCTCGACCTGCTGCATCCGATCGGCCCCGTGCAATCCGCGCTGCGCTGGATGCTCGGCTTCGACAGCCCGCGCGCGTTCCGCCTGCCCGACCTGCGCTCGCTGCCGGGCGCGATCGCCGTGCTCGGCTTCGTGCTGTATCCGTACGTTTATCTGTGCACGCGCGCGATGTTCGTCACGCAATCGGCGAGCCTGATCGAAGCCGCGCGCACGCTCGGCGCGGGCCGCATCGAGACGTTCCTGCGCGTCGTGCTGCCGCTCGCGCGGCCGGCGATCGCGGTCGGCGTGAGCCTCGCCCTCCTCGAGACCCTGAACGACATCGGCGCGTCCGAGTTCCTCGGCGTGCAGACGCTCACCGTCTCCGTCTACGCGACGTGGGTCACGCGTTCGGACCTCGCGAGCGCCGCGCAGATCGCGCTCGCGATGCTCGCGATCGTGTTCGGCGCAATCGCGCTCGAACGCTACGGCCGCCGCCGCGAGCGCTACGCGCACGGCCGCCGGATGCGCGCGATCGAGCCGCGGCGGCTGTGCGGCGCGGCCGCCGCCGGCGCGGCGACGCTCGGCTGGCTGCCGGTCATCGCCGGCTTCGGCGCGCCCGCCGCGTATCTGGTCCACGAAACCGCGAAACGGCTGCATCTCGTGGGCGGCGTGTCCGGACAATTGCTCGCGAGCCTCGCGAACACGCTCGCCGTCGCGCTCGCCGCGACCGTCGTCACGCTCGCGTGCGGCATCGTCGTCGCGTGGGCGACGCGCCGCGCGCGCGACAGCGCCCGCTTCCAGCCGAGCCGCGTCTGCGCGCGGCTCGCGAGCGTCGGCTACGCGGTGCCGGGCACCGTGCTCGCGATCGGGCTCCTCGCGCCGCTCGCGCTCGCCGATCGCGCGATCGCCGCCGCGTTCGGCCAGGATGGACTCGTGCTGATGGGCTCGGCGGCCGCGCTCGTGGTCGCGTATGCGATCCGCTTCCTCGCGATTCCCGCCGGCAGCATCGAGGCCGGACTCGCGCGGATTCCCGCGTCGCTCGAGCAGGCGTCGCGCACGCTCGGCGAGACGGCGGGCATGACGCTCTGGCGCGTGCATCTGCCGCTGTTGCGCCCCGCGCTCGGCGCGAGCGCGCTGCTCGTGTTCGTCGACGCGATGAAAGAACTGCCCGCGACGCTGCTGCTGCGCCCGCTCAACTTCGACACGCTCGCGACCTGGCTCTACGCCGAAGCCGCGCGCGGCACCTACGAAGAAGGCGCGGTCGCCGCGCTCGCGATCGTCGTGGCGGGACTTGCGCCCGTGATCGTGCTCGCGCGCACCCAACTGAAATCCGGATCCTGAGAGTCACGCCATGCTGCTCGAACTGAACGCCGTCACGCTCGCCTACGACACGCCGCGCGGCCGGCGCACGATCGTCGACCGCCTGAACCTCGCGCTCGAGCGCGGCGCGATCGGCTGCCTGCTCGGCGCGTCCGGCTGCGGGAAGACGACGGTGCTGCGCGCGATCGCGGGCTTCGAGCCCGTGCGCGCGGGCGAGATCGTGCTGGCGGGCGCCGCGCTCGCGAGCCGCGAAGCCGACGTGCCGCCGGAAAAACGCCGCGTCGGGATGATGTTCCAGGACTACGCGCTGTTCCCGCATCTGTCCGCGCAGCAGAACGTCGAGTTCGGGCTGCGCCGCACGCCGAAGGCGCAACGCCGCGCGCGCGCCGCGCAGATGCTCGAGCTCGTCGGCCTCGCCGACGCGGCGAACGCGTATCCGCACGAACTGTCGGGCGGCCAGCAGCAGCGGATCGCGCTCGCCCGCGCGCTCGCGCCGTCGCCGGAGCTGCTGCTGCTCGACGAGCCGTTCTCGAATCTCGACGTCGACACCCGCGAGCGGCTCGCGTTCGAGGTGCGCGACATCCTGAAGGCGGCCGGCCACACGGCGCTCTTCGTCACGCACAACCAGGCGGAAGCGTTCGCGCTCGCGGACCGGATCGGCGTGATCGACGACGGACGGCTCGCGCAATGGGACACGCCGTACAACCTCTATCACCATCCGGCGAGCGGATTCGTCGCGGATTTCGTGCGGCGCGACGCGCTCGCCGACGAGCGCCGGCGTGCGCTCGAGCGAGGGCGCTGAGCGGCAGCGTCGAGCGGGCTCGCCGCCCCTTCAACCGGCGACGCGGTCACGCACCGGCAGCGCGGTCGAGTACTTGATCTGCTCCATCGCGAACGACGAGCTGACGTCGAAGAGCGGCACCGAGCGGATGAGCTTCTTGTAGATGCGGTCGTAGTCGTCGATGTCGGCGACGACGACCCGCAGCAGATAATCGGTCTCCCCGCTCATCCGGTAGACCTCGACGACTTCCGGCATGTCGCGCACGGCCTGCGTAAAGCGCGCCGCCCACTCCTCGGTGTGCTGGTTCGTGCGCACCGCGACGAACACCGTCGTGCCGACGCCGAGCTTGCGCGGATCGCACAGCGCGACTTGCGCACGAATCGCGCCCGTCTCCTTGAGCCGCTGAATCCGCTTCCAGCACGGCGTCTGCGACAGATTCACGCGCTGCGCGAGTTCGGCGATCGGCAGCGTCGCGTCCTCCTGCAGCAGCTCGAGCAACTTACGATCGATCGCGTCCATTTCCCCAGTCCCTATCGGATAGAAAATTATTCTATCCATTGTTCGCGTGAGGGAACAATATGGAATCCGTTTCTCCGAGTCGACCGGTATAAATACGTACCGGACCCGCGCAACGTCACTGCGGGAAAAGAACGACCGAGTCAACGATGAACCACGCCGCCTCCCCCATCTCGCACGCACCGGATGCGCCCTCGGACCCGCGCGAACGCGCGACGTCCGCGCCGTGTCGCGCGCTCGCCGCGCCGACGCCGATCGAGCGTTTCTGCGCACGGATCGACGCCGCGTTCGACGCGCTCGCCAACGAATCCGCGCCGTCGCGGCATCCGGCATTCGCGCGCGAGCTGCGCGCCGCGCTCACGGAAGCCGTCGCAGCGCCGGGACTCCTCACGCCCGCGCAACGCGAAAGCGGCGCGGCGGGCTATCGGCGCCATCTGCTCGCCGCCGACCCGCTCGGCCGCTATGCGGTCGTGTCGCTCGTGTGGCAGCCCGGTCAATGGAGCCCCGTGCACGGCCATCATACGTGGTGCGGCTATGCGGTGTTCGAAGGCGAGCTCACGGAGATCGTCTACGGCTGGAACGACGCGGCCTGCCGTGCGATCGACGCGCGCAAGCACGCGCGGCCGACGGGCGCGGTGTCGTACGTCTGCGCGGGGCGCACGGCCATCCACCGGCTCGGGCACGTGGGCGCGCCGGCCGACGCGCCCGCGATCTCGCTGCACGTGTACGGCGTAACCGGCGAACAGGTGGCGACGCACGTAAACGATGTCGTCGCAGTCGACGTCGGCGCTTATGTGTGAGCGCGCGGCCGTCGACGCCGATGCGAACCTCGCGACGAACCGCGGCGCGACCCTGTGGCGTTCGCGCCAATGCTCGCGGTCGCGCCGGCGCGATCATTTCGCGTCACGAAACTGCGGGAAACGCCATCGCCGCCGTATGACCGCGTCGCATAGACCCGCTCGCTGCCAATCGAGACGGAGAGTGCACGGCGCGCGGCGCGGCAGGCGCTGCAAAGGCATATCGCCGCCCGCGACGCGAGCGCGGCGAACGCGTTTCGGCCGCCCACGTTCGTGCGCGCGTGAAGGCGGCTTCCGAACGCATATCGAATCGAGCGGGAGCCATCGTCCGTCGAACCGCGACTTCGCCGTCGTGCCTCGCTCGCATCGCTCGCGTCATGCGCATCAACCACTTGACGCGTCCCGCTCGTCGGCGCCCCCGCGTTGCCGTTCGCCGTCGCGCGCCGAGTCGTCGCGCGCGGCGCGCTCCCGATCGGACTCGTCGTGCTTCTCGTCGTCGCGCGTCGCCTCGTCCGCCGCGACGCCGCCCGCTGCCGTCGAATAGACGCGCATCTGCGGCAGCGGAATCTCGATGCCGGCGTCGTCCATCCGCTGCTTGATCCGCGCATTGAACGCGCGCATCACGGTCGACTGCTGCTGCGGCCGTGTGCGGATCTGTCCCTTGACGACCATCCAGTTCGGCTCGAAGCGGTCGAGCCCCCATATCTCGACCGCGCCGAGCATCAGCCGGCGCACCGCGACATCGCTCCACAGATCCGCGCCCGCATCGCGGATCAGCCGCGTGAGCTGGTCGAGATCGGCGGAGAACGGCACGCGCACTTCGAACACCGCATAGCCGTAGTCGCGCGACAGGTTCTTGACGATCTTGATCTGCGAGAACGGGATCGAATGCAGCGCGCCCTGCCCGTCGCGCAGCCGCACCGTGCGGATCGTCAGATGCTCGACCGTGCCCGCATGGCCGCCGTCGACGTCGATCCAGTCGCCGACCGAGATCGTGTCCTCGAGGATGATGAAAAGCCCGGTGATGAGGTCCGACACGAGCGACTGCGCGCCGAAACCCACCGCGAGGCCGATCACGCCTGCGCCGGCCAGGAGCGGCGTCACGTTGAGCCCGAGGTTCGCCGCCGTGACGATCGCGGCGATGGTGACGATCGTCACGAACGCGACGTTGCGTACGAGCGGCAGCATCGTGCGCGCACGCATGCTCGGATTGCGGCTCTTGCCGCGCGAACTCGCCGAGTTGAGCGCCTCGAGGATCGCGGTGTCGACGACGATCCACGCGAGCCACGCGACAAACAGCGTGATGACGATCGCCGTCACCGCCTGCGCGATCCCGCGCGCGGCGACGCTGTGCTCGACGATCCGCGCGAGCGAGATCCCCCACAGGCGCGACGTCAGCTCGACGTAACCGAGCCAGATGAAGAGCGTCGCGAGCGAGCCCGCGAAGCGCACGAGCCGCGCGACGTACGCGGAGCGGTGACGGCGCTTGCGGCGGGTCGGGTGCGGGCGCGTGACGCGCAGCACGACGGCCGACAGGAAGAACGCGAGCACGAGCAACAGCGCGCTCACGATCGAAGTGCGCAGCAAATCGGACGACGAACGGCTGCCGAGCAGTGTGCCCGCCACCGCCGCGAACGCGAGCAGCAGCACGGGCGCGGGCCAGAACGCGGCCGCGAAATCGGCCATTTCGGTCGTCGCGCGATGGCCTGTGCGCTGCGCGTAGCCGCGGTTGCGGATCAGGTGCGCGACAGGCCGCCGGTACGCGAGCGCGAAGCACGCGCAGAGCACGGCGGCCGTCATGCTCGACACGGTCGACACGAGGCTCGACAAATCGACGCCGAGCTGCCACGCGACGTCGCGGTTGAGCGCCGCGTCGCCGAGCGCGCCGAACGCGCCGATCAGACGCAGCAGCCCCCACGAGCGCGCAATCAGCACACGCCCCGCCGCGCGCCGGTGGCCCGCGCTGAAGAGCGCGAACATGATGAGGCACAGCGACGCGAACACCGAGCCCGACACGATCGCGTATGCGGCGACGAGCGCGACCGTGCGGCCGAGCGAATCAGGCAGGCCGCGCGCGATCGCGAGCACGGCGACGAACGACACGATCCACGGCCCGACCCGCCTCAGCGCGAAGATCAGCATGTCCTTCGCGCTCGGATTCGGATCGAGCTTGACCGCGATCCCGTAGCGGGCCCAGACCCGGTGCTGCGCCCAGATCAGGAGCGCCGCGCACGCGAGCCAGCCCGCCAGCATCAACGCGAGATCGAGTAGGATCTGCGCGGGCGGCTGCGGCCCCGCCCCGCTTGCGAGCGCGTACAGCTCGCTGCCCGCCGCGCGAAAGCGTGCGGACCAGTAGCGCAGCGGCGTGTCGCGCTCGCGCAGGCTCGCCTCGACCGATGCCATCCCGGACGCGATCGCGCCGAGGAGCCCCGTGCCCGTCGCGCCGGACGCCGCCACGGCAGCGGACGCCGTCTGCACGGCCTGCGCGACGCTGCGCAACTGCTTCAGTTGGGCGACGAGCTGCGTGCGCTGCCGGTCGTTGTCGAGCATCTTGATGACGGAGTCGAACGAGCGCGCGATCTCGGCGGCGCTCGCCGGCGACGGCGCGGACGCAGGCACGGCGGCGGATGCGCCCGACGCCGGCGCGGCGGCATCCGATGCGGCGGCGGGCGCGATCAGCTTTTGGAAGGTTGCGAGACTCGAATTGGTCGCGGCTCGCGCGGCGGGCGGCGCGCCGGCAAGCGCAAGACCGGCGAACGCGAGGATGAGCGCGGCGGCGCGCGCAGTCGAACGCGGCGCGCGCGACCCGGCGGCGATCGACGGACCGGCGGCAAGACAGGCGGCGATCGCGACGAGAACGAAGGCGGCGCCGCGAGCGAAAAGCAAGCGAGGCGAAATCGGCATGCGACCGGATGAGTAATGACGACGATCGCCAGTGTAGCCCCAACGCGTGCGCGCGCCGCCTGCTTCGATGCGCCCGGCATGACGACGCGGCGCACCGGAGCGACCCGGTGCGCCACGCTTACGGCCAGGCGTGTCGGCCAAGCGATATGGATCCGCGAACGCCGCGCGCGATGCGCCGGCGCCCGCGACGCGATCAGTACGCGACCGTCGCGACCTGGCGCACGAAGTGGTGCTGCTCGATCTCGTCGACGAACGCGACCGCGTAGTCTTCGGCCGAGATCTTGCTGTTGCCGTCGGCGTCGACGATCAGCTTGCCTGCGCCCGTGCGGAACGCGCCGGTGCGCTCGCCGGGCGCGATCAGCGCGGCGGGCGAGAAGAACGTCCAGTCGAGGTCGTGCACGGTCGCCAGGTAGTCATATGCGTCGCGATGCGCGAGCGCGACGGCCTTGTACGCGTCCGGGAAGCCTTCGGTATCGACGAGTTGCTTGCCGGGCGCGACTTCGAGCGTGCCCGCGCCGCCCACGACGACGACGCGCTTCACGCCCGCCTTGCGCGCGCCTTCGACGAGCGCCTTCGCCGCATCGACGACCTTCGACGCATCCTCCTGCTTCGGACCGTACGCGCTCGCGACGACGTCCTGGCCTTCGAGCGCGGCGGCGATGCTCGCCGGATCGAACAGGTCGGCTTCCTTCGCGGCCACGTTCTCGGCGCCCGCCGCCGGACGACGCGACAGCGCCGTCACCTGATGACCGCGGCGCGCCGCTTCGGCCGCGATCCGCGAGCCGATCATGCCGGTTGCGCCGAGCAGAGCGATTTTCAAAGTACGTTGCGTCATGTCGATTCTCCTGGTAAGCGAATATGTAACTAAATTAATTACATATTCAATCGAAAAAAGAGGGATCCACGATCCCCATCATAGTCAACTCGTCCGCCCATCGTCATTGTCGAGCAATGTTTCATCGGGCGGCAGCCCTTGGTCCTTCATCCTTGATCCTTCGCGAGCCCGTTATCGGGCCGGCGGCGAATTCCGATCCGATCGGCAGCCGCGACGCGCCGGATGCCATGCGCGCCGCCGTTTCGAATTCAAGCGATCGAGACCGCTCAACCACTCGCCTGCTGCACGCCGCCCGGCTGCCCGCACGCCTCCGAGCGCAGCACGTCGGCCGTCACGTCGGCGAGCGTGCGCGTCGCGAGCGACGCCTCCATCGCCCGCTGCGCGTCGCCGATGTAGTCGGTCAGCACGCCCTGGATGTGCCGTCCGACGAGGCATGCCGGATTCGGCGCCTCGCGATGCAGCGCGAAAAGTTGCGCATCGTCAACCGCGCGGTAGACCTCGAGCAGCGTGATGCTCGACGGCTCGCGCGCCAGCAGCGCGCCGCCGCCCGCGCCGAGCTGCGACGTCGTGAGCCCCGCCGCCGCCAGCATCGACAGCAGACGGCGAATCAGCGCCGGATTCGTGTTCACGCTGCCCGCGATCACGTCCGACGACAGCGGCACGCCTTCCTGCAACGACAACAGCGCGAGCACGTGGACGGCAAACGCGAACCGGCTGCTCGTATTCATGATTCACCTGCGGCGGAATGCTCGCGCATCCCGCTTCGACGACAATATGTAACCATAATAATTACACTTAACCCAGGACGCAAGCGGAATTCACTTGCTCGCCGCCGAATCGCTCGCGGCGGCCGCGCCCGAGGCGCCCAGCGCGGCCGTCTGGCTCCATTGCTGCAGCTTGCGGCCGGCGGCTTCGAGACTCGTGCCGGCCGCGACGGCGGCCTGGCCGAGCACGGCGGACGCGGCGCCCTGCAAATGCGCCTGCGCAGCGGCCGATACCGAGCTCGCGGTGACGGGCGGCACGGCGGACGCCGCCGATGCGACACCCTGCTTCGCCGCGTCGATCTGCTGATTCACGAAGCTCGCGACCTGGTCGAGCTTCTGCGTCGTCTGGCTGGCCGCGCGGGCGGCGGCGCTTGCGGCGGTATCGGGCGGCGGCGGCACACTCGCCTCTTCCGGCTTCTTGCATCCGGCAAGCGCGGCGGCGGCAACGGCCGCGAGCGCGACGGCGTACGTCCGGCGGCGGCCGGTGCGGGAAACGATGGCGGTTGCGTTGGCGATCTCGATCGTCATGGCGAATGGCGCGGCAAAGCGGCTCCGTGTGGCGAAAAAGCCATGATACGACGCGCCGACGCGCGCCTGCCCGCGTCCGTTTCTTTTTTTACATGCCGTTGCCGCATGGGCGATGTCGCGCGCAGCGCCCGCCCGGCCGGTCACCGCTCGCGCGAACCCTGTCCGCGCATGCATCGCAAGACGCCCGTCGATTCATACAAATTCAATTCAAAAAACTTTCATTTATAAAAAATAAACTTCCACTCAGTCTTCATCGCTGTCCGCCGCACCCGACGTCGGCGCGTCCGCGTTTTCCGTCGCACACAACAACTGGATTCCCCATGCCCGCGCTGTCCAATCCTTCCCGCCGCCATGCCCTGAAGATCCTCGCCGGCGCGCCGATGCTGCCGCTTTCCGGCGTCGCGCTCCCCGCCCTGCTGTCCGGATGCGGCGGGGACGATGTCGCCGCCGCGCCGCCTGCGGCCAGCTTCGCGGCCGCCGCGTTCGCGCCGATGACCGCGCCGACGCTCGCCGACCCGGCCGCGATGGCGACGACGACCGTCGGCTCGACGCTGTCGATCTCGTTCAGCGACGGCTCGACGCACAGCTACAAGCTCGCGTACCGGCCGTTCTTCGTGACGGGAGACCAGGTGCCGGACGGCAAAGGCGGCACGATCCTCGCGGGAGGCTACTACGACATCGACAACCGGCCGATCGTCGACGCGACGGTCGCGGGGCGCGAGCGCCAGTTCTTCTCCGACTGCCCGGACGGCAGCTCGCTCCTCACGCTCAAGGACGCGAAGGCGCCGGACGTGAAGGGCAACACGGTGTTCGCGGTCGTCCAGTTCGAATACACGACGCGCAGCCAGAACGGCGATTCGGCGTACGGCCAGTTGCCGTCGCCGATCGCGGTGCTGACGCTCGATCAGGACCCGGCGACGGGCGCGCTCAAGCTCGTCAAGTACCACAACGTCGATACGTCGGCCGCGCACGGCCTGTGGATCACGTGCGGCGCGAGCCTGTCGCCGTGGAACACGCACCTGTCGAGCGAGGAGTACGAGCCGGACGCGACGAAGGCCGCGACCGACGCGCAATTCAAGGCGTTCAGCAAGAACACATTCGGCAGCGACACGGCCGCGAATCCGTACCACTACGGCCACCTGCCCGAGATCGTCGTGAATCCGGACGGCACGGGCGCCGTGAAAAAGCATTATTGCCTCGGCCGCATCTCGCACGAGCTGATCCACGTGATGCCCGACCAGCGCACCGTGATGATGGGCGACGACGCGACGAACGGCGGCCTTTTCATGTTCGTCGCGGACCAGCCGACCGACCTGTCGGCGGGCACGCTGTACGTCGGCAAGTGGACGCAGACGTCGTCGGCGGGCGCGGGCGCGGCGACGCTCACGTGGATCCGGCTCGGCCACGCGACGAGCGCCGAGATCGAGGCGCTCGCGAACCGGCTGAAGGCGTCCGACATCATGGACGTCGCGACGACCGACCCGGCCGACCCGACGTTCGCGAAGATCCACTTCGGCGGCAAGTTCAACTGGATTCGCGTGAAGCCCGGGATGGAACTCGCGGCCGCGTTCCTCGAGACGCACCGCTACGCGGCGCTCGCGGGCGGCAGCATGGCGTTCACGAAGCTCGAAGGAACGACCGCGAACGCGAAGGACAAGATCGTCTACATGGCGATGTCGCGGATCGAGACGTCGATGGTCAAAGGCAACGCGGTGTCGCGCGACGTCGCGCTCGACAAGAAGATCGCGGCGGGCGCCGTCTACGCGCTCGGCATGCGCGGCGGCCAGCGCGACACGGCGGGCGCCGCGATCGACAGCGAATGGGTGCCCGTCGACATGAGCGCGCCCGCGGCGCTCGTCGGCGAGGATCTGGCTACGGCCGACGCGCTCGGCAATCTCGCGAATCCGGACAAGATCGCGAATCCGGACAACCTGAAGTTCTCGGAAAAGCTGCGCACGCTTTTCATCGGCGAGGATTCGGGGATGCACGTGAACAACTTCCTGTGGGCGTACGACGTCGACACGAAGAAGCTGTCGCGCGTGCTGTCGTGCCCGGCGGGCGCCGAATCGACGGGCCTGCACGCGGTCGACGAGATCAACGGCTGGACCTACATCATGAGCAACTTTCAGCACGCGGGCGATTGGGAATCGCCGCTGCACGACAAAGTGAAGGGCGCGCTCGATCCGCTCGTGCGCGCGAACTACAAGGACCGCTTCGGCGCGAGCGTCGGCTATCTGACGGCCGAGCCCGCGGCGATCCAGCTCAAGAAGGCGTGACAACCGATTCTCTTCGTCGTCACGGCTGATTCGCCGGCGCTCGGCGCCGGGTTGGCGCGATGCCCTCGTGGCACCGCGCTTTTTTTATGCGCGCTCGCCGCGTGCGGCGCCGCCACACGGCGAAGATCGGACATGCAGGTATCTTTCCTGCCGTCATCCCAATATATGGAACAGCCACTCAGGCCGTGAACGGCAAAAAAAAGCGCCACGGAGACCGTGGCGCTAAAAAAGTTCTAGCCATTCCGAGGGCCGTGCTAGAACCTGAGAGACTGCATCGAACGTCGTTCCCGACTAAACTAACGAAACAACGTTTCGAAATTGGTAGACATTTTTTCCGTTTCCGGCTGACAAGTCAAGCGAAAAATACATGCTTCCCCGTCATTCCCGATGGTGCGCAACCCGACATTTCTCCAATAAACTCGGGGTATATCAGTAAATATTGCGCATCATGAAAGATTGCGGCGAAGCGCGCGCATTTTCCGGCATTCGTCTTACAATTTATAAAAATCTGAAATCAAGTTTCGAAAAAGAGAGATACCCGTGACGACACGCTCCAACGCCCAACCCGTTTCCCGAGAACGGGAAGCCACCTCCGACGAAATCACGGCCCTCGCGCGCGGCTTGGCCGTCTTGCGTCGCATCGCGACCTCCGATGCCCCGGTCAGCAACCGGGAGCTGGCAGAATTGACAGGCATCCCGAAGCCGACCGTATCGCGGATCACGGCGACGCTCGTCAGCGCCGGCTTCCTGTTCCAGTTGCCCGACAGCGAGCGCTTCGTGCTGACGGCGTCGGTGCTCGAGCTCAGCAACGGCTTCCTGCGCAACTTCGACATCCGCGCGCGCTCGCGGCCGTTCCTCGTCGAGCTCGCCGAAAAGACTTCGCTGTCCGTCCACCTCGCGGTGCGCGACCGCCTCGACATGGTCGCGATCGACGTGATCCGCCCGCGCTCCGCCGTGCTCGTCACACGGCTCGAAACGGGCTCGCGGATGGACATCGCACGCACGGCAGTCGGCCGCGCGTACCTCGCGACGCTCGAGGACGACGCGCGGCGCGAGCTGATCGGCGCGCTGCAGGCCGCGGCGGGCGACGACTGGCCGTTCGTCGTCGCACGGCTGAATGCCGCGCTCTCCGACATCGCGCAGAACGGCTATGCGATTGCGATCGGCGAATGGCGCGAGGAATTGAATGCAATCGCGGCGGGCTTCGTCGCGCCGACCGGCCAGCGCTACACGGTCAACTGCGGCGGTTCCGCGCACCAGTGCACGCCCGATTTCCTGCGCTCGGTCGCGGTGCCGGCGCTGCGCGAGTGCATCGCGAAGATCACGCGCGAGATCGGCGGCTCCGCCTGGCCGGACCGCGCGCGCTGACGCGCAGTCTTTCGCCGTGCTTTCTGTCGCGCGCGGCGCGCGGGCCACGATGCCCGCGCGCGACGCGCAACTGACGCCGCGCCCTTCGTCCTTCGTCCTTCGTCCTTCGTCCTTCGTCCGCAGCCCGCAGCCCGCAGCCCGCAGCCCGCAGCTCCCCAACAGTATCCGAAAACGGCACGATCCCCCCGCAAGCCGCCGCCCCGGCCGCGCGATCGCGCACCGTCATCATCCGTTCATCTGTAACGACCGTAATTCGTTGAAAAATAGGATGCTGGACTGTAACCGCCATGGGGACGTAGCATCATGCAACCTCGCGCCGCAAACGGCGCATCCCGCTCTTTTGCGACGCGACCGGGCCGCAGCCGGCCGCGCCGACCGCGAACGCGGCTCGTCCGCGCCTGTCGTACGCGCTGCACGCCGACCTCCAGATCAAACCGATGGACAACCAAGAAAAGCCTACTCCCCGCTCTCCCGCCCACCCGCCGTCGAGCCCCGACGCGCCCCGCTCGCGCCGCAAGCTGATGACGTTCTGCGCGCTCGCGGCCGTCACGATCGGCGGCCTCCTGTGGTGGCATCCGTGGAAGAGCGGCGCAAGCAGCGCGACCGCCGCGAGCCAGCCAGGCGGCGCAAGCCAGCCGGGCAGAGCACGCAAGCGAGGCGGGCCGGCCGCGCTCGCGAACCTGCCGCAACCCGTCCAGGTCGCGGCCGCGACGCGCGGCGAGATGCCCATCGTCCTCAACGCGCTCGGCACCGTCACGCCGCTCGCGAACGTGACGGTCAGGACCCAGTTGTCCGGATACCTGCAGTCCGTATCGTTCCTGGAAGGCCAGATCGTCAGGAAAGGCGACGTGCTCGCGCAGATCGATCCGCGCCCCTACCAGATCACGCTCGCGAACGCGCAAGGCGCGCTCGCGCGCGACGAGGCGCTCCTCGCGACCGCGCGCCTCGACCTCAAGCGCTACCAGACGCTCGTCGCGCAGGACTCGATCGCGAAGCAGACGGCCGACACGCAGGCGTCGCTCGTCAAGCAGTACGAAGGCACAGTGCAGATCGACCGCGCGGCGATCGACTCCGCGAAGCTCAACCTGACGTACGCGCGAATCACGGCGCCCGTGTCGGGCCGCGTCGGCCTGCGACAGGTCGATCCGGGCAACTACGTGACGCCGTCGGATACGAACGGCATCGTCGTCATCACGCAATTGCAGCCGATGAGCGTGATCTTCACGACGTCGGAAGACAACCTGCCGTCGATCCTCAAGCAGGTGAACGCCGGCAGCAAGCTGTCGATCACCGCGTACAACCGCAACAACACGACGCCGCTCGAAACCGGCGTGCTCGACACGCTCGACAACCAGATCGACACGTCGACGGGCACCGTGAAGCTGCGCGCGAAGTTCGAGAACAAGAGCAACCTGCTGTTCCCGAATCAGTTCGTCAACACGCGCCTTCTTGTCGACACGATGCGCGACGCGACGATCGTGCCGACCTCGGCTGTGCTGACGGGCTCGATCGGCCAGTTCGTCTACGTCGTGAAGCCGGACAACACCGTGACCGTGCGCAAGGTGAAGCCCGGCCCCATCGACGGCGAGCGCACGAGCATCGTCGACGGGCTCGCGGTCGGCGAGCGCGTCGTGACGGACGGCTCCGACCAGCTGCGCGAAGGCTCGGTGATCACGATCCCGGCCGAGCAGCCGAAGCATGCGTCGGGCGCGAAAGGCGCGTCGGCCGCGTCCGGCGCGCACGGCGGGCACAAGCGCCGCGGCGCGTCGCAGGCTCAATCGCAATGACGCCGGCTGACCGATGAATCCGTCCCGCGTCTTCATTCTTCGCCCGGTCGGCACCGCGCTGCTGATGGCGGCGATCCTGCTCGCCGGCCTCGTTGCGCTGCGCTTTCTGCCGCTCGCCGCACTGCCCGAGGTCGACTATCCGACGATCCAGGTCCAGACCTTCTATCCGGGCGCGAGCCCCGAGGTGATGACGTCGTCCGTCACCGCGCCGCTCGAGCGGCAGTTCGGGCAGATGCCGTCGCTCAATCAGATGTCGTCGCAGAGCTCGGCGGGCGCGTCCGTCATCACGCTGCAGTTCAGCCTCGACCTGCCGCTCGACGTCGCCGAGCAGGAAGTGCAGGCGGCGATCAACGCGGCCGGCAACCTGCTGCCGTCGGACCTCCCCGCGCCGCCGATCTACGCGAAGGTCAATCCGGCCGACGCGCCCGTCATCACGCTCGCCGTCACGTCGAAGACGCTGCCCCTCACGCAGGTGCAGGATCTAGCCGACACGCGGCTCGCGATGAAGATCTCGCAGGTGGCGGGCGTCGGCCTCGTCAGCCTGTCGGGCGGCAATCGGCCGGCCGTGCGGATCCAGGCGAACCCGCTCGCGCTCGCATCGTACGGCCTCAATCTCGACGACCTGCGCACGACGATCTCGAACCTGAACGTCAACACGCCGAAGGGCAACTTCGACGGCCCGACGCGCGCGTACACGATCAACGCAAACGACCAGTTGACGAGCGCCGATCAATACCAGGACGCCGTTGTCGCGTACAAGAACGGCCGGCCCGTGATGCTGACCGACGTCGCGAAGATCGTCGCCGGCTCGGAGAACACGAAGCTCGGCGCGTGGGTCGATTCCGAGCCCGCGATCATCCTGAACGTGCAGCGGCAGCCGGGCGCGAACGTGATCCAGACGGTCGACAACATCAAGGCGATCCTGCCGAAGCTGCAGGAATCGCTGCCCGCCGCGCTCGACGTGCAGATCGTCACCGACCGCACGACGATGATCCGCGCCGCCGTGCGCGACGTTCAGTTCGAGCTCGGGCTCGCGGTCGCGCTCGTCGTGCTCGTGATGTACCTGTTCCTCGCGAACGTCTACGCAACGATCATCCCGAGCCTGTCGGTGCCCTTGTCGCTGATCGGCACGCTCGCGGTGATGTACCTGTCGGGCTTCTCGCTGAACAACCTGTCGCTGATGGCGCTCACGATCGCGACGGGCTTCGTCGTCGACGACGCGATCGTGATGATCGAGAACATCGCGCGCTACGTCGAGGAGGGCGATTCCGCGCTCGAAGCGGCGCTGAAGGGCTCGAAGCAAATCGGCTTCACGATCATCTCGCTGACGGTGTCCCTCATTGCCGTGCTGATTCCGCTCCTCTTCATGGGCGACGTCGTCGGGCGGCTGTTCCACGAGTTCGCGATCACGCTCGCGGTGACGATCGTGATCTCGGCCGTCGTGTCGCTCACGCTCGTGCCGATGATGTGCGCGAAGCTTCTGCGCCACACGCCGCCGCCCGAGAGCCACCGCTTCGAGGCGAAGGTGCACGTGCTGATCGATCGCGTGATCGCGCGCTACGGCATCGCGCTGCAGTGGGTGCTGAACCGGCGGCGCTCGACGCTCGTCGTCGCGATGCTGACGCTCGCGCTCACCGCCCTCCTCTACGTCGAGATTCCGAAGGGCTTCTTCCCGACCCAGGACACGGGCGTGATCCAGGCGATCACGCAGGCGCCGCAGGCGGTGTCGTACGGCGCGATGGCCGAGCGGCAGCAGGCGCTCGCCGCCGAGATCCTGAAGAATCCGGACGTCGAGAGCCTCACGTCGTTCATCGGCATCGACGGTTCGAACATCACGCTGAACAGCGGCCGGATGCTGATCAACCTGAAGCCGCGCGACGACCGCAGCGAGTCGGCGAGCGACGTGATCCGCTCGCTGCAGCAGCAGGTATCGAACATCCCCGGCATTTCGCTCTACATGCAGCCGGTGCAGGATCTGACGATCGACTCGACGGTGAGCCCGACGCAGTATCAGTTCATGCTGACGAGCCCGAACCCGGACGAGTTCACGACCTGGGTGCCGAAACTCGTCGAGCGGCTGAAGAAGGAGCCGTCGCTCGCCGACGTCGCGACCGACCTGCAGAACAACGGCAAGTCGGTCTACATCGAGATCGACCGGGCGACCGCCGCGCGCTTCGGGATCACGCCCGCGACCGTCGACAACGCGCTCTACGACGCGTACGGCCAGCGGATCGTGTCGACGATCTTCACGCAGTCGAACCAGTACCGCGTGATCCTCGAATCCGAGCCGCAGATGCAGCACTACACCGAATCGCTGAACGGCATCTATCTGCCGTCGGCGGGCAGCGGCCAGGTACCGCTGTCGACGATCGCGACGTTCCACGAGCGGCCCGCGCCGCTCCTCGTGTCGCACCTGTCGCAGTTCCCGGCGACGACGATCTCGTTCAACCTCGCGCCGGGCGCGTCGCTCGGCGAGGCGGTCAAGGCAATCGACGCGGCGGAGCACGACATCGGGTTGCCCGCGTCGTTCCAGACACGCTTCCAGGGCGCGGCGCTCGCGTTCCAGGCGTCGCTGTCGAATCAGCTGTTCCTGATCCTCGCCGCGATCATCACGATGTACATCGTGCTCGGCGTGCTGTACGAGAGCTACATCCACCCGATCACGATCCTGTCGACGCTGCCGTCGGCGGGCGTCGGCGCCCTGCTCGCGCTGATGATTACCGGGCACGACCTCGACATCATCGGGATCATCGGCATCGTGCTGCTCATCGGCATCGTGAAGAAGAACGCGATCATGATGATCGACTTCGCGCTCGAAGCCGAGCGCGTCGAGGGCAAGCCGCCGCGCGAGGCGATCTATCAGGCGTGCCTGTTGCGCTTCCGGCCGATCCTGATGACGACGCTGGCCGCGCTGCTCGGCGCCGTGCCGCTCATCGTCGGCTCCGGCGCGGGCTCCGAGCTGCGCCAGCCGCTCGGGATCGCGATCGCGGGCGGGCTCATCGTGTCGCAGGTGCTGACGCTCTTCACGACGCCCGTGATCTACCTCGGCTTCGACGCGCTCGCGCGCCGCATCCGCGGCTTCTTCGATCGCTCCGGCCCGGCGGCCGCGCATCCGGACGCGTAAATGAACCTGTCGCGCCCGTTCATCACCCGCCCCGTCGCGACGACGCTGCTCGCGCTCGGGATCGCGCTCGCCGGCCTGTTCGCGTTCGTCAAGCTGCCCGTCTCGCCGCTGCCGCAGGTCGATTTCCCGACGATCATGGTGCAGGCGTCGCTTCCCGGCGCGAGCCCCGAGACCGTCGCGACGAGCGTGACGAGCCCGCTCGAGCGGCACTTGGGCTCGATCGCGGACGTCTCCGAGATGACGTCGATGAGCTCCGTCGGCAACGCGCGGATCGTGCTGCAGTTCAACCTGAACCGCGATATCGACGGCGCCGCGCGCGACGTGCAGGCGGCCATCAACGCCGCGCGCGCCGACCTGCCCGCGAGCCTGAAGAGCAACCCGACATACCGCAAGGTCAATCCGGCCGACTCGCCGATCATGGTCGTGTCGCTGACGTCGAAGACGGCGTCGCCCGCGAAGCTGTACGACGCAGCGTCGACGGTGCTCCAGCAGTCGCTGTCGCAGATCGACGGAATCGGCCAGGTCAGCTTGAGCGGCTCGGCGAACCCGGCCGTGCGCGTCGAGCTCGAGCCGCAGGCGCTCTTTCACTACGGGATCGGCCTCGAAGACGTGCGCGCGGCGCTGTCGTCGGCGAACGCGAACAGCCCGAAGGGCGCAATCGAATTCGATCCGAACCACTATCAGCTATACACGAACGACCAGGCATCGCAGGCGTCGCAGTACAAGGATCTCGTGATCGCGTACCGCAACAACGCGGCCGTGAGCCTCGCAGACGTGTCGACCGTCGTCGATTCGGTCGAAGACCTGCGCAACCTCGGTCTCGCGAACGGCGACCGCGCGGTGCTCGTGATCCTGTACCGGTCGCCGGGCGCGAACATCATCGAGACGATCGACCGCGTGAAGACGGCGCTGCCGCGGCTGACGGCCGCGCTGCCCGCCGACATCGAGGTCTCGCCGGTGCTCGACCGATCGAGAACCATCCGCGCGTCGCTCGCCGACACCGAGCACACCCTCCTCATCGCGGTGAGCCTCGTCGTGATGGTCGTGTTCCTGTTCCTGCGCAACTGGCGCGCGACGTTGATTCCGAGCGTCGCGGTGCCGATCTCGATCGTCGGCACGTTCGGCGCGATGTACCTGCTCGGCTTTTCGCTGAACAACCTGTCGCTGATGGCGCTCATCGTCGCGACGGGCTTCGTCGTCGACGACGCGATCGTCGTGCTCGAGAACATCTCGCGCCACATCGAGAACGGCACGCCGCGGATGCAGGCCGCGTTCGACGGCGCGCGCGAAGTCGGCTTCACGGTGCTGTCGATCAGCCTGTCGCTCGTTGCGGTGTTCCTGCCGATCCTGCTGATGGGCGGCATCGTCGGGCGCCTGTTCCGCGAGTTCGCGCTCACGCTGTCGCTCGCGATCGGCGTGTCGCTCATCGTATCGCTGACGCTGACGCCGATGATGTGCGCGCGCCTCCTGCCCGAAGCGCACGATCCGCGCGACGAAGGCCGCTTCGCGCGCTGGCTCGAGCGCGGCTTCGCGCGGATGCAGCGCGGCTACGAGCGCACGCTGTCGTGGGCGCTGCGCCATCCGCGCACGATCCTCATGACGCTCGTCGCGACGATCGCGCTCAACGTGTTCCTGTACGTCGTCGTGCCGAAGGGCTTCTTCCCGCAGCAGGACACGGGCCTCATGGTGGGCGGCATCCAGGCCGATCAGACGACGTCGTTTCAGGCAATGAAGCTCAAGTTCGCCGAGATGATGCGCATCGTCAGCGCGAATCCGAACGTCGCGAACGTCGCGGGCTTCACGGGCGGCGCGCAGACCAACTCGGGCTTCATGTTCGTTGCGCTGAAGGACAAGCCGGGGCGCAAGCTGTCGGCCGACCAGGTGATCCAGCAACTGCGGCCGCAGCTCGCCGACGTCGCGGGCGCGCGCACGTTCCTGCAGGCCGCGCAAGACATCCGGATAGGTGGCCGGCAGAGCAACGCGCAGTATCAGTTCACGCTGCTCGGCGATTCGACCACCGAGCTGTACAAGTGGGGGCCGATCCTCACGGAAGCGCTGCAGAAGCGCCCCGAGCTCGCCGACGTGAACTCCGACCAGCAGCAAGGCGGCCTCGAGGCGATGGTGACGATCGATCGCGCGACGGCCGCGCGCCTCGGCATCAAGCCCGCGCAGATCGACAACACGCTGTACGACGCGTTCGGCCAGCGCCAGGTGTCGACGATCTACAACCCGCTCAATCAGTACCACGTCGTGATGGAAGTCGCGCCGCAGTACTGGCAAAGCCCGGAGATGCTGAAGCAGGTGTACATCAGCACGTCGGGCGGCAGCGCGAGCGGCGCGCAGACGACGAACGCCGCAGCGGGCACCTACGTCGCGACGTCGGCGGGCACGTCGGCGGCCGGCACGTCGGCGCAGAGCGCCGCCGCGATCGCCGCCGATTCGGCGCGCAACCAGGCGCTCAACTCGATCGCGTCGAGCGGCAAGTCGAGCGCGTCGTCGGGCGCGGCGGTGTCGACGTCGAAGTCGACGATGGTGCCCCTGTCCGCGATCGCGAGCTTCGGGCCGAGCACGACGCCCCTCTCGGTCAACCACCAGGGCCTCTTCGTCGCGACGACGATCTCGTTCAACCTGCCGCCCGGCGTGTCGCTGTCGAAGGCGACGCAGGCGATCTACCAGACGATGGCGGAGATCGGCGTGCCGCCGACGATCCAGGGCAGCTTCCAGGGCACGGCGCAGGCGTTCCAGCAATCGCTGAAGGATCAGCCGATCCTGATCCTCGCGGCGCTCGCGGCCGTCTACATCGTGCTCGGGATCCTGTACGAGAGCTACATCCATCCGATCACGATCCTGTCGACGCTGCCGTCGGCGGGCGTCGGCGCTCTGCTCGGCCTGCTGCTCTTCAAGACCGAGTTCAGCATCATCGCGCTGATCGGCGTGATTCTCCTCATCGGCATCGTGAAGAAAAACGCGATCATGATGGTCGACTTCGCGATCGACGCGTCGCGGCAGGGCAAGTCGTCGTTCGATGCGATCCACGAAGCGTGCCTGCTGCGGTTCCGGCCGATCATGATGACGACGATGGCGGCGCTCCTCGGCGCGCTGCCGCTCGCGTTCGGCCGCGGCGACGGCGCCGAGCTGCGCGCGCCGCTCGGGATCGCGATCGTGGGCGGGCTCATCGTGTCGCAAATGCTCACGCTCTATACGACGCCCGTCGTCTATCTGTACATGGACCGGCTGCGCGTATGGGCCGAGAAGCGGAAGCATCGCGGCGCGGCGGGCGGCGCGGCGGGCGGCCCGGCGGGCGCTGGCGAGTGACGCTCGGGCGGGCGCGACGCGGACCGGGCGGGCCGATCCGCGCGGCGCGCGCCGGCCTCGCGGATCGTCGGCCGTGCGTTGGCATGCCGCCTCTCGCGCCCCGCGCGGGCGACGGCGCCGCGCTGCCCGCGCCGCCTGGAAGCGCGTCGCCCGGCATCCCCATCGCGTGCGAAGCCGCCGTGTCACAAATGCTTACGCCTGATACGAAGCCCGTCGTCTATTCATGAATGAGCGGGCCGCGCGGCCGGCGGGAAAACCGCCGTCGCGCAGCACCGCCCGCGAACGCCCCCGGCACCGGCGATCGGCACGAATCCGCGCACTTGTGCTGTCATGTGCGCCAGCCCACCGCCGCGCCGGACCTTGATCCGAATCTCGTTTCGGCGTCAACGATCGGACGTGAATTCGGCATACACTTGAGCGTTCGTCGTCAGTCCCTCGTGGAGGGCGCCATTGGCGCAGCGCAATGCAAGGAGCGGTTTCATGTCGATGAAGGTACTGCTGATTGGCGCGTCCGGCCGCACGGGCCGCGCGCTCGCGGACCTGCTGCTCAAGCAGCAGGATTTCGAGGTCACGGCGCTCGTGCGCCGGCCGGATTACGCGCTGCCGGGCGCGAAAGTCGTCGTCGCCGATCTGGCGGACGACTTCTCGTCCGCGTTCAGCGGCATCACGCACGCGATCTACGCGGCGGGCTCCGCCGAATCCGAAGGCGCGGCCGAAGAGGAGCAGATCGACCGCGACGCCGTCGCGCGCGCAGCCGAGTATGCGAAGGCGCACAACGTGCAGAAGCTCGTCGTGATCAGCTCGCTCTCCGCGTACTGGCCTGAGCGCAGCCCCGAGTTCCTGCGCCACTACTCGCAGATGAAGCGCGAAGGCGACGACCGCGTGATCGCGTCGGACATCGATTACGTGATCCTGCGGCCGGGCCCGCTGTCCGACGATCCGGGCATCGGCAAGATCGCGCTCACCGAGGAGCGGCTCGACAACGCGCCGCCCGTCGCGCGTCAGGACGTCGCATGGGCGGCGATCGAGGCGATCAAGCTCGGCATCTCGAAGAAGATGATCGGCTTCGTCGGCGGCGGCGTGCCGATCGAGCAGGCGCTGCGCGCCTGAACGAACGGGCCGGGCGCGGCCTCCCGCTGCCGGCATCGCGCCCGGCACGCCCCGCCCGCCGGCGCCCGCTCCAGGCGCGTCTACCGAATCCCGCCGCCGCGCCCGAGACGCGCCGCGGCCGTCACGGCTGCTTGTGCGACGCCGCCCACGCCTTCACCGTGTTCAGCGTGTTCTCGACATGCTTGTCGGGTGACAGGCTCGTGTACTCATAGAGAATCTTCCCCTCCGGCGAAATCACGTACGACACGCGGTTCGCCTTCGAAATCGCCGGCAGCTTCGCATCGTACTCGCGGATGATCTTCGCATCCGGGTCCGCGGCGACCGGGAACTTGCTGCGGCACTCGCTGACCGAAAACTTCGTCAGCGTGCCAATGTCGTCCGCCGACACGCCGATCACCGTCGCACCATACTGTTTGTAAGCATCGACCGCGTCGGCGAACGCGTGCGCCTCGATCGTGCAGCCGGTCGTGAACGCGGCCGGATAGAAGTACAGCACGACGGGCCCCTTCTTCAGCGCTTCGGCGAGCGAGTACGTGTAAGTCTTGCCGCCGAGCGACGCCTGCGCGCTGAAGTCGGGCGCCGCGTCGCCGACCTTCAGCACGGCATGGGCCGCGACCGTATACAGCGCGAAGAGCGCGGCCGCCGCGCCCGTTGCCAGTTTTCGATTCATCTGAGTCCTCGTCTTCGAATGTCCATACGTTCAACAGGATCTGGCGCCCGGCAAGCCGGCCGCACGTGTTCGCATCCCGAACTGCCGCACATGACGAAACGCTCTATGTCGTTTCTTCCCTGACGCTAAAGAATCGGCACAATGCGCCGTTATTGCGTCCGGACACCGGTTCCAGCCCCTTCACGCCAGCGAGAAACATGGAAGCCATCAGGAACAAAACGCCCCGCAAGGGCTCCTGGCGCGCCGCACTTCACAAGCTCCGCCGCTTCGCGTGGTCGGGCGGCGCGCTGATGCCCGCGCGCGCCGGCACGCCGCGCGCCGACGATACGGTCCGAAGCTGGTTGGAGCAAACCGTCGGTACGGTCGATTTCCTCGCTCACGTGGATCGCGATCTGCGCTTCCTGTACGTGTCGGACGCGAGCCTGCGCTTCATCGGCTATCACCGCGGCTATCTGCACACGCTGACGCTGCGCGACCTGATCCCGGAGCAGGATACCGCGACGCTCGACGGCCTGCTCGCACGCGCGTCGGAGACGGGCGACATCGAGAAGGCGACGCTGTGCCTCGTCAAATCGCTGACCTACCCGCTCGACGTCGAGGTGCGCGCGGTGCGCAGCCGCCACCACGGCGTCGACGGTTTCGCGATCGCGGCGTTCGACGTGTCATCGTGGCGCGCGATCGAGGCGCGGCTCACGTACGAGCTGCACCACGATCCGATGACGGGGCTCGACAACCTGTCCGCGCTGCTTCCCGCGCTGATGCGCGCGCAGCAGACGGCCGACGAAGGCGGCGGCTGCACCGCGCTCATCCTCCTCGATCTCGACGACTATCAGCGGATCAACCGCGCGCTCGGCTACGACGCGGGCGATGCGCTGCTGCGCGACACCGCGCAACGGCTGCAGCGGCTCGCGACCCGCGGCGAGCGGCTCGCGCGCGTCGCGAGCGACAAATTCGCGGTGGTGCTGAGCGCGCCGACGCGCGTGGCTGCGATCGACGCGGCGGAGGCGCTCGCGCGGCAGCTTCAGACGGCGGTCCAGCAGCCGTACGCGTACGGCGGACAGGCGGTGCACCTGTCGGCGAGCGCCGGCATCGCGATCTACCCGGATGCGCGCGCCGCATCGAAGCACGCGCAGCACCACAGCCCGCTCTTGCGGCGCGCGGACCGCGCGCTCGCGCAGGCGAAATCGGCGGGCGGCAACGCGCTCGCCTTCCATCAGCCGACCGACGATCCGGCCGACGCCGAGCGCCTGAAGCTCGAAGCCGATCTCTACAACGGCGTGCGCAACGGCGAGTTCTCGCTGCATTTCCAGCCGATCACGAAGAGCCACACGGGCGCCGTCGTCGGCGTCGAGGCGCTGATCCGCTGGCACCATCCGGTGCTCGGACTCGTCGCGCCGGCGACGTTCATCCCGCTCGCCGAATCGATCGGCCTCATCAACTATCTCGGCAACTGGGTGCTGAAGGCCGCGTGCATGCAGCTCGTGTCGTGGGACCGGCAAGGGATCGCGCTGCAATACGTAGCCGTCAACGTGTCGCCGCAGCAGTTTCGCGATCCGCGCTTCACGCAGAGCGTGCGCGACGCGATCAAGCTGACGGGCATCGACCCGTGCCGGATCGTCCTGGAGATCACCGAAAGCCTGCTGATGCACGATCCGAATCACGCGAAGACGCTGCTCGAGGAAGTGACCGAGCTCGGCATCCGCTTCGCGGTCGACGACTTTGGCACCGGCTATTCGAGCCTCGCGTACCTGCAGAGCTTCCCGCTCGCGAAGCTGAAGATCGACCGCAGTTTCGTCGAAAATCTGTTGACGTCGAGAAACGACCGCGCGATCGTGTCGGCGGTCGTCGGCCTCGCGCAGACGCTCAAGCTCGAGCTCGTCGCCGAGGGCGTCGAGACCGAGGCGCAGCGCACGCTGCTGACCGAGATGGGCTGCAACCACATTCAAGGCTGGCTCGTCTGCCAGGCGCTGCCGTCGGAGGAACTCGCGCAGCGCTTCGAAGCGCAGGAGCTGTATCTGCACGAAATCGCATGACGCACGCCGCCGGCTTTCTCAATCACTGATTCGTATGCCAATCACCGCACAACTGCCGCGAACGGCGCTGCTCGACAAGCTCTGGGCCCGGATGAACGAGCGCGGCGATTTTCCGCTGCTGTCGGACGCGCTGCGCGCGACGATGGCCGCGATGAAGAACGACGACCTCGACTTCACGGCGCTCGTGCGCGTCGTGCTGTCGGACTTCGCGCTGACGCAGAAGGTGCTGCGGCTCGCGAATTCGGCGATGTATATGGCGTTCGGCGGCAACATCACGACCGTCACGCGCGCGCTGATGGTGCTCGGGATGGACGCCGTCGGCCATCTCGTCGTCGGGCTCAAGCTCGTCGACCACTTTCATCAAAGCGCGCCGCGCCGCATCGACGCGAAGCTCGAGTTAAACCGCGCGCTGCTGTCCGGCTGCGTCGCGCGCAAGCTGACCGAGCACGTCGACCTGCGCGCGGGCGAAGAAGCGGTCGTCTGCACGCTGATGCGGCAGGTCGGCAAGCTGCTCGTCGTCTGCTATCTCGACGCCGAGTGGGAAGAGATCCGCCAGCGCGCGGCCGAGCATGACGACGACGACGAAGCCGCGTGCCGTGCGGTGCTCGGCGTCGGCTTCGACGAGATCGGCCTCGAGGCGGCGTCCCGCTGGCGGCTGCCGGAACTGATCCGCGCCGGCATGACGCGCTTCGACGCGAACGACGGCGCGCCGCACGACGTCCAATGGCTGCGTGCGGTGAGCCACTGCTCGGCCGACGTCGCGGCCGCGCTCACGTCGATGCACGCGCAGCAGCGCGATGCGCGGATCGCGGCGCTCGCGCATCGCTTTCACGGCGTCCTCGGCGCCGATGCCGACGAGCTCGCCGAGATCGCCGCGTCGCTGTCGCGCGAGGAGACGAGCGACACGGTGATGCGCGAGATCGTCGAGCTGCGCGCGAACGCGGACAAGATCGCGCGCGGCGCGTCGAACCCGCAGGCGTGCCTCGAAGCGGGCCTCGCGGATCTGCGCGCGCTGCCGTCCGAGCACGTGCTCGGCCCGGTGCTCGCGCTCGCGTCCGAAAGCGTGCTCGCGGGCCTCGCATTCACGCGCACCGTGATGTTCGTGCGGCGCGACGACGGCATGTTCGCCGCTCGGCTCGGCTTCGGTCCGGACGTCGACGCACAGCTCGAGCGGTTGCGCTTTCACGAGACGTTCGAGCCCGACGTGTTTCACCTCGCGATCACGAGCTCGGTCGGCATCTTCATCGAGAACGCGCGCGACCCGAAGATGGTCAAGCGTCTGCCCGCGTGGTATCTGGACGCGTTCGACGACTCGAGCGCATTCGTGCTGCTGCCCGTGATCGCGGAGCAGAACGCTGTCGCGCTGCTGTACGGCGACTGGGCGGCCAGCCAGCCGGCGCGCAAGATCGCCCAGCAGGAAATGGGCGTGCTCAACGAGCTCGCGGCCGAGCTCGGGCGCTTCTTTCGCGGTGCGCAGGGCGAAGACAAGTAACGCGCGCGGTCACGCACGACGCAGGACCGCGCATGCGGCGAGCGCCGGCGGGCAAGTCGGTGCGCAGACGCCGCGCACATCGCCGCCGGCGACACGAAACGACGCAGCCACAATCATCTGAATTCAGCGAGACAGCCGGACCATGCGCCGGTTCGCGCGACGTCGCCGCGCCATGCTCGTGAGCGTGCCCGCCGCGAATCCCCCGCGCACCGCACGACGCCCATCGCCCCATCGATCAAAAGCAGCAAACGGGCTCGCCCCGTTTACCGCTTCTTCCTTTCGCGATTCGATCGTGCGCGATCGCACACGAGACGCGCGCCGCCCTGCCCCGCCCGCATGCCACAAACGCGGTAACGCGCAGCCGCCGCGCGCCCCCGCGTTACGGCCGGCCCGCGTAGTACCGCGCGGCGACCGCGATCTCGTCGAGCGTCATCTGCCGCGCGACGTTGCGCATCTGCTCGCTGATGTCGTTATGCCGCGCGCCCGACGCGAACGCCTGCAACTGCGCGTTGATGTAGACCTCGGGCTCGCCTTCGAGCCACGGCCCGCCGACCTTGTTGTCCATCCCGCCGTGGCACGACGCGCACGGTGCGATGTTGCGCATCGGCGCGCCGCTCGCGACGATCTTCGGCCGATTCGCGGCGGGCTTCGCCGCGGCGCGCGGCAGATACGAATAGAACGCCGCGAGATCGCGCATGTCCTGGTCGGACAGATTCACGACCATCGGCGCCATCACCGCGTTCGTGCGCGCGCCCGCCTGGAAGTCCTTCAACTGCTTGTAGATGACGGCCGCGTACTGGCCCGCGAGGTTCGGCGAATTCGCGTCGCTCATGCCGCGCGCGCCGTGACACATCGTGCAACGCATCGCGAGCGTCGCGCCGCGGCCGATCGATAGGCTGTCCGTCTGCGTCATCATCTGCGGCGTGACGACGACGGCGCTCGTCTTGACCGTCGCGGGCTCCGGCTGCGACGGCAGCCACGCGCGCGGCACGCCGGCCGCGCTGCAGATCGCGTTCCAGATGCCCTGGAACTGCGCATCCTTCTGCACCGACGGCAGCCAGACGAAGCCGATCAGCACCGACGCGACGACTGCGAACAGCGTGAGCCCGACGCTGAGCGTCAACCAGCGGTTGCGAATCGAAAACAGACGTTCCGTGCTCATCGTTGCGTCCCCATGTAGATCGCCGGCACCGACGCTTGCTTGAGCGCCATCAACTGCGCGATCGGATAGCCGTAGTTGACGACCGTGAGGCCGATCATCAGCGCGATCCACAGCCCGAAGCTGTTGAGCGCGACGGGCAGCGTCTTCGGCTCGTGAACGGCCGAGCTGAACGTGAACTCGGCGGGCTCGACCTTCGCGCTGCAATGGCTGCGTATCAGCACGACGAAGAACAGCACGGCCGACGCGACGAGGATCAGCGCGCCGACGACCGACATGATCACCCAGATCGCCTGCGGCGCGAGCGCGGGATCGCTGTAGTCGTAATAGGCCATCCGGCGCGGCATGCCGAGGATGCCGACGTAGTGCCACGGGAACGTCGTGACGATCATCCCGACGAACCACAGCCACAGCTGCGTCTTGACGAGGCGCAGGCTGCCGAGCGCGCGGCCTGTCAGATGCGGCCACAGCTCGTATGCGATCGCGAAGTACATGATGACGACAGCGCCGCCGAAGATCAGGTGGAAGTGGCCCGTGATCCACTGCGTGTTGTGGATCGTCGAATCGAGCTGATAGCTCATGTTGATGATCCCGCCCGCGCCGCCGAAGCCGAGCATCACGAACGAGAACGCGACGGCGAGCATCATCGGCTCATGCCATGGCAGCGCGCGCAGCCAGCCGAACGCGCCCTTGCCGCCGCGCAGGCGCGCCGCGATCTCGACCGATGCGCACACCGTGAACACCGTGAGGAGCGTCGGCACCGCGACGAGCGCCGTGAACACCGACTGCAGGAACTTGAAGCCCGAGCCGACCTGCGGATCGGCGAACAGATGGTGAATGCCGATCGGCATCGCGCCGACGAGGAACAGGATGAACGAGATGCGCGCCATCCCGTCGCTGTACAGCTTGCCGCCGATCGCGCGCGGCACGAGCGTGTAGTACGCGATGTACGCGGGAATCAGCCAGAAGTAGACGATCGCATGCAGCGTCCACGAGAAGAACACGCGCGCGAGGCCCGCGTCGATCGTCGACTTGAGTCCGACCGCGACGGGCAGGATCTGGAACAGGATCTCGATCGCCGCGCCGACCGCGGTCCAGCCCCACAGATAGGCGCCTGCGACGTTCGCGAACATCGCGAGCGGAATCGGCTTGCCGGGGTTCTCCTTCTTCCACGCATACAGGTTCACCGACATCAGCGCGACCCAGATCCACGAACCGACGACGACGAGCACGACGCCGAGGTAATAGAACGGACTGCCGATCATCGGCGGATAGAACGTGTACAGCACCGACGACAGGCCGAGCGACACGGGCGTCATCGCGACGACCGAGCCGACCGCGATCAGCCAGAAGCCCGTCCATGCCCAGCGGCGGCCGACGAGCGGCATCTTGAGCGCGAGTTCGCTGATCGCATAGCCGAAGCCCATTGCGATCAGCGTCGGGAACACGTAGCCCATCACCGAGCCGTGCGCCGTCACCGAACGGTAGTAGAGCTCGGGATTGCCGAGCCACGGATGCAGCGGACTGCGCGCGAGCATCTGCCACGCGCCGAGCAGCAGCGCGACGCCGAAGACCGCGAACGCGAGCCAGAAATGGGCGAGCACCAGTCGATTATTCTTTAACACAGCTCAATCTCCGCGCGCTGGACGCCAGTTTGTCGAATTCCGCACGGTCAATGACCTTGACGTGCGCCCACATCCCCTCGTGACCCGTGCCGCAATACTCATGGCACGGCATCAGGTGGTCCTTCGGCTTGTCGAAGGTCGTCCTGAACGTCGCGACGTAGCCCGGCTCGAGCATCGAGTTGATGTTGGTGTCGGTGATGAGGAAGCCGTGCACGACGTCCGCGCTCGTCGCGCGGAACGTGACGGGCGTGTTCGCCGGCACGAGGATGCACTGCGGTGTGAACGAGTACTGCTGGCCGATCACGCGCACCGTGACCGAGCCGTCCGGCTCGCGCGCGGCGCCGAGGTTGCTCTCGATGAATTCGCCCGAGACATGCAGCGTCGTCGGGTCGATCGTCTCGACGCGCGACGGCGGCATCATCGCCCAGTGAAGGCCGGTGTACACCATCATGGCGACGAGGACGACCATCAGGCCGACGGCCAGGATCGCCCACCTGCGCTCGATCCGGGCCGCGAGCTGCGCGCCGTCGAGACGGTCTGGCATAGGTTGTTTGGACATGGCAGCCGGATTATTGGATCACGCCGCGAGGCAGGAAGACGAGAAAGTAGAAGGCGAACCACAGCGCGATCACGATCGCGGTCGCAGTGCCCGCGAGCGCGAGCGCGCCGCGCGGCCCCGCGCGGACGATCTCGTCGACCGCGTCGTCGTGCGGTTCGGGGTCGCCCCCGTGTCGTTGGGAAGTGTCGCTCATGATGTCCTCAATAGAGCGGAGCGGAACGCAGCGCGTTGGCTTCCTTCGCGGAAACCGGCGTGCCGCGATTGCCCCAGGCGGTGCGGATGAACGTCGTCACGGCGGCCACCTCGTCGTCCGACAGCGACTGGGCGAAAGGCGGCATGCCGTAGGGCTCGGGATTCTTCGCGGTGCCGGGCGCGTAGCCGCCGTTCAGCACCATGCGGATCGGATTCACCGCGGACGTCATCTGGATCGACTGGTTGCCCGCGAGCGGCGGGAACGCCGGCGTCTTGCCACGGCCCGTCTTGCCGTGACAAGACGCGCACTGCGCGTCGTAGATCTTCGCACCGAGCTTGTAGAGGCGCGTCTCTTCCGGCGCGGGCATCTTCGTCGGCGGCGCGGACGCGGATTCGCTGCCGCGCTGCGGCAGCGCCTTCAGATAGACGGCCATCGCGCGCACGTCGTCGTCGGACAGGTGCTGCAGGCTGTCGTAGACGACCTCCGCCATCGGCCCGTACACCGCGCCGCGATGCGACGCGCCCGCCTGCAGGAGGCCCGTGATGTCGGCGATGCTCCAGTCGCCGAGCCCCGCTTCCTTGTTCGACGTGAGCGACGGCGCGTACCACGCCTGCATCGGGATCAGCCCGCCTTCAAACGCGTTCGACTCCGAGCTGCCGCCGAGCGCATTGATCGCGGTGTGGCACATCGAGCAGTGGCCGAGCCCCTGCACGAGATACGCGCCGCGGTTCCATTCGGCCGGCTTCGTGTTGTCCGGCTGATACTCGCCTTCCTTGAAGTACAGCGTGCGCCAGCCGATCAGCAGTTGCCGGTTGTTGTACGGAAAGCGCATGTCGTGCGGCCGGTTCGCGAGCTTCACGGGCGGTACCGAGCGCAGGTACGCGAAGATCGCGTCCGAATCCGCGCGCGTCACTTTCGTGTACGCGGCGAACGGCATCGCCGGATACAGCAGCGAGCCGTCGCTCGAGCGGCCAGTGTGCATCATCGAGTAGAACTCGTCGGCGGTCCATTTGCCGATGCCCGCCTCGTCGTCGGGCGTGATGTTCGGCGAATACAGCGTGCCGAACGGCGTCGGCATCGCGCGGCCACCCGCGAAGAGCTTCTCGTCCGGCACCGTATGGCACGCGATGCAATCGCCCGCGCGCGCCAGATATTCGCCGCGCCGGATGGTCGCCGCGTCGTTCGACGGCTGCGCGGATGCGACGGACGCCGTGAACGCCGTGCCCGCGGCTGCGAACAGCACGCCGGCGAATGCAAGCGCGCTGCGGAATTTGACGGTCAGTTGCTTGTGCACCGAGGCCTCCATTAGCGCGGTTCGCCACCGCATGCGAGCGGCATGTCGAGCGAGTCCGCGGGGGCGGGCGACGGATTGGCGGGCGCGGGCCGCGACGCGAGCCACGCGGAGATCGCGGTCACGTCGATGTCGGTGAGCCGGGATGCGACCTGCTGCATGCAGTCGGGCCCGATCGACGTACGCGTGCCGTAGCGCCACGCGCCGAGCTGCGCGCTCAGGTATTCCCCGTGCAGGCCGAGGAGGCCCGGCACAGCGGGCTCCATGCCCGTCAGCGCCGCGCCGTGGCACGACGCGCACGCGGGAATCTTGCGCGACGGGTCACCCGACTTCACGAGCTGCTGTCCCCGCTCGAGCACCGCGGGCGCGGCGGCGGGCGCCGCGATCGCCGGGAACGGCGGACGCCGGCTCGCGAAGTGGTCGGCGATCCGATGCAGGTACGCGTCGGGCAGATACGCGAGCAGGTAGTTCATCGGCGGGTACTTGCGCCGGCCGTCGCGGAACGCAGCGAGCTGGTTGTACAGATAGCCGGCGGGCTTGCCGGACAAGCGCGGGAAGTAGTCGTTCGACGTTCCCTCGCCCTGCCGGCCGTGGCACGCGGCGCATGCGAGCACGCGCGCCTCCATCGTATCGGGCGCGCGTTCCGTCTGCGATTCCTGGGATAGCGCCGTCTGGCTCAGCAACGTGCACAGCACGGCAAGTACAGCGGTGGGTCTCGAGGTCACTGTCATCCTCTCCGGCAAGGCCTCCCGTTCCCGCCATCGACGCGAACCGCCCCTGCGGATCGTGGGGGAAGCGGGTACGCCGCAGGCACCATCGCTTTCTTTGGTCTCATGGGAACTTGTTGTTCAAATTTTCGATGTCGCGAAAATCTCATGAGCACCGTTGCTTTGCGTTGATTCATGTCAATCAAATACCTCTTTAAATTGATAATCGATCGGATGCGCAATCGCAAATTTCATGTTTTTGAATTTGGCCGCCCATGCACAAAGCGCAACATTTCGCGACGCCTCACACGACGTCGCGATTTTTTTCTTATGCACCAATGCATTCCGCGCGGCGATCCCGCGCGAGTCGTCGTCGCAGCAGCGCGTGGAGCGCGCCGCCCGCGGCCGCGCGAGCGGCCAGATGAAGGCCGTGCGTCAAATCCGCACGGTGCGGCGCGCGCCGCCGCGCTCAATCGCAATCTCGAGCGAGCCTGCCGGCGCGGAGCTCAATCGATCGCGCACGTCGTCGATGGCCGACGGGTCGACATGCTTGCCGTCGATCTCGACGAGCACGTCGCCGTTTTCGAGACCGTAGCGGCCGAGGTCGTCCGGTCGGTTGTGGAACAGCTGCACGCGGCCGTCGACATAGCGGATCGCGATCGTGCGCAGCGGCCGCGGATCGTCCTGCGTGAAGCGGCTCGCGTCGTAGCAGAACTCCATCGTGCTCGGCACGAACATGTAGCGATCGAGCCGCGCGAGGAAGTTCATCCCGAGCATGTCGCCGCCGCCTTCGGCGACGCGCAGGCCGCCGACCAGCTTGCCGTCGAACGACAGCCCCTTCGCGAAGTAATCGAGCGACTGCCCGACGCCGTTCGCCGACAGGCTCGGCACCGTGTCGCCGAGCGGCTTCGCGGCCTTGCGGCTCGCGAGGAACGCGAGCGTCGGCGCGGACACGATCGAATGGCGCGCGCCGGTATCGAAACGGAACATCGTCCATTGATCGCCGAAGTCGACGCTCACGGCGGGCGACTGGCCGAAGCTGTCCTGATGCGGGACGCAATGCTGGAAGCGCTGCCCGACGGGCGGATGACGCCAGACCGTCAGCGTGCCGCTGCGATTGTCGGCGATCCGGCTCAACTGGCGAAAGATCTCGATGCCGACGACGCCGTCGATCTGCGCGCCGAACGCCTGCGACAGCAACGACAGATCGAGGCCGAGCCACGGATAGAAGCTCGGCACCTCGAAGCTGCCGAGCGCGAGCGGCAACGGCTGCCACAAGCGCACGCGCTCCTGCGGGAGCACGCCGTCTGTCGTCGTGGGGCCTTTCGCGAGCATCGCCCGATATGCAATCGGAATCTGCTCGTCGGTCGACGGCTGCGTGATCGACTGCGCGAGCTGGTTGTCGATCACTGTGTGACTCGCGCCCGTGTCGACGAGAGAGCGATAGGTCTTGCCCGCGATCGCAACGGGCACGACGAATCCGCTCTTCGGCCTGAACGATACGGTTCGCCGCAAACGCGCAAGCATCGGCACGCGCGCATCCATTGCAGTGCGCACACCCGAGCGGCGCACTGCGAGGCCAGCCACGCGCCTTCGCTCGAGCGCGCGCATCCGCAAATTCCCTTTCGCGAAATCGATAGCAGAACAAAGTCGAAGCTGGCCATTGACCCGTTTTACGCGCGCCGACGATGATGGCTGCGGATTCGCGGCACGGCCGCGCGGCCGTGCATCACGCCGCGGCACGCCGCACCGCGCGCAAACGCCGCATCGACACACGAGCCACATGACCTCTCACGACACGCCCCGCTCCACCTCTCCCCAATCCGTTCATGACGGCACGCGCCGCCTGCTGCTGAAGGCGGCGGGCGCGGCCGCGCTTGCCGCACCATTGTCGGGCGGCCTCGCCGCACTGTCGGCGAGCGGCGCCGCGCACGCACAACGCAGCGCGAAGACGCTGCGGATTGGCTATCAGAAATACGGCAACTTCGTCGTGCTGAAAGCGCGCGGCACGCTCGAGAAGCGGCTCGCCGATCAACATGTTGCAATCCAATGGATTGAGTTTCCCGGCGGCCCCCAACTGCTCGAAGGCCTCAACGCCGGCGCGGTCGACGTCGGCACCGTCGGCGAGACACCGCCTGTCTTCGCGCTCGCCGCCGGCGTCGACTTCGTCTATGTCGGCAGCGAGCCGCCCGCACCGCAGGGCGAGGCGATCGTCGTGCCGCACGATTCGCCGGTTCGCGCCGTCGCGGATCTGCGTGGCAAGAAGATCGCGCTCAACAAGGGCTCGAACGTCCACTACCTGCTCGTCAAGGCGCTGCAGCGCGCGAAGATCGATTACCGCGACATCACGCCCGTGTATCTCGCGCCCGCCGATGCGCGCGCGGCGTTCGCGCAGCGCGGCGTCGACGCTTGGGTAATTTGGGATCCTTATCTCGCCGCAGTCGAGCGGCAAATGAACGCGCGCGCAATCGCGAACGGCGAAGGGCTCGTGAACAACACACAGTACTATCTCGCGAGCCGGCAGTTCGCCGAAGCCGAGCCGCAACGGATGCGCGTGCTCCTCGACGAGGTCGGCGCGGTCGACCACTGGGCGCGCGAAAACGTCGCCGCGGTTGCCGCGCAGCTATCGCCGCTCGTCGGTCTCGACACCGTGACGCTCGAACTCGCGTTGAAGCGGGCGAGCTACGGCGTGCAGCCAATCGACCATGCGACGCTCGCGTATCAACAGCAGATCGCCGATACGTTCGCAAGCCTCAAGCTGATTCCGCGCAAGATCGACGTCGCCGCCGCACGATGGCAAGCGGCGTAGGCGCTCGCGAATCTTCGCGAATCCTTACGAATCGCAACGCAATCACGTCGAGCGAAGCGCCGACGCGTTTTGCCACGCAGCGTCAGACAATGCGTCGGCATGCCGCCGCGGGGGCGACGGCATGCCCCGATGCGATTTTTCTCCGCATCGGGCCATCGCTGGCCACATCAAGATCATCCGGGCGAAAAGGCCAGAGCGCATCGCTCGATGCATCGATAGGCCCGACGCAGGTGTGTAGCCGCGCGATGCGCGCGAGCCGACACACGCGACAAGCCGGCCGTTCGCGGCCGATTGATTGCGCGTCGATCGCCGATTGCCGATTGCCGATTGCCGAGCAATCGCGAAGACGTGTTCGAGACGATGCGTCACCCGATGCACGGCGCGACTCACCCGCATGGCTTTCCGTCAGCCGCGCCGGCTTCGCCGCGCTCCGGCATGCGGCCGTCCCTGCCCTCATCGGCCGCACCGGCGGCGGCGACGACAGGCCTGCACCATGATTCAGGGCTGCTCCAGAACGCGTTGAACTGGAACCGGCGACGCGTTCGCGCGGGAGCCTTCGCGTCGACCGCTCCGCTCCGCTCGCGCAGCTCGACCTGTCGCCCGCCGGCCTTCAGGCGCTCGACGATCGCGGCGAGCGTGCCGTCCGCGGACCATTCGTCGAAGCGGCGGCGGCAAGTCGGCAACGACGGATAGCGGCGCGGCAACGCGCCCCAACATTCGCCCGTCGTCAGCACCCACAGCACGGCGTTCGCGACCGCACGCGCCTGCGCGCGCGGCCGGCCGCAGCGCGTATTCCGCACCGGCTGCGTCGCCAGCAGCCCCTCGATACGCGCCCATTCGTCATCGCTCAACTCTTCGAATTGCATCGTCAGCCCTCTTCGAGAAATCGGCGGAAACACGCACGCACACGACGTGCGCAACGCCGATGAAACGCCTGTCAGCCACGGCAAACGCAGAGCGTCTGCCGCGCGGGCCTCGTGCAATCGTTCGGAATGTGGGCAAGCGCACGCCGCGCCGCCGAAGGCGACGTCACGCGGACGCCGGATGGAATACCGACAGCGTGCGGATCAAAAGCCGCACGATACACGAACCCTCTTCCCCAGATAAATTCGTTGTTGTTCTAAGTAAATCTCAGGATCTCGATTCGACTCCATCGAGCGTGCATCGCGTCGCAGCGATGCGATTCGCCGCGACCGGCTGCGCCATTTGCAGCGGGACGCGGATGGGCAGACGCGTTCGTTCGGACGCTCCGGATTCGGTGCCCCGTTCGAGCGTCGTTCTCAAGCGGCGATTCGATTGGAGCGCAATATTACACGCGGGCCGTGAGAAATCCAATGCTGTCAATATCGGCAGCGCTGCGGCGGCGCATCAATGGTATGCGTGAGACCACGCGCGAGCCTTGTTCCGACGGCCCGCGCGCCGCCTCATGCGCTGCGAAGCAGCCGGCTGCGCGTGAACGCGCGATCGCCGCGCAGCTTGTCGAGAAACGCGTCGGACGGCACCCGGTCGAGGTCGGTCACCACGTAGCCGATGTCGCCGCGCGTCTGCAGATGCTGTGCGACGATGTTCGCGCCGTCCTGCGCGAGCAGCGTGTTGAGCACCGCGAGCACGCCCGGCGTGTTGCCGTGCACGTTCAGGAGTCGCGCGGCCGACGTGCATTCGCCCGGACTCACTTGCGGAAAATTGACGGCGCCCGCGCTATCGCCTCGCGTCAGGAACGCGACGAGCTTCGACGACACTTCCGCACCGATGCTCTCCTGCGCTTCTTGCGTGCTGCCGCCGATGTGCGGCGTCAGGATCACGTTCGGCAGTCCTTGCAGAACGGATTCGAAGCGATCCACGTTGCTCTTCGGCTCGTGCGGAAACACGTCGATCGCGGCGCCGCCCAGACGCTTCTGCACGAGCGCATCGCGCAGCGCGTCGATGTCGACGACGGTGCCGCGCGACGCATTGATCAGGATTGCGTTGGATTTGAATTGCGTGAGCGCGTCCGCATCGATCATGTTGTGCGTCGATGCGTTCGCCGGCACGTGCAGCGTGACGACGTCCGCGAGCGCGATTGCGTCGCCAAGCGAGCGCGCGGGCTGCGCGGAGCCGAGCGACAGCTTCGCCTGCACGTCGTAATAGACGACCTTCATGCCGAGCGCCTCCGCGAGCACGCCGACCTGCGCGCCGATGTTGCCGTAGCCGACGATCGCGATCGTCTTGCCGCGCGCCTCGAACGATCCGCCCGCGCCCTTCGCCCACTCGCCCGCATGCGCGAGCACGCTCTTCTCCGGTACGCGCCGCAGCAGCAGGATCGCCTCCGCAATCACGAGCTCCGCGACCGATCGCGTATTCGAAAACGGCGCATTGAACACCGGAATGCCGTGATGCGCGGCCGCCGACAAATCGACCTGCGACGTGCCGATGCAGAAGCACCCGATCGCGAGCAGATGGCGGGCGGCGTCGATCTCGTCGCGCATCAGGTGCGTCGCCGAGCGAATGCCGATCAGTTGATGGTGCTGCAGCGCGTGCTTGAGTTCATCGCCGGCGAGCGCACCCTTGCGCCGCTCGATGTCGACGTGCGCATCGGCGAAATGCAGGGATGCGCTGTCGTGGATGTTTTCGAGGAGGAGAACGGAAGTCATGTCACCCAGCGTGATGGTCGAACCATGGAGGAAGTCGGGAATTTCGGCGCGGCGCCCGCTGCTCGCACACGAGCTACGTCTGCCGCTCGCACCGAGCGCGCCGTGCGCAATGCAATTCGCGTCGCCGTTCGAAAATCGTAAGCCTTGCGGGAATACAACACAAGGTTGCCGACATCTCCTACTGTGTGTGGGGAATTGCCGCTTGATATGGCTGAAGGAATGCGGACGATGTGTCGTGAAAACGCATCGATGCGAACACAAACATCCCTGCTCTCGATAGGTGTACTCGGAATGCGCATTGCGCGCACTTCACGCCTGCATCGTACCCCGTCGCGCTCGACCGACCCGCAACGCATGTCGGATACGACGCTTCGCGGATCGCAAGACCGCGTGCGACGCTCAGCGCCTGCTGCTCGGCGACGCACCGGTCCAACGCCTGAATGCCCGGCTGAAATTCGCGCGATCGGTGTAGCCGACACGCACCGCGATCTCCTCGACCGTCAGTTGCGTGCCCTCGAGCAGGCGCAGCGCGTCGCGCAGCCGGATCTCATCGAGCAGCGCCGAATACGTCGTGCCGTAGTCGCTCAGCTTGCGCTTGAGCGTGCGCTCGGACAGATGCAGCTCGCGCGCGAGCGCGTCGAGCGACGGATAGCCGTCGCTGCCGCGGATCAGCAGATTTCGCACGCGCTCGACGATGCTCTCCGCGTAGCCGAGCCGCGCGAGCTCTGCTTCGCACTGCTGGACGATCATCTGCGCGGTCTGCGCGTTCGCGGTCTTGATCGGCTCGTCGAGAAGCGCCGCTTCGCAGCGGATCTGGTTCGCGGGCGCATCGAAATGACAGCGAGGAAGACGATCGCGATAGCGCGCGAAGTATGGCGGCTCGAGCCACTCGAAGCACAGCTCGGCGTTCGCCTTCATCGTCCTGTCATGCGACGGCGTGAGCAGCGAGTTGAACAGGATCGCCGTCTCGACCATGAAATTCTCGACCGCGAACTGGCGCAGCCTGCCGAGCGGAAACGCTTCGAGGATGTCGATCTGCACCGTGTGCTCGAGTTCCGTGAGCCGTATCGAAAAGAACGGCACGCGCGTCGGCAGATAACGGATGCCGAGCTGGATCGCCTCGCCGAGCGTCGCGCAGCTCATCAGCCCGAAGCCGATCATCCCCGATTTCGTCAGGCTGCTGCGCAGCCCGATCTCGATCGCGATCGACGGATCGTTCGTTTTCCCGAGCAAATTGAATACGATCGCCGCCTGCTGCAGCGGCGTGATGCGCGCGTCCGGCTCCTCGAGCTTCGCGCGCGTGACGCCCGTGTTCGCGAGAATGTCCGCGTCGGCGATGCCGCGCTCCTCCGCGAGCATCAGCATGAAAAGCGCATAGGCGGACGAGACGGTCGCCTTGTTCAATTGCCTCGTAGGATCCGGAACGGACGTGGCCATGCATCGACTCCGAGCGGTAACCGGCCGATTATAGCGACTGATGGCCCGATATGACTCATCGCAACGCTGCAAATTGGCCTCAAATGACTCGATCTTTGGCACGACCGGCCCTCGCGGCGGAGGCGCGGACGGTTCTAAGATGGCGTCATCGGCATACCGCCGATTTCAGGGATACGGATTCGAACAATGAGTAAGTCCAAGACTTTGCGCTTCAAGAACGACGCGGAAAAGGTCGCGTACGTCCGCAACGAGGTCAATGCGGCGAGCGACGCGCTGCGCGCGAAATATCCGCTGCTCGACAATCAGAATCTGGTCGGCGCGACAGCGATGGCGCTTTGCGTCGCGACGATGCTTGCGGCGGCGTATCTGTACGCAAAGGGCATGATCGCGTGGTACGTCGCGCTGCCTGTCGCGACGCTCGCGACGTCGCTGATCCACGAACTCGAGCACGACCTGATCCACTTGATGTACTTCAAGAAGACGCCGTGGGCCTATCATCTGATGATGACGCTCTGCTGGCTCACCCGGCCCGGCACGATCAATCCGTGGACGCGCCGTCGGATGCATCTGCACCATCACAAGGTGTCGGGCAGTGAATCGGACCTCGAGGAATACGGGATCACCAACGGCGAGCGCTGGGGCGTGAAGCGCGTGCTGATGCTCGCGGACGGCATGCTCGCCGTCGCGCTGCGGCCGCTCGGCATGCGCCGAAAAGTGTTGCAGTACGTCGCGGCGCAGCCCGCGCAAGCGCGCGGCGATCGCGTGCGGCTGCGCATCGAGCAATTGATGTCGTACATGCCGATCGGCCACGCCTACTACGTGCTGTGGCATGCATTCATCGCGTATCACGCCGGACTCTTCGCACTGCATGCGCTCGGCCATCAGCCGGACGTGCCGGCGCTCGTCCAGCAGGCGATGCACGCCGTCGACTTTCTCGCGGTGACCTGGCTCGGGCCGAACTTCGTGCGCAGCTTCTGCATCAACTTCATCAGCTCGAACATGCACTACTACGGCGACATCGATTCGCGCAACGTCATCCAGCAGACGCAAGTTCTGAATCCGTGGTGGCTGCTTCCGGTGCAGCTGTTCTGCTTCAACTTCGGCAGCACGCACGCGATTCACCACTTCGTCGTGCGCGATCCGTTCTACATTCGCCAACTGACCGCGAAGCGCGCGCATGCGGCGCTGCGCGCGGTCGGCGTGCGCTTCAACGACATCGGCACCTTCCGTCGCGCGAACCGTTGGAACGAGCCGCGCGTCGCGTGATGCGCGCGCGACGGCGCGGCCTTCAATCGCGCCGTCGCCGGCGCTCACTGCGCGTTCATAAAAAAAACGCCGCCGGACGGTTTGTCCGACGGCGCTTCTTTATTTCCGGCGCATATCCGGACGCGCAGCACGCTACTCGCTACAGCAACGCACAATGCGTCACATTCGTGCCGTGCTCGATCCACAATTGTTCGTAGTCGAGAAGATACGCACGCTCGTCGTCGGTGAGCAGATCGAGAGCGATCAGATCCCAGTCGTAACCGACCGTCACGAGGTTCTCGAGCGCCATCTTGCCCGGTTCCTGCTCGCTCGGATGGATGACGACGATGTTCTCGATACGCACGTCCCCCTTGCCCGGCACGTAGATGCCCGGCTCGACCGAAATCACCGCGTTCGGCAAGAGACCGTACTGCGAACCCAAACCGAATCGCACGCCGCCTTCGTGCACGTGAATGCCGATGCCATGCCCCGTGGCCGCATGAATGTGCAGCATGAACGCATTGCCGGCCTATGCACGCAGCTCAAGCTCGACTGTGTGGCCCGCGACCGGGGCTCGCTCGCGCAGCACGCTGCAACGCGCGATGCGAGCTTGGCCGACTCCCTAGGTTCTGTTCACATTCTCACCAGCGGCCCAAAGGCACAGGCAAGCGAGGCGAAGGCGAAATAGTTGCCTGAAAGCTTGTC